>JBEKBK010000087.1:0-20488 GCA_050015435.1 Bryobacteraceae bacterium
GTTGGTCGCTCCGGTGGTATTCGCCCGGCCTTTAGAGCTTGCGTGGTTTGCTGCTTCCAGGCATTGATCTTGAGTTCATGTAGCTCGCGCTGTTCCTGGTACTCAGCTTGAGCATCCTCATGGGCTTGGAACCCTATCTATTGAATTTCCTTAAGCGGGTGCGTGATTGACTCGATGACAGGAGTCTTCTTGAAGCCCGGGCGCCCCACGATCGCGCCCCACAAATTGGGGACCACTTTCCACCCGGTGTCGTGCATTTTCGGCTGGATCATCGCGCGGCGATTGACTGCGCCAGCAAGACAAATGACCGTGGCCGCCGCCGGGAAATCCGGGGGAACCTGCATTCTCTCCGCCACATCCGTCACGTGGGCGCGGAAGGACGCCGGAAGCAGCTCTTGGACAAAGGATTCAACGCCCCGGAGCACCCCGCCCAAGGGGGCGGGGTCCGGCCATTCATCGGCAACTTCCACTCGTGGCGGGCGTTCGGGTGGATAGTTGGCGAAGACGTCCTTGATCGTCTTGCCATCGCAGCCGTTGTGTTTGCAGGCAAAGCCCGGAACACCGTCCGCGAATGTAAGCGCCGCCGATCCGCCGGTGTGGTCAGGATTGAATGGGCACCGCTCAAGTTCGAAGATCATGCCCCCAGGACGCGAATTCCAAGGCTTGCGTCGGATCACCTTGAAACCATGCTTGGTCAGGTACCCTTCCATGTCGAAGCCGGTGGCGCCGGATGCCGGCTTCCCTTGTGCCGTGGCACTGCCGCCGAATTGGGCCAGCGCTTCACGGCTTATCATTCGGCCTTCGCAGGATTCTACTCAGGCGGTGTGGGCGGCCTGGGATGCTGTCGCCCTTGCGCGCTACCGTGCCGTAAGCTTTCCAAATTCGCGCCGCGTTGGCGCAGGTGACGTCGATTTTGACCACACCATCGGAGTAGCGGCGGTCCAGTTCAGCAAGTGCTCCTGAGACGAACATCATCGACTCTCGATCGTTCGCGAGGGCGATGCGATATAGAAGGTGAGCGCCGTTGCCGGAGTCAGCGATGATAGGCCGGCCCCATTCCTTCACCATATCCTCGTCTATGAGCTGGGCACGCTTGATGGCGGCTGCGTGTTCCTCGTCCGACGAAGAAATCCCGGCCGGGCGCACTGGATCGAGGTCAATAGGAAGCCACTGACGCAGGAGGATGTTGCTGTCTGCGGTTGTGTACTCCGCCCGTTCCTTTAGCCGGTTGTAGGCCCGCCCAAGCAGTGCCGGGTTTATCCGGTTGAGCACGTAATACACGCCCGCGGCCTGATACTTCGCGTCCGCGGCGCAGATGGACTTGGCCAGGGCTATGTGGTCATCGAAGTACCCTGCCACTACACCAACCCGCGTCTTTGGGATTCGAACTTCGACTACGTCGCCGGGAGTGAAAAGAAGCGATATTCCGCTTTCAATCTCCGCTAGGTCGGCTCTGGGGATGCGGCCTGGCGCGAGCCGTTCATTTCCCATTGCCACGGTCTCCATCAGAAGGGTGGATCAGGTTGGCATCTATGAAGAACTCCAGATCTTGCTTCCTATATAAGACACGGAAGCCAAGCTTCACCCAGACAGGAGGCTGCTGCAGTCGCCGGCGTCGCCGCAGCGTGGCAACGCTCAAGCCGAGACGCCGGGCAGCTTCGCGCTCGTCGCACAACTCGGTAAAAGAGTCCGGCCCGCACCGGACCGGGTCCTCCTGCTTCCCCGGTCGTCGGTTCATGCGGCGCGGTCCCCGTCCGTCGGTGATCCGGCACGCGAACAAAGTGAATCGGAAGCGTCGGAGGGCAATGGTGCGATCATTGCGCCGCGCGCCGTAGGCGCATTCCGTCTCGAATCAGGCGTTCTATCTCTGACTCGGGTATCAGTAGCTTCACGCCGATTTTAACTGAAGCGATCTCGCCCTCATACGCTTTTTTGCGGAGGGTCCAAATGCTGATTCCCAGCCGTTGGGCTGCCAATTTGATCGGATGGAGTGTTTCGCTCATGCCGCTTAGTTTGTCTCCTTATCCCTCCCAAGGTTAATGCTCACAGGAGGCAGAAACTGGCCTGAATTTGTATGGCTGGCGATGGCTTTGTATGCCGATCCGTTCTACCATGTTTTTGTGGACGTGCCTGCATTCGGTCCCATGTCGCCCAGCGTTGTCGTCGAAATGCTCGGGCGTAAAGGGCTCCCAAAAGACGATCTGGCTGGCGCCATAAAGCCTTTCCAGGAAAAGGTGTCAATTGGTTCCATGATGTCCTCTCCTGGGCTTCTGAGTTCCTTTTGGGCAGATCTTGGCGATTTCGGAACCGCCATTACCACCACTCGATTTCGCATACTTGTAGACGAATGGATTGACACCGGACTGGGTCCCGACGGAGCGGAAGACCCCGCGCTGAGGCATTTGGCACGCACTTCGGTCGCCCTTGCCGCCGTCGAAATGTGCGCTGCGAGGACCCCGCTGCGCCTGGCTTTTGATCCAGAGCTGTCGGTTCTCCGTCCTCAGTTGGGTGAGTTACCCCTCGGTACGCTTTCATTGCCACGCTACCCCTTCTCTCACCAGCGTGCCGTAAACGAAGCCGACGAGCTATTCACAAGATTGATGGTTAGCCAGTGGAAGGATCTACTCTTCAAGTGCCGCTACGCGCCATGCGGCCGTTATCTCATTGAGGCACCTCGCCGCCCCCGAAAAAATGGATTCTTCTGCTGCCCAGAGCATCAGAGGCGTGCCAGTGCCGGCGCCCGCAGGGACTCGCTGCGAAGGGGGGCAAAGATTATACTGATCGAGGCCGCCGCGCAGCAGCTCGCCGAACGGGGCGTTACGAGCCAGCAATGGCAACACGACGCAACCCTAAAACAGCAACTTGCCGGCAAACTTTGCTTTGTGATTGCCGAAAAGACAACGCCAGGTTATCGCGACGAAGTGAAGGCGAACTGGGTAACGCGACATGTGCCCGAGATCGAAATGCGACGGCTCGAACTGGTGCGCGACGGTGGTAGGGCCTCGCCAAGCTCAACCCCGAAACGACCCTGACCTGTTGTCAGGATTACCGAGCCAGCCTTAGGGCTGATTTTCGCCGGTCACTGACGGCTCTGAACGACGCGGGGCATGGCTTCAGTGGATAAAGTTCGAAATAGTTCCGGTACCCCGGGCCGAACGGACCTGTCAACAAACGCGACCTGTCAACTGGAGAAAACGGAGAATTTCGTCCAAACGGGCCGGAAACGGCGCGCCAAACACCAGCGGCCGAACCTTGCCGCGCTCAATCTCCGCGGACTCGATCAAACGCAAATGCCTGCGAATGTTTGGGTTAGATGAGGGGTTTCGGAGGCCTTCGATGCTGTCAACAAACTCGGGGTTGTAGTTCGAAAGTGAATTTGTGGCTCCCCAGAAAACGTGGATTCCAACCGCCTCTCCACTTGCTAGTCATTGTTTCCATGACTGCGGAGACTCTCTTTACTGCCTCCCCAGTTTCGCAAGTTGTTCTCTCAAAAACTCCCTAACGTTTTGGGTCCAGCATCGATGCGAACTCCAGTAATTCAGATTCAAAACATCCCCCGGTCGACAACGGTGAGCTTCATGCCGCACTCACCTGCTCACCCCTGTTCGCGGTCGCGTTCTACGGCATCGCGGTTCCCTGGGCACTCAACGTCCTTTAAGTATCACCCACAATGGAGGACCACCTCCAAGACGAAAATTCCGCATCCACGTGCTCCGGATACGGGTGCCTTCCGGTCCAGATCGCAAATCCCCTGCAGATTCACTTGTCGGCGCAGTCTTTGTTCGATCTCCGCGCCCAGCCTTCATGACGCCCACTCCATTCTTTCTCGTTCGAGCGCTCCTAATTGGCGTCTTTTCTTCAACTCGAGAAATAGCACTTAAGCGGCGAGGTTCAATGAGCATCTTCGTTCCTCGGTAGGGCCACACCGTTTGATCGTTGCCGTCCGTTCCAAAGACGCTGGCGCGATGCCGATCTACGTGTACGGTCGTGATGGCGCGTCTGGCCGGGGCGATCATCTGAACCGTCGGGGTTTGACTTGATGTCCTCGCTTTCTATGGTCCTGGCACGGCCCACCAAACGGCAAACAAAAATCGAACCGTGTCCCTCTGAAATTCGATCAACCATTCGTCAGCTCCTGACTGGGCGTTTTTCTCGCGATGGCGTTGGCGCTCCCTGCCTGGATGCCGGTGCGGCGATTGCCCGGACCAGGAGGAAAATCGCGACCATAAACAGCACAGCGCCCACTGGGACTAACACAATTCCGAGCCCCGGGTCGCCGCTATACACAACAATTCCACCTAGGAAAAAACCCCCGGGCAAAAGGACAGTCGAGACGATCAAACACCGGGATGTCACCCGCAAGGTCCCGACATTGATTTCGGGGAAGGTACGCAATACGACCGAAAACATAAGATTCACGATGGACAGCAAGGTGCCGTGGCTGTGTGCGAGCGTCCACATCAATCGACGCGTTTGATTTGACACGTCTAAATAGGCTCCAACTTTAAATCCGTGGAGCGTCTCGAGAGCGAGGCCTAATGCCGTAAAAAGCAATAATGCCCACCAACCAAGCCGGAAATGCCGGAGCGCATAAACGTCTTTAGCCGGGATTAACTGTTCAGGCAAGGGCATGGGCGCTCAGATTATCTACTCACGGAGAGACATGCGGTGGTCGTCTCGCTTCTGTCTTATGAGATTCACCAAATCGAGCCGGATCTCGCCCCGAGCGTCCAACAAGAGCGCCCGATCATTGCGGCGGCGCATGGGATCGAGGGAGCCGTGCCAAACGTTAACAGCTTTTAGTGGAGCGCCGGCGCGAATGTCGGGCGGAGATAGAAAATCGTATGCAAAACCCGCGAACCCCGGCAGCCCCTTCAGCGAGCGAGCCGCAATCAATCGCACCGCTGCATACGGATCATCGAGGAGCTGGCCAAGGATCGGCGCCATCCAATTGACACCCGAAGCCTTTTGTGCCGGCTGCCAGCCCAGGCTCCAGGCCATGAGCGCGCGCTGGCCCGCGTCGCCTTTAAGGAGCCACAACACTGCCGCGCTAATTGTCTCTTCCTCGCCGGTCAGTTCCGGCCGGGATACCCCGTACCACTTCTCCAGATATTCCGACGTCCAGGCCAGGGTCTTATCCAGGTGACACCCATTGCACGCGTTAGGACGACCGGTGGAAAGGCTCGTCTGGACGTTCGGGCTACTGACCTGATGGCTTCGCATCGCCCTCAAGAGCCCATACGTTGTATAAGGCATGTGGCAGTTGTAACAGAGGTTCCCAGAAACACCCTGGTGTTTGGTGTGGGCCTCCAGATTCGTTCGAAACTTGGGATGGCATTGCAGGCACGCTTGATTGCCATCCATCCCTGCGGCAAGTTGCTTCTTATCAGCCCATTCATGGAGCGATCGCGGATCTTCTTTTTTCTTGTGCATGCTGTGGCAGGAGAAACACGTCATCGCCTCTTCCGGATTCGGAGTCTTGAAGCATGGTGATTCGATCAGACCATTGAACTCTCGTCCTGACACACGGATCATGCCATCCGGCCAGAAGGAATCGCGGACGAAAGGAGGATCGTCCGCCAGGATTTCCTTCATTGCCGTAGAATTCAGGTTCGTCGTCGGTTGCGCGATAAACCGGGTCTTGCGCAGTTCGTCTCCTGGACGATAGGGCAACCCGTTGAAGTTCGCCTGTCGTTCGCCGGCGACGTTATAGAATTCCCACACACTGTGACACTGCCCGCAAACCTCCGACGATCTCTGCGGAGTGAGACGCAAAGGCTGAACGATCGAAGGGTCTTGACGGCCGCTCAAGTGGAACCAGTAACGGCGTTGAGGATCGTGGTTCAACCGAGCATGTTCGTCGCCCGGGCCGTGGCACGCTTCGCAGGCGATCCCGAACTCCCCGACCTTCGATTCAATTACCTGCTTCAGTACCGGGCGCGATCCGAACGGCGTATCGATCTCAGGTTTTCCATCGGTGGTATGGCAGGCGATGCAAACGCCATTCCAGCCGCCGGTCTCGGAAGCCGGTGGCTCATCCGGCGGATGAAGGAAGGCGTCCCGCCTCGGAACCCACTGGCGCTCCGCGATCAGGTACATTGCCGGAAGCTTGCCGATCAACCGGTGGTGGCCGGTCGCGTACCAATAGGCCTGCTGTTGATGCGAACCGGTCAGTAGGACGACTTGCCGTGTGACCCGGCGTCCGTTCTCGCCGGGTCCCCGGAAATCCGGATCGTCGAAATCAGCCCAGAATTCAGAACCGATACGCTTGAGGCGCATCGGTTGGCCATGGACCGCAGCGACTTGAACTTCATCAAAACTCGGTATGACGCTGGCCGGTGTGGCGACCTGTGTCATCGTGCGGTGGTAGGAGTTGTGCCAACTCTCGTACTCCTGTGGATGGCACGCTTCACAGACGTCCGAGCTACGATAGCCACTTTCGCTAATCTGCACGGGACGGTTATTGACATCTACTTCACGAGTGGATGCGGTTCCGTTGGAGAGCAACCCTCCTATCAAGGCCACGACCCATAACACCGCTGCGGCGCCAAATGTGATCACCCATGTGCCCAGTCGTGGAACCGGCTCTGAATCAAATCGAGAATCGTGCTTAGTCGTGCGAATCTCCTCGGTTCCCGGCCATCATCAGAACGAAAATCGTCCCCCGACCTGAATCGCGCGGGGCCCTCCCGATCCGAGCACTCGACCGTATCGTTTCATCGGCTGGCAGAAACTGAACTGTTTAGCCGTATATAAGGTTCCGCACAGATCCGCTTCCCCGCGTTCCGAACTGAAGCGTGGAACGCCTCCACGGCGCAACACTTCTTCACGAAAACGAACTACTCGACACCGTCTTGCGAGCACCGTTCGTGGGTCGTGGTCGCTTGCCTGACTAAAAAACAGCAGTCGGATTGATCGGCGACCCCGTACCTTTCGGCATCGGGAGGGGAGCCATCGTAACGAGAAACATCCAGCGCTTTCGGGCGGCGGCTGCTTCACTGACCTTATCCAGGTCCATGTCGTCGATAATATTCATTCCCAACGCAACTAGTACGAAATTGTGGATTGGTCCTGTAATTACGTCAGGGCCCGTAAGCTTATTATTCGCGGGCAACGGCTGAACGCTCAGGGCCGATTCGCTTCCGATCAAGGCGACATCCCGCTGCTTTAGCCATGGAATTACAGACGCGTCAAGACCGGCCGCGCTCTTTCCGACGTCCCAGGGACCCATTTTTGCGCGCCGTATCCAACGGCCTGTGCGGATGAAGACCGCATCTCCGGATGTGACCTTCACTCCGGCCTTCTTTTCCCATGCTTCCAAGTCCTCAATATAGATCGCGGTTCCGGGTTCGATATATTCGACGCCCTTGAGCCGTGGAATGTCCATCAGGATCGCCCTTGTAAAAACGCCGTCTTTGGCATTAATGACTCCGTCTTTCGTGGCGCCTCCCTCCATCGTGACGTACTGCTTTTGAGGATATCCGTTATAGGATTTGCCATCAAAAAAGTGATGTCCCAACGCGTCGAAGTGAGTGTGGGCGAATCCGTGAAAGGAAACCGTAATTTGATCCGTCGCGGCGACTGGGCCCGCTACGCCCATGGTGTCTTGATATGGATTGGGATTATCGATCGCTTTCTCAGTCAGGGCATCATGTGCCAGCGATACCGCAAATCCTTCTTTCACTAAGCCTGCCGCTTGTTTCCGCTTCTCCGGGGTGATCAGGTTCAGCGTCCCCTTCTGGTCGTCTTTGCCCCAGCGCCCCCAGTTGGATAGTTCAACCGTCCACTTGTCAATGTCGGCCTGGGTCACGTTGTGATCTGGGACTGGCGCCGCTCGCATGAGTGTCAGGACCGGAGCCCGAGCAACGAAAGCGAAAAGGCCAGCGATCGATGCGACGATTAAGAATTTATGCTCGAATTTCATATGATCTCCTTGCGTTGGCGAACGCGCGATTCGTGGGCACGTCTCAGCCTGTCAACCCCCTGTAGAGTTTTAAGCCACACGTTGGCGCTCGCGAAAGCGCGGGCAGACTTGCTGAGATCCCGATCACAACCGCTGCAAATGCTGGGGACACCCCGAATCGCGCGTCGACTACCGGCGAATTCACTGGTTGAGGTACTTGCCGACCTCCGGGTTCCCCGTGCCGCTGCAGCCAGTTGGACCATATCGGATGAACTTCTGGACCCGCGCCGCGCCATCTACTTCGCCCGAATACACATTGCCCTCGGAATCCACGCTAACTACATGTGGCCAGTGGAATTCTCCCGCTTGACGTCCGCCCGTCGCAAAACGACTCATTTCTTGTAAGTTCTGGCGATTGATAACGTAAATCGTGTCATTCGTCAGATCCGCCACGTATAAACAACTCTGTTTTGCGTCGGTCGAGAAGTTCACTGTCCCTGATGTACCGGCCGAGGTTTGCGGAGCAATGTGGATCTCCCCTACAAATCCGCATTTGCCGACCTCACCATTGGGGTTCGAACAGGTCTTGCCCACCTCTGACGCTTTGAAAATCTGAATGCGGTTGTTGCCGCGATCGCAGATGTAAAGCAGGCCGTCGTTGGATAACTTAACGTTGTGCAGCGGACTACGGAAGAATTTCGGCTTCATCTCGCCGCGCTTGAAATCCGCCGGCCACGCGCCAACACCTTCGCCCGCCTCCGCTCCGCCTCCGTTCTCTCCAATCACCGGATTCTGGCCGTACGCCCCAAAATGACCCACGTACTTCCCGGTCGCCGCGTCGACAATTAGCACTCGGCGGTTCCCGTAACCGTCTGCGATGTACAGCAGGTTTGTCTTCGGATCCACAGTCATATCGGCCGGCCAGAAAGGTTGGGGCGTCCCGTTGATGCCACCGTTAGTGTCGTTGCTGTTCGGGCCCTTCGCGCCGGCATTGCCAATCTGGTAAACGAACGTACCGTCCTTCTTAAACTTCAGAACCTGAGAATCTTCTCCAAAGTTCGGCGCCCATGGAAACTGACCGTGGAAATTACGCGCTTGCCCGTTTCCAGCCAAATACACAAAATCGTTTTGATCAACGAAAATCCCGTGCTCTCGTGACGGCCAAAAGCAACCGTCTTGCTGACGGCATCTTTTCTCAAGGAAACCTGGGTCGCCCGGACCACCCCAGGCCTGGATCAGATTCCCAGCCTTATCAAACTCCAGGACGGAGGGCGCCGGCGTGCAGCAGCCCGATAGCTGACCGTAGGGTCGTCGAAATCCGAGGGCACTGATGTCGTTGCCTTTGGCGTCCTTGCCCGCAACACCCTGTGCCCCGCTGTCGGTGGAACTAATGGAACGAGGTCGGTGGTAGACCCAAATATGATCGTGCTGGTCAACATACAATCCGCCGACATCGCCGATAATCCAATTGTGCGGCAGCGTCTTAGGCCAGGCCGCGTCGGCGACGAAGCTGGGTGCCGTTCCGGTTCCTTGATGCTGGTTCGGCATCTCCTCGACCAGCCGTTCCAGTACGTGAGCCTTTTGCAAAGCCTCCACGCCGCCACTGGACTTTTGTGCGCCAAATGTAGGGGACACGAAGCGCGTCACGCCCGCAATGGTCAATATCCCTGCGAATACGATGTACTTGTTAGTTCTCAAAACCATGGTGAATCTCCCGTGTCTGTGTCGAACGATTTGATATCCCGCACCCGGTGGTCGCTATTCCGGCAGCCGAAACGCGCGCAATTCACCCGAGTAATTACCGCCGCTGATGGCGACGACGATGTATTGTTTGCCGTTTAGCGTATAGGTCATCGGCGAACCGCTTTGCGGGGCCGGCATATAGACTGCGCCCCTTTCTTGACCGGTCAGCTTGTCGTAGGCTCGGAGCATGGCGCCCCGCTGCCCGGAAGGAGTTGTAAAGAATCCGGCTTCGCCAGCGATAACAAGAGTCTTAGTAACTAGCTGCCCGATAATACCTGGGCGACCCGTTCGGGGGATGTTCAGTCCTTTCAGCGCTGGACTATTGCGGACGTTGTCCGGGGTTTCGCCGTGGGCGATCTGCCAACGGATTTCGCCCTTGTCAAGGTCTATGGCGCTAAGACGCCCGTAAGGCGGCTTCCCGATCGGCAATCCCTGCACGCTCATTCCCCCGCCGCCACCCTCAGGGGCGGGACCGGCTTGCGAGGAACCGGCACCACCGCTACGGCGCGGCCCGGAAGTGGCAGTTCCTTGTATGAAATTCATATCCGATATCTCTTTGCTGGGGCTGGCGACTAAATTAAGGACGCCAATTGATCCGGTGGAAAACACGAATGCAGTATGACTTTCTGGGTCGTAAGACCCTCCAGCCCAGTTTGTTCCTTGCTGTCCCCGAGATAGTACCCCCAATGGGCCCTCGATCTTGCTGACGACAGGCGGAGTGAATAGTGGCCCCAACTTATACCGCGAAACCAACTTGACTGCTTCCGCCCGAAGCTCAGGCGTGAAGTCAATCAGATCATCAATGGTGACACTCTGACGCTCATAAGCCGGAGGTTTGGTTGGAAACGGCTGCGTTGGCGAATACCATTCGCCGGGCACGTCACCCTTCGGTACAGCTCGTTCCTCGAATGGCCAAATGGGTTGCCCCGTCACTCGGTTCAGCACATAAAGGAAGGATTGCTTCGTCGGCTGCGCCACAGCTTTGACTGTCTGGCCGTTTATGGTGATATCAGTAAGTATCGGGGCGCAGGGTATATCCATATCCCAGAGGCCATGGTGCACGAACTGATAGTGCCATTTGCGTTTTCCGGTTTGCAGATCGACCGCAACCAAGCTCTCGCCAAAGAGACCATTTCCAGGCCGGTGCCCCCCATAGGAATCTCCAGTCGGCAGCTCCACCGGCAGGTATGCCAGCCCCAGCTGTTCATCCACCGAAATTTGCGCCCACACTCCGGTGTTGCCAGTGTATGACCAGGAGTCGTTCTCCCAGGTGTCAATTCCATATTCGCCCGCTTGCGGTATCGTATGGAAGATCCATAGACGCTTGCCGGTCCGTACGTCGAAGCCGCGGACGTATCCCTTGACGTGACGCATGCTTACCGGCGCACCGCCCGTCTTATGCGCCGCGCCGACGATCACAACGTTCCCGGCAACGACGGGCGCCGCATGCAACCCGACCTCCGCGGTGACCAAGTCCATTTCTTGATCATCATCGAGCTTCAGATCCACAACACCATTGTTGCCGAAGCTGGGGATGGGCTGACCGTTCTTTGCGTCCAGCGCAATCATTCGGTAGCCTGGCGTCACATAGATAATTCGCTCCTGCCTCCCATCGGTCCAGTACGCCAAGCCGCGGCCCGAAAGCTGCCTCGGAGCATTGCGGCCCCGTTCGCCTTCGTTTTCGCTGTGCATCCACAACATCTCGCCGCTAGCCGCATCGAGCGCGACGGCTGCCCGGCGCGAGCCCGCTGTGGTATAGAGGACGCCGTGAACCATCAGCGGCGTGCCCTCGAAAGTATATTCCGGTCGCGGGCCCAGCGAGTCCGTCTTAAAACGCCAAGCTACTTCGAGCTTATTGAAATTTTCTGCGTTGATCTGATCAAGAGGGGAGTAGCGAGTATTACCGAGATCCCCGCCATACGTGTTCCACTCTCCATTTTTCGCGCCTGACTGCGCACAAATCGGGATGATTACACCGAAGAGCAGGCAAGCTACTAATGCCATGCGTCCCCGAAAGAGCCTTCTCATTCCGCATTGTCCTTTCTTGATTTCCATCGGCGCGTTCCGATTCGATCTCATGACATCCGGCGCGCTCGTCACTTAAGGCCGCGACGCCGGAGCGGCCACAGTAACGGTCACATTTTCGGTTGTCTGTTCGATCGAATCGCTCGCAATGGCCCGCAAAACGTAAGTTCCCGGCTCACTAAAGGTCGCGGTTGCAGTGACCTTGCCTCCGACAACGGCTTGGTAATCCTCTGGATCAAAGGTCACCTTCCCCGGTCCCCGGTATTGAACCCAGATCACCGACAACCCTTGGGGCGGTCGCAGTCGAACCCGAGCCGTAACCGGCGGGGCGTTCGCGATGGGTCCACCGCCGTCGTCGCTGCCCGATGTTGGCCGGGCGGAAGCGACGGGGCGGCGCGCGACGGGTTTCGGAAGTCCGTCGTCCGTCACGTACGCCGTTAGCTTCGCGGTATTCGGCAAAGTGACCGGCGGCACCGGGTCTACCTTTACAGTTGGAGGCTGATCGTTATCGACCTCATCCAACCTTTGGGTTCCACCCATGTTTTTGACGATCAATCGTTCGTCGATTTCCCAGGAGGGTGCTAATGTACCGTAGGCTTTCTCGGTCCGCCCGTGAGAGGTAAGAGTCCAAACCACGTCTTTTTCACCCCAGTCCTTTGGCACACGGACGCGAAAGACGAACTGATCGCGCCTAGGGTAAAAATAGGTGGGCTGGCCTCGATCGGGCCCGCCAGGCTGCATATTGTTGTCTTGCCCGATTGGAATGTTTAGATCTTCGGAATAATTCCGATTCATGTAACCGAAAAACATGTCGAAAGTCCCGTCAGGATTTCGCTCCCATCCTTCGTAAACCGGAACTACATCTTGGCCAGAAACCTCAGGAATTGGAACCCATTGTTGAGCATGGGCAACATTTCTGCAAACGAAAAGGCCGCTTACGGCCAGCATATATACACACCAGCTAGAATACTTACTCATCAGCTCCAGAACTCCGCTTCAAAAATGCTAATAGAATCGGTCATTGATTTAGGCAATCCTCATAGTGCCCACGCAGGGCATTAGCGCTGCGCCGGCGACCGATTCGCCGATAGCTTCGACTGGGCGCGCCGCGCCTCCACTTCCTGCTTGAATTCTTCATTCGTCATCTCGTACCAGCTCACCCACGAGAACGACATCTCATCACTGGTCCGGTTGCCCCACCCTACCCACGCCCGGGGATCCGGATTGCCAGGGTGGCTCGGCGAGTTGTCATGCCAGTTGATAACGTGCAGTATTGTGCCTGCCGGCAGCAATGGCGCGACATCGTCGGCGTAGTTATACACCAATGCCCAGCCAAAGTTGAATGCCGCACAGTTGAGCATCTCGCTCCGCCCGTCCGGATACATGGCCTCCAGGCATTCACGTTTGCCGCGATTGTGCATATGTGGCTGAAACGCCGTTAGCTTCACCGGTTTGGCGAAACGATGGTACGCATCACTCCGAACATTATCCGCGCCCGGTGGAATGTCCAACGTCTCAGGGTTGCTGCCGATGGTTTCGGTTATTTCGATATGCTTCGGCACTACACCTTTCGGATAGAAGACCAGCCCCAGCTTGAACGCATCGGTTACTTCTTTCCCAATCGCGTGATAGTGCAGGTTGAAGTGAATCTTGGTTCCCGCCTTGATCAAACGACCCGACCCCTCCGGAAACATGTCGGCATTCTTCCCGACCGCGTACTCGTTTAGCGTTTGCTCACGACCCATCCCTTCGCCGCCTTCCGCGCCTGGCGGAATCAGGTACTGATGAGCATGGTGCACCACCCGGAATCCATCCGGATAGCTTGGCATCCCTTCGATCTCTTTGATATACCGATCTTCCGTTAGACCCGAATCAACATAGAAATCGAGCCATTGATCGGGCTGCTCCGGTTTCACCGTATACGGCGTGGCCGTCACGATCAGGTCCGGCTTAATGTGCCATTTCCCCAGTTCTTCAAACTTTAGCGGCGGCGGCATGTCTGCCGCGTTGCCTTCTGGAGATCCGTTGTCCACCCAGCGCACGATCGTCGCGATCTCTTGTTCCGTCAGTCCTGCATCGTCCTTGAACTTCTGGATACCCACATGTCGGTCGATATACCACGGCGGCATGTCGCGCTCCGCAACTTTCTGCTTCATGGAGCGTGCCCACGGTCGCGCGTCCTTATAAGTCAGCAGAGACATAGGTGCTATAGAGCCTGGGCGATGGCAATTCTGACAAGCCCGCTGCAGAATCGGGGCCACGTCTTTGGTGAATGTCGGAGCCTGCGCAGCTCCAACGGTGCCGCCACTTTCTGCCGCTGATATGCTGCGCTCGAACAACACTCCCGCGCCTGCCACTACCAGCACCGGTATGCTCCACCGCCACATCCTGAAATGTCTCATAAGTCTCCTCAAAGCGTCTTACGCGCCGCCTCCGGCAATCGAGAACCGAGAAATGATTTAAGCACCGGGAAAGCGCTTAAATACTAACATGAAGTTGATCAAAAGAAACCTACTTGGAGACGTGCTGCATGGGTCGACTTGACCTATTCAGATTGGCCGCAGCGGACTAGCGCAAGCGTATTATGTTTCCGCTCTTTCCGCAGTTTCAAACTATGGGTACCATCGAAACTGTACCGGGCAGTGTCGCTGTTTTTGAGGGCGAACGCAGCCAGTTTATCTTGGGCCGTCGATGAGAGAACTTTGCTATGCGGCTCGGTTCGCGACGGATCTGTTTGAGTCGCAAGCCAGCGACGTAAGGGCGAGACTTTCTGCGCTGCAAAAGTCAACCGGGAGGACGACAAAGATTTTAAAAACCGATGAGAACTAATTATAATAAACTGCGGAGAGGGGGGGCAAGTCCTAATGCTCCCCCGCCGCGAGATCACTTGGTCGGGTGATCCGTCCTAGTGTTGGGCTGGCGGCCGATTCTCCGATATCTTGGACTGAGCGCGCCGCGCCGCTACCTCCTGCTTGAATTCTTCATTCGTCATCTCATACCAGCTCACCCACGAGAACGACATCTCATCGCTCGTCCGGTTGCCCCACCCTACCCACGCCCGAGGGTCAGGATTGCCAGGGTGACCTGCGGAGTTATCGTGCCAGTTAATAACATGCAGTATTGTGCCTGCCGGCAGCAGCGGCGCGACATCGTCGGCATAGTTATACACCAATGCCCAGCCAAAGTTGAATGCCGCGCAATTGAGCATTTCGCTCCGCCCGTCCGGATACATGGCCTCCAGGCATTCACGTTTGCCGCGATTGTGCATATGTGGCTGAAACGCCGTTAGCTTCACCGGTTTGGCGAAACGATGGTAGGCATCACTCCGAACATTGTCCGCGCCCGGCGGAATGTCCAGAGTCTCAGGGTTGCTGCCGATGATTTCGGTTATTTCGATATGCTTCGGCACGACGCCTTTCGGATAGAAGACCAGCCCGAGCTTGAACGCATCGCTAACTTCTTTCCCAATGGCGTGATAGTGCAGGTTGAAGTGGACCTTGGTTCCCGCCTTGATCAAACGACCCGACCCCTCCGGAAACATGTCGGCATTCTTCCCGACCGCATACTCGTTTAGCGTCTGCTCACGACCCATCCCTTCGCCACCCTCCGCGCCTGGCGGAATCAGGTACTGATGAGCATGGTGCACTACTCGGAATCCATCCGGATAGCTTGGCATCCCTTCGATCTCCTTGATGTAGCGATCCTCGGTTAAACCTGAGTCAACGTAGAAATCAAGCCATTGATCCGGCTGTTCTGGCTTCACCGTATACGGCGTGGCCGTCACGATCAAATCCGGTTTGATATGCCATTTCCCCAGTTCATCAAACTTCACCGGCGGCGGCATGTCCGCTGCATTGCCTTCGGGTGAACCACTATCCACCCAGCGCACAATCGTCGCGATCTCTTGTTCCGTCAGGCCCGCATCGTCCTTGAACTTCTGGATACCCACATGTCGGTCGATATACCACGGCGGCATGTCGCGCTCCGCTACCTTCTGCTTCATGGAGCGGGCCCACGGCCGCACGTCCTTGTAACTCAGCAGAGACATCGGCGCAATGGAGCCCGGACGATGGCAATTCTGACAAGCCCGCTGCAGAATCGGCGCCACGTCCTTGGTGAATGTCGGAGCCTGCGCAGCTCCAACCGTCCCGCCACCTTCTGCCGCGGATATGCCGCACTCGAACAATAGCCCCGCGCCCGCAACCGCCAACACCGGCATGCTCCACGGCCACATTCTGAAATGTCTCATAGTCTCCTCAAAACGCCTACACAACGCTGTCTATCTGTTTGTAAATGCCCAGGCATTTGAACCGCGACGGTTCAATCCTAACATGAAGTTGGTCCAATCAGGCTTAGTTGAAGACCAGCAGGCTGGGTCAATTTGACCTATCAAAAGTGGCCGCTCCGGCCCGTCAAAGAGCCTACACGGTTGATCAACACAGGTTTTCGATGATTTAGAATCAGTAACTTGAGAATGATGCCCTCGTTTTGTAGACCGTGAGGCGGTATGCGCCGAGGGTCAAAACCTTGGGGGGGCGCATGCCCTACCACAGGTGCTCCGGACCACGGTGCTCGTCCACGGCCTCCAGCATCAGAGCTACCATCGCGTAGTCGGCCATCACTCCGATCAGCTCCACGGTACCCCGCCGCCCGAACGCTTCGACGGCTTTCGCGAAGGTCTCCGAACTTATCTTCCGGTCGCGAAACAGCTCGCGACCGAAACGGATCACCAGCGCGTCTTTCTCGGGCACGCCGGTGAGGTCTTTGCGTTCCTTAATCGCGTCGATCGTAGTCTGGTCAACGCCGGCCTTGCGCGCCGCGGCTTCATGCCCAGTCCACTCGTTCGATGACATCTGCTGTTCCCGTGTTCCGGTCAAAATCGCGACTTCAGTAATGTGATTACCCAGCGTGCCGTCCCTCACCACCGAATTACGCAACTTGAACAGCGCGTCAGCCATTTCGGGATTGTAAATCGCGATGCCGAAAACACAGCACGGCGGACGATCCGGATTACCGCCGAGGGAGTCCCAGATCTTCTGGCCACTCGCGTCGAGATCCTGCCGGTGCACCAGTGGAATCCTCGAATGCGAGGCCGGATCGATATCATTCGGCAACCGCGGATTCTTCGCCTGACCCCACAGAGTCGCCGTCGCTGCCACCAACCCGGCCCAAATCATTGCTTTCATATTCCAGCTTCCAATGGAATCTTGAATCCACATTTCGAGACTCAGTGCTGTGTCGGCGAAAAACACATTTCAATCCACTTTACTCTCAGTTCCCTCCACGATTGGCTAAAAGATCAGCTTCAGAGCTAACTGAATCTGGCGTGATGTCCCGAGAGTGGAGGTAATAACGCCGGCATTGGAAAGTGGCGCTTCAATATCCCCCGAACCCGCAGCTGTACCGGAGAACACAGCATGGGCCGGAAAACTAAAAAATGGATGATTCAAAATATTGAACACTTCTGCACGAAACTGTAGTTTGGCGCCTTCCCGGAAGGGAAGGGCAGTGTCCTTGACCAGCGAGAAGTCCCAATTGCGCTGTGGCGGACCCTCTAAGATGTTCTGGCCAGCGTTACCAAGATATCCCTGTGGTTGTTCTTGGAAGGCGCAAGGGTTGAAGTAAAGAGTGGGAGTACCCACCGGTTCATTTGCAGGCACGCCTAGGCACCCTGCCCCCGTTGTCCCCGACGTGATGCTCGCAGCCGTAAACCCGGGAACAAGATTCGGGCGGTCGATACCGCCTGCTCCACCGGCTATTCCCGACCGCGAACGGTTGGTGTTCAAAACCACTGTAAACGGCAGACCAGTTTGTAAAGTAAGAAGGCTGCTGACCCACCAGCCTCTAGCTATAGCGCCAACAAAACCCTTAGCTTTCACGTTGGGTAGGTAGTAGATGGTGTTCAACCGGAAGTTATTCGGCGTATTAAACGTCAAGACAGAGCGGTCCTGTGCATAATTCAGTGGATTTGAATTATACGGGCTTACCGCCGTGTTATCGGAGCCTAACTGGGACTCAGTATCACCGTATGCCCGGGACCGAGTATACGAAAGCTGAAATTGTAGACCCGAGGAAAGCTGCTTTGACAACTCTATTTCAGCTGAGTCGTATCGGGAGTTGCCTTGTGAGGTGTTCAATCCGATAAAGCCCCACGCTGGATTCACGCGGGTGCCGGTTCCTGGCCAATATTCTTGCCCATTTACAGTCTCGGGAAGGATCGGGTTTGCCTCAAGCGTGCGAAGTAGGTCAATTCCTTTTGAACCGGCGTAAGCGACGGTTAGCGTCATGTTACTCGGTAAAGCGCGCTGCAAAGACAAGGTGTACGTCAGAAGGTGCGGCTGCTCCATATAGTAGTTGGGAGTACGCAGGGACGAGACGCTACCAGAAGGGCACCCCGCATACACCAACGGCAAAGTAATCACGGTCGCCACCCCGCAGTTTTCGTCAGTGGCAAACGGAGGAGTGCCATTTGCGCTGATGTCCAAAATGCCGCCCATGTTGTTCACGTCATTCATCCTTGCGAAACCTCCACGCAGTGACGTCTTCGCATCTCCGAAGAGGTCCCAGGCAAACCCGATGCGAGGGCTGAAATTCTTGAGCATGTAATTTCGCCACAAGGGGCCAATCGTAGGGGTGGCATCGGTTGAAGGATTACGAAGAGCCGCAGAAAGGCCATTCACCTCGGAGGGTACCGTGCCGGGTTCGTAGCGCACCCCCAGATTTAACGTAAAGCGCCGATTCAGCTTGATGCTATCTTGGGCGTAGTACCCCATTGTCCAATACAGGAAATCGCGGTGGTGATCTTGCCCCGGGGTTGCTTCTGTGTAGGTGCTTGCCGTTCCAGTCAGAAGGCTAGCGATGTTTGCAAAGCTGATCGTGCCGAACAAGTATGTGTTGTTCAAAAAAGGAGCGTCATAGTGGTCCAACTGCACGCCGAACGACAGCGAATGACGGCCTTTCGTGTAAAATATGTCGTCGCTGAAATGTGCGACGTATTGGTCAAAATACGCGGGGTCTGTTTGTTGCGGGCCAATACCGGTCACGCCTCCTACGCTTACATTACCGAATGTCAATCCGGCGACGAAAGAATAGTCGGGCCCGCTGAGATTCGTAGGCGAAGTGGTGCTGAGCAAAGTCTCCATCCATGAAAACCGCGCACTATTCAGAAGACTGGGCGAGAAAATGTGGTTTTCGCCTCCCGTAATATATTGATTCCTGGAGAAATAGTCGGCTTGGAATTGAGGATACCCTATTGGCACCGTTTGAGTATTGTTGTCGATTGTGTACCGGGCAAACGCCGTATCCTTGACTGAAAAAGTCTGATCGACGCGCATCTGCCCAAAACTCTCGGAATCAGGTTCGTTAAATTCGTAATGGTATTGGTTATTCGGTAAATTTGGAAGTGGAAACAATGCCAAAAAGGGTGCGGTGACCGCATTCACGGTCACGGAGGCAGTGCTTCCCAGTTGGGGACATGCCACGTTCGTGATGACAGCGCCAGCCAGACCGTGGCATCCGGCACCCATTACGTTGTCCACCGTAGTCACGCCTGTGCGCGACTTTAGGCCTTCATAATTAGCGAAGAAAAACGTCCTATCTTTTTTTATGGGTCCGCCCAGGGACCCGCCAAAGTTGTTGCGCTCGAAGGGGGGGATTATATGCGGATCGAAGAAATTACGTGCATCTAGATCGCTATTGCGGAGATAATCGAACGCCCCGCCGTGCCAACCGTTGGTGCCCCCTTTACTTACCATTACCACTTGAGCCCCCATCCCCCCGCCGTACTGGGCACCAATTCCGGTGGTTATGATCCGGAATTCCTGTATTCCATCGAGGCCAAGCGTCGTACCGCTGATCGAAGAATTGTTGGCGCCGTAAAAGTTTTGAGCAGGCGCCCCGTCCAGTAGCCAGCTATTGGACCGTATTGAAGCTCCATTGGCATTTATCATAACGCCGGTAAATCCGGCGCTAAAACTGTAACTCGAGTTTTGGGTGACACCGATCTCCTGTAGCGTCAATTGCACAAAATTCCGGCCATTTAGGGGCAGGTCCTGCATTCGTTGCTCATTGACGGTTCCACCTAAAGTCGCCGACTCCGTATCTACTGTCCGAGCGCTCCCCTGAACCTCCACTTGTTCTGCAACGGCTCCGACCTGGAGGGTGGCATTAATCGTGGCTTCCTGAGCTACCGTCAGGGTGATGCCGGGGAGAACTGTCGTTCGGAAACTCTCGTGTGCGACTCGGGCTTCATAGTTGCCCACATTCATCTGCGGCAAACTGTACGACCCGTTGCCGTCAGTCTTAGTCGAGCGGACCTGTCCAGTCTCAACATTGCGAAACTGCACGTCGGCATCGGGGACGACCGCTCCACTCGCATCAGTCACAGTACCAACAACTGTAGCCGTTTGCGCCATCAGCGGGGCGCATATGACTCCGACGAGCAATACAAAACAAACATGGTTCCATATTTTCATAAGTTTCATAGCGAGCCTCCTGGGCGGCTGAAAGACACTGTGTTGCGGGTAACGAGTCAAAACACTGCGGTCGGGTTGATCGGCGATCCAGTACCCTTGGGCATCGGCAGGGGAGCCATGGTCACCAAGAATGCCCAGCGCTTGCGCGCGGCGCAAGCCTCGCCCAACTTGTCCAGATCCATATCGTCCACAACGTTCATTCCCAAAACGGTGAGAACAAAGTTATGGACGGGCAGGTAATCCCATAGCTGCCCTCCGTCCGAGGCTCTTGCCGGAATCTGCGTTGTTGGTGGAAATGGAACTACACTCAAGGCCGATTCACTTCCAATCAATGCAACATCGC
>JBEKBK010000088.1:0-20434 GCA_050015435.1 Bryobacteraceae bacterium
GGCCAGCGGGGCTCACAGTCGGCAGAAGCCGTGGACCTGGATCGAATCCGGCCGGGAATGAGTGCGGAGGAGAAGGAACGGGTACGACAGGAAATCGTAAGAGTTGCAACGCAGACCCTCCGGGGAAAGTAAGGGACAGAGAACTAGGAGAATAAATGCCAACAATCACAGCAATTACGTCAGCAAACGTTGCCAATGCAATCGTCAAGCTGGTAGCAGCCGATGCGCTGCCGGCTCTCATGGGAAACCTGGTGATGGGGAACCTGGTAAATCGGGACTACGAACCGACTCTGGCGCATTCAGGAGACACGGTAAACGTGCCGATTCCTCCCGCGCTGGTGGCCAACAATATCGCAGAAGGCGGGACGGTCACGCCTCAAAATCCGAATCTCGGAAATGCACAAATCGTGCTGAACACGCACGCGGAAGCGACGTTCCAAATCCCGGATGTGACCAAGGTTCTGGCGGTGCCAGATCTTCTGAAACTGTATTTGCAGCCGGCGGTGGTCGCGCTGGCAGAAAGCATCGAATCGGATCTGCTGGAACTGTACGGATTGTTCACGACCAACGCGGCGGTGGGAACCGGGGGGACCGCCATCACGGAAGCGGTGGTGGATGCAGCGGAGACTGCTCTATTCTCGGCCAAGCTTCCGGCCAGCGCCCCGAAGTACCTAGTGGTCGACTCGAATACCTACTCCGCCCTGCGCCAGATTCCGCGGTTCAGCGAATTCAACACGGCGGGTGAAGCGGGGCTGCGCGCCATCGTGGATGGCTCAGTCGGGAAGATGAAGGATTTCTACATCTTCCGATCCCAATTTGTGGTGTATACGGGGAGCAGTCCGGTGACGACGCACAATCTGGCGTTTGCGCGAGACGCGATCGGCCTGGTGGTGCGGCGGTTGCCACAACCTCTTCCGGGAACTGGCGCGATTGCGGAGTATGCGGAGCTCGGCAACTTCGGAATGCGAGTCACGATGAGCTATCAACCGAACACTCTGGCACAGCAGTTCACGGTGGACGTGCTGTATGGATGCGGGGTTTTGCGGAACAGCTTCGGAGTGCAGGTGAACAGCTAGAACAAACGCGGGGGCAAAAGGGTACAGGCACGAAGTATCGCAAAGACGGCGAAATTCGAGCCAGTCCCTTTTGCCGGGCCCGCAAAGAGGAGCCACGATGGATCTGCGCGCGTTCTATCAGAAAGTCCGGAAGATCGAATCCACGATCAACGACCCAGACGTTGTGATCGTCAGCCGGGAGACCCCGGATGGAGGAAAGGCTGGGGTGCAAACGGCGGTACCGCGGAGGCTGGCGGCCCGGCTGATAGCTGAAGAGAAGGCGGATCTAGCGACGCCCGAGCAAGCGGCGCACTTCCGTTCGGAGATCGAGGCGACGTGGAGAAAAGCGCAAGAGGCGCCCACGCTGACCGAGGGTGAAGTTCGCGCGTTGCGAACCGCGCTGAAGCCGCAGAGGAAAGCATAGGGAGCGAGGACCGATGGCTCTGCTTACCGATGGAAATCCGAACGACGACGAAGATCTGCAGGCATACGAGACCTCCATTCTCAATCTGGCGAACGTTGAAGGGATCAATCTAGACACGAAGCTCACGTTGTCGACCGAAGAAATCGTGGAGGTGGTTCTCGACGTGCTTCTGGATCATGCGTGGACTCTAGATCCTCAGACGTCCATCCGGCGGCGGATCGGAGTCTCGGATGTAGTCGTGAGCCCGCAGATGACGCGGTGGCATGCGTTCCACACTCTTGAGCTGGTGTACCGGGACGCCTTCAACAATCAACTTAACGATCGGTATCAGGCGAAATGGAGAGAGTATCAACGACTCTCCGGAAACGCCCAAGAGGATACGATGCGCTTCGGGATCGGGCTGGCGCTGACGCCAATTCCGCAAGCGTCACAACCGACGTTTGTTATCGCCCTGGGCACAAATCCCTCGGCGATCTATTACGTGCAAGTCAGTTGGGTATCGGCGAATGGGGAAGAGGGAGAGCCGAGCAGCTTGACGACGTTTCAGACGCCGGACTCGAGCAACCTGGCGTTAGAGATGGGGACCGCGCCGACGATTGCCACGGCATTCAACGTGTACGTGGGGCTATCCGCGACGACGGTTACGCTGCAAACTACGACCCCGATTCCCATCGGGCAAAGCTTCACTCTGCCGACTTCGGGCCTGGTTACCAGCAGTGCTCCTGGCAACGGACAACTGGCGGATGTCTTCATCACTGGCGGAAGACTGTTGAGGAGAGGGTGAATGGCGCGAACGGGAAGCGTGGTCACGGGGTTGTTTGCCGGATTCCTGAACGACCCCAAGACGGGGTTGGGGCCGACGGTGGCTGGGTTAGCAGCGGATACCGGCGTGACACTGACGCCGATTCCGCCAGCACATGTGATTCAACAGAACACGCCTGTGCCACTCGCGGAGCGGAGCACGGCGGTGCAATATCCGGTGGTTCATGTGTACTCGAACCGGACGCGGAACCTGTTGACTGAGAAATTCCGGACGTTTTCGGGAAAGGTCGGTATGGTCGCGGAGGTTAGGGTCTCACAGGATCGCATCGAGGGGCTTGAAGACCAGTTGCGATTGTACGTAGACTCGATCACGGAGGTGCTAGACACCAATCGAGGAAGTTGGGGGCAGGGCGCATTCTTCACGGGAGGGTACGAAGTGAATTATGACCCGGTGCAGCACGGCGGAAAGAACTTGCTAGAAATCGCAAGAGTGACATTTGAAGTGGATCTTTCGAGTTGAAGAGTCGAGGAGCCAGGAGCCATGTCTTGTTACATATCATCGAACAACGAGCGGATCTACGTGGCGCTCGAATCCGCGTATGGCACGGTGCCGACGGTGACGATCCAAAACCGCATTCCCTTGTTGAAGCTGACGATTAAACAGGTTCCGGAGCAGACGACGCGGGCGGATAAGACGGGGACACGGACGTTCGTCGGCCTGCCGAACACGATCCGAAAGACAACTAGCTTTCAGCTAACCACGCTGATGACCGAGTGGACGAGCCAACCGAATCCGCCTAGCCATGGACCGCTGTTTCAGGCCGCGATGGGAGGAACGCCGCTCTTGTATTGCGGCGGGACCGTGGCATTGGTGACGGGCGGAACGCAAATCCAGTTTTCGGCGCCGCACGGCCTCGCCTCGGGACAAGGTGTAACGTTTTCGGGCGAGATACGTTTCGTAACCGCGATTCAAGACACGATGACGATATTCGTGAATGCGCCCTTCAACACTACGCCGCAAGCCGGCTCGACATTCGGGACAACGATGACTTATGTCCTGGCGTCGAGCCTGGGAAGCGCGAGCATCTTCGATTACTGGGATCCGAGCACGGCGGTGCAGCGCGTCATTGAGGGCGCCGCGATGGACACCATGAAGATCACGGTCAACGGCGACTATCAAGAGTTCGAGTTCGGCGGCCCGGCGAGGGATCTACTGGACAGCGCGAGTTTCACAGCCGGCGAGGGAGGGCTGACGACGTATCCGGCGGAGCCTTCGACGGTGGGATTCGATTATACGATTGTGCCCGGACACCTCGGAGAGGTGTGGATGGGCGCGACGCCAGCCCAATTCTTAACACTGACCGCGGCGACGTTGGAATTGGATAACGATGTCGACCTGCGCGTCAAGGAGTTCGGGAGCGATTTCGCGCAATGTATTGCAGCGGGGATCAGGTCAGTAAAACTGAACTTCGAGTCTCTTCGAAGCGGCGGATACGCAGACGGCAGGATTGTATCAAGCGGCCCGACAGAGATCGCCGATCCCGGTTATGCTCCAGTTGGGCGAGCAGACGAACCAACTCGTTGGAGTGTACCTGCCGGCGATGGTGCCCGACGTACCGGAATTTGACGATTCCGAGACGCGGCTGCAGTGGAAGTTCCAGAACGACAGAGCACAGGGGACGGCCGATAATGAGCTCTATATTTCTTTCGCCTAATGGGCGTTCGGACGAAAGTTATGAGAGTTCGGCATGGTTCGATGCCGAGACTCACGCCGGGGTAAGGTATGCGATCGCGCGCATGTCGTTCGGCCGGCGCATCGATCTGGCGCGAAGGATTCGAGAGATCGGCTGCAAGATCGAGTTCCTGGATGCGGGCAGCGATGTCAGAGAGAAGCTAGAAGCCGCAGTGTTGGCGGTGGAGATCGATCGCACGTATCTGGAATGGGGGCTGGCGGGTATCGAGGGGCTGAAGATCGACGGCGAGATGGCGACGGCGGCGACGCTGATCGAGAAGGGTCCAGCGGATCTCGCCAGCGAGATTCTGGCGAGGATCAAGACCGAATCCGGGCTGACTGAAGACGAACGAAAAAACTAATCGTCGCTTTCCATTTTCATAGCTCTAGCCAAGCCGGGTGGAGATGCGACCAATGCAGACGGCAAGGGCTGGAGGAGAAAAGACGCTGCGGATGGCTGCCGGAGAATCGACGCGGGGCGCGGCGGCCGGTGTGGATCCGCGGGCGTTTAGCCACCGAAGAATGTCCGAAATCGCTGGTGACCCCGCAGAGCCTGGAATGGCTGGAAAGATTTTTCGCCTGGAAGTTTTCCGGCGGTGGTGAGCTGGAGGTATTGCCAGCGAAGATGGCGGACGCCTTTCTGGCGCTCGAGACTGCGTGGCGGGAATGGAATCGGGAGAATGGCCAATAAGAATTCATCGAGTCAAATTTCGACGCTGCTGGAGCAGAGCCTCGCTGCAATCTCGGGTACGCGCGGGTCAACGCCGAATGCAAGCTCGCCGACAGGAAGCAGTGGCGAATCGGGCTCCGGGGCGAACCAGACCAGCGCCATGACGGAGCAACTGCAAAGCCTGACTCAGCAGCTCCAGCAGTTACAGACAGTAAATCAAACGCAAATCACCACGATGGAGCAGAACACGCAAGCGCTTGCGCAAGGCACAACCGCGAAAGCGCAAGGGAGCGGCGGGTCGGTGGGAGGATCGATCGGCAGCACACTCTTAAATTTCCTAGGGTTGGGATCAGGACTGAGCCCTCTGATTTCAGGATTGACGAGCCTGTTTGGCGGAGGATCGAGCAGTCCGCAGCCTCTAATTCCTTACGTCACACCCTTGCCGATCCAGGCGACCGCCGGGATTAACGCGTCAGGCGGGAGCGGGGCCGTGGGTGTGAACAACGGAACGGTCGGGCTACCCCAACCGGTGCCGGCATCGACATCGTCCGCGAGTCCTCAAATCACAGTGCAAGTGCAGGCCATGGATAGCCAGTCTTTTCTCGATCACAGCAATGACATCGCGATGGCGGTGCGGCAGGCGATGCTCGAGTCGAGCGTGCTGAACGACGTCATCCGGGGAGTTTAGAGTGGCTAGCTTTCCGACCTTGAAGACCGGCGCGGTCACGCAGTATCCGTCGAGCCGCGAGCGGGATTTCTCGACGCAGATTTTCCGGTTTCTGGACGGAAGCGAGCAGCGGTTTCCGGGGTATGGACTGCCCCTTCGGCGATGGACGATCCAGTTGAGTCTACTGGACGAATCTGAACTTGTGAACCTGGAACAATTCTTCGAGAGCCAAGGCGGGAGAGCGGGAAGTTTTTCCTTTGTCGATCCTTTTGATGGAACCACCTATCCGACCTGCAGTTTCGATAGCGACACTCTCGCTCTCGAATATTCGACTTTTTCCGGCGGAAAGACGTCCGTGACGGTCAAGGAGAATCGCGGTTAGAATGCTGGTTTTTCCTCAACTCACTACCGGGGCTTCGGCACCGTATCCGCTGACGAAGAGTTCGATCCAGCGGACTGCGGTGAACACTCTAAGCGACGGAAGCACGATCGTGTTTGCAGATCCGAACGCGGCGGTGAACGCGTGGGAAATGCGCGCGTCGGTATTGACGACGGCCGAGTGGAACGCGATCGAAGCGTTGTTTCAAGCAACCTCCGGGTCGTGGCAAACGTTCACGTTTCTGGATCCGACCGCGAATCTACTGTTGCAGAGCGAGACCTTCGGCGCCTCGGCTTGGACGAACGGGCCGCTGCTAGCGCTGACGACCGGGGCAGTCGATCCCCTCGGGACCACGCGGGCGACGCAGGTGGTGAACGGAGGCGGAGCAGCGGAATCCGTAGCGCAGTCGCTGAACGTTCCTGGTAACTTTATGTTCTGCCTGAGCATGTGGGCCAGAACGGACTCCGGGTCGAATATCACCCTGATGCAAACGACGACCGGAGCGAGTATCGGGCAGACATTTCCGTTGAGCACCCAGTGGCAACGGATATCGTTTACCGGAAATTGTGGCCAGAGCACGACGCAAGTGACGTTCGCGGCGCAATTGGCCGCCGGCGGGTCAGTAGATTTGTTCGGCATGCAAGTGGAAGCGCAACCGGCTCCATCCGACTACAAGCAGACCGTAGATCAAGGCGGGGTCTTCGCTAAGGCGCGATTCGCCTCCGACCAGTTTACGGTGACAGCACAGGGGACCGACGTCTACGACGTGGTCGTCAAGATCATTGCAACCGAGGATTAGATGACTCCGACGACGATCGACGGCTTCAAGGAAATCGAAGCACCTCCGACACCGCTGTTTATCTTCGATTGCGTGCTTTCGTCGGGCGCGACGGAGCGCTGGAGCACCCACACCGTTACCGTAGCGGGTGAAGAATACAGCGCGCGCGTGCTTAAGTACAACTTGTTCGAATTGCGGACGTCAGCGGACGAAGGGCTGGATGGCGCTCCGAAGGTTACGATTACCCTCGCCAACGCCGATTCTCATTTTTCCGAAATCGAGCGAAATACCGGATTCAAAGGCGCCCAGGTCACGATCCGCTTTGTGTTTTATGACCTGGTGGCCGGGGCGGCGGCCTCTGAGGTGCGCGTGGTCTATCTGGGGATGGGCAATCCGGCGGAACAAATCACGGAATCCACCTTCCAATTGTCGTTTACGAACCGTCTGAACCTGCAGCTCATCAAGCTGCCAGAAGTGCTTATTGAACGGTTATGCCCGTGGATGTTTCCGTCCACCTTGGCGCAGAGGCAGGAAGCGCTGAACGGAGGAGTGAAGGGAAAGTACTCGGCGCTGTACAGATGCGGATACTCGCCGGACCAGACCGGGGGAGTAGGGAACCTCAATTCCGGCGCACCGTTCACATCGTGCGATTTCACGCGAGCCTCATGCATTCAACGCGGCATGTTTAGCACCGATTCGGCCAGCAACGTAACGAGCCGATTCGGCGGCCTTGAATTCGTACCTCCTCAGATCCTGGTGCGCAGTTACGGCGAGAAGGGGACGCAGCTATCCGCGGTGATTGACAACCTCGCGGTGTACAACGATGCGGTCCCGATCGTGTATGGGACGGCGTGGATCTTTCCGCCAATTGTGTTCTCGCGAAATGACGGAAATCTAACGCGGATGGAAGTGCTGCTCGGGATGGGAGAGATCGACGGCATTGTGACGGTGCTGGTCAATGACATTCAGATCCCTGAGGGTCAGAGCGGTGTGGACATGACCGCTACAGGCTGGTTCAATGTCGTGACGCGGGGAACACGAAACGGTGCGTTCGATCTGAACTTCACGGACAGTTCGGGCAATCCGCTGGGTGATCCTTACGGCAACATGGCCATGATGAGCGTGGTGGTGCCGAATCTGATCAGCAACGGTCAATCTCTCCCAAGCGTGCAAGTCCTGCTCAACGGATTGCAGTTGGAGCAATTCGACACAACGGGCACCTCACTAGGAGAATCCTTCACGAACAATCCGGCTTGGGTCTTGCTGGACGTGCTGCGTCGAAGCGGATGGCTTACCACAGAGATTGATCTGGTGAGTTTCGCAACAGCGGCGGCATACTGCGCCGAAGCTGTCGAGACGACGGATTTAAATGGGAACACGGTTTCGGTCCCGCAGTTCCAGTGCAACCTCGTGCTACAGAACAGCATCAGCGCGTCCGACGCGGTTCGAGGAATCCGCAATGGATCGGCTTTGATGCTGACCTACAGCAGCGCCGGACTCCTGACGCTGCGCGCCGAGAATACTCTGGCGTTGCAACAACCGACCCTTCCGGACGGAAGCAACAGCACGGAAATGTTGAACGGCGGATGGCCGGCCTATGAATTCTCCGACGGATCGGCGACGTTCTCCGGCCTGGTCAGGAGCTCGAGTGGCGATCCGGCGATCCGGTTGTGGTCGAGGATCAGCGCGGATACGGCGAACAATCTCACGATCGAATTTCAAGACCAATTCAACGCGTACCAGCAGGACAGTCTCTCGCTGGTCGACGTGGAGGATTCGCTACTGACGCAGAGGGAAGTGACGAAGGCGTTCTCGGGCCTGGGGCTTCCGAATTTCTACCAAGCGACGCGTGTTCTGGCCTTGCAGCTCAATAAGACCATCGATGGGTATACGCTGATCGATTTTGAGACGACGGTGAAGGGAATCGGAATCGGGCCCGGGGACCTGATCACGATCACGTACTTGAAAGAAGGTCTCGAGCGGCAACCGTTCCGCGTCACGAAAATCGCTCCAGGAAAGAACTGCCAGACGGTGCAGATCACGGCGCAATGGCATGACGACTCGTGGTACACGGTAAGCGGAACCGGTTCGACTGGCGCCGGACTGCAGGCGGGCGCCAGTGTCGGGTTGCCTCGGCCGCTGATCGGCACCGTCATTGATTCGAACGGTATCGACCAGTTCGGGATCACTGAAACCACAATTGAAAATTCCGACGGGAGCTTTGCGGTGCAGTTGGCGGTGCAGTTTACGCCCCCGTCGAAACCGGCGGCGAGTGCCGTGGGAATTCCGCTATTGAGTCTGAGTCCCGCATTGAGTTCGACGGGCGGTACGCTGACGGCGGCGCAGACGCTGTATTACGCCGTGAGTGCGCTCGATGCGAGTGGAGCGGAGAGTGGCTTGTCATTCGTAGTCGCGGCGACGATTCCGCCGGGGACGAATACGAATCAAGTGACCTTGACGGGATTGAGTTTCTCGACAGGTACGGCAGGGTTCAATGTGTATCGTGGCCCGAACCCGACGGAGCTGCTACAAATCGCGTCAAATGTGGCGGTGGCCGCTACATTCACGGACGCTGGACTTACGCCGACGCTGGTGGGGCCGCCCGATCCAAATTACGACCATGCGAACTTCTACTGGAGATTGGAGCTGCAACCGGAAGTGGTGGCGGGAATTCAGTCCAGTACGACGATCGGCAACAGCACGCTCGGCATGCTGTTGAATGACTTCACAAACGACGTGGTGCGGATCACGCGGGGAACGGGCGCCACGCAGGAGAGAAGCATTGTGTCGAACAATTCGACAACACTGACTGTGACTCCGGCGTGGACAGTGACGCCGGACTCCACCAGTTATTTTGTGGTTGCCAGCTCGACGTGGAACTTTGGGGGGGTCGGAGCGACGAGTCCGGTTCAGATCGAGGTACCAAACCAGACTGGGGCGACAGTTGAAACTTCCGGGCGATCCGCCAATGCACTCGACCAAGAAAGCGCAGCGGGATTGAATCCTCTGACCCGCTGGCAGATTGTTGGGGCAGGGGATGGAGGCGTGGACACCGACGTACCGCCGCAACCAGTCTTCGGGTTGAATCTGGTTGGACAGGGGACCGTTGATTTAGTTGGCATCTCGTTTTCGTCGCTGACGAATACGCACACGATCCTAGCCGGGACGCTTACGCTGTTTTTCTGGAATGAACTGAGCAGCCCATCCACATTCACGCTGGCTAGCGATGCCGCCTCGACGGATGGGACCATCACGTTGAACACTGCCGGACCCGCGAGCGCCGGCGTCCTGATTCAGATCGATGGCGAGATTTTGGAGGTGACTGGGACAGCGAGCGCAGGACTTCAGTACAACGTGGTTCGCGGCTCCCATGGAAGTACCGCCGCGGCGCACCTCGCCGGTACGGCGATCTATCACCTGCAAACGAATGTCTCGATCATGCCGTTTGTGCCGGATTTCTTCGGGAGTCCGGCGAGCGGGAGCTACAGCACGTCGATCTTCCTACCGGATGTCCGCATCGGCGCGGCGGAATTTTTCGTAACGAATGTGCGCGGCAACAGCCCGGTGGCGCCAGCAGCGTTTGGGGCGACCGTGGATCAGGGGCTGCGCACGCTCTCCGGAGGACAGCTCTCCATACAAGTGGACGGCTATCTGGCGATTCAACCCGATGCCGCTCCACCGCTGGTGATCGAGGATTCGCTCGCTGCGCGGGATATTACCGCGGTGGTGAGCGAAGCTCCCAGCGGTGGCCCGATCGAGATGCAACTGCTTCAGAGCGGCACGGTTTACTGCACTCTGACCATCGCCGATGGCACCTTGATCTCAGACCCAGTGGATGGGTTCGGGTTGCCGCCATTGACCGCGAACTCACAACTCACGCTCAACATCAATTCGGTTCCAGGAGCCACGGGGACACTGCCCGGACGCAGCCTGACAGTGACGATCCGGCTGTAGATATGTCCACGATCGAAAAGCTCACGCCCAATCGAGACTTGCAGTGCTATTTCTTCGAGCCGTCTGCGGTGGCGGCGCTGAGCAGCACTTCGTCCAGCGGATTTACGGTGTCGGGAACTTGGCGGCAGCAGTTCGACTGGGCAGTGATCGAATGGAATCGCGACAACACTCATGAACATCCGGCATTTCGCTATTTACCGGACAGTGATTTAAGCGGGCTCGTGCTTTCGTATCAAGAGACGCGCACAAACTGCATCCCGATGGACTCGGCGTTGTTCGCAACGGTGGATTGGCCATCTCTTCGTATCTGGGCGACCAGCGGCGGCGTAGAGAGCATTTATTATGTGACGCTCTATCAGCCTTCCATCGCTATGCCCATTGCCGGGAGCTTTCAGTGTGCTTACGCGGATTTCACATTGTCCGGGACGGTGGCGTCAGCTGATTACGTCGGGCTCGCGTTTCTCGAGGAAAATTATACTTACCAAGTGACCGGCTCCGATACGCTCTCGAGCGCGGTGACCGCGCTGACGGCTCTGGTCAACAGCACTTCGACTCAACTGGCGGCCACGCAGACGGGAACAACCATCCGTTTGTACTACACGGCGGGGCAGCCGTTGGCGACGAGTACGACCGGGGAGAACGGCAATCGATTTGGGGTTTACTCTTACGCGACTGGAGCTGAGATCTGGGATGCTCCGGCGAAAACTTTCGCTAACGGGACGTCTCCCACGCAGTGGCAGGTGACGATCGATTTCGGTTCTCTGACGGATCGCGACGGAAACCTTGTGCCGACCAACAACATTCGCAAGATGCGCTGGACTTATGCCGCGGACCAACAGGCGGGCGAATTTGTGCGAAGCGAGTTTCAAGTCGTGGTGTCCAACTGGACAGTGACAGGCACGAATCAAACCTATTCGGTAGCTGGTCCTGGAACGCAGCGGACCGAGGATGACGATCCGGTGATGGTGTACGCCGGCTCGTGGAGCGAGTCACGAGGTAACTTCTCCGGAGGAACGATTCAGCTCTCCACCACGCTCGGGAATTCGGTTACCTATCAGTACAATGCGATGTATGCGCACACGTTGTACCTCGGCACTCAGTACACGGCCAGCGGCGCTCAGCTTTCGATCACAGTAGACGGGGTCGCGGCGGGAAGCGTCAATCTGCTGTATACGGACGAACAAGCACTCATCCGGTGGCCGATCGGCGAGTATTCCGCGGGACCACACAACGTGACGGTCACGCACGCGGGACCCAACGGGAACCAGTTTTATTTCGACTTTTTCGAGCTCGCCGTGTCAACGACGACCCTGCCGACCTTTCCGTCCGAATCGAAAATCACTCTAGCGACCGATTGGGACACGGAGCATTCCCTGGTACTGGCGCCGGAGCGAACTGCGTGGATGATCCAGTCGCTCGGGTTCACAGGCCGGCAAAATCACTACGTCGGGGCGCTCTGGTTTTATGAGCTGGTGTCGCCGGGAAACGTGTACGCGTCCGGATCCGTGACGTTTAGTGGAACGCCAGTACCGGGTTACTTCGTCACGGTGACGCTGGCAGGCGGCACGCTGGTGCAGAAGGCGATTCACAACGGCGATACGGCCCAGACGATCGCCACCGCATTTGCGCTGGAACTGAATAACGGATACACGGGTGTATGGGCGAGCGCATCGGGTAACGTGGTGGCGATTTATTCCCGCACTATGGGATCGGCCGGCAACAGCAATACTCTGTCAGCCTCGACCACCAGCGGCGGATTTACGGCGACAGCGTCGGGAACCACATTTACCGGCGGCATGGATGGGGCCTGGCTCACGGATTTAACGGCGATGCCTCGGTTGAATCGAGCTGTACGGGACTGGAGCTTGAGCTTTTTCACGGCGCTGAATGGTTATGGGATCGACATGGCAGCGTCGTTCAGCATGGAGCTTGGCAACGGCGATCCATCGGCTACCGCCGGGATCGCGCAGGTGGGGCCTGCCGGGGATCCGATCTTGTTGCCGACCCCATCGCTGCAAACAAATTTTTCGTCGACGAGCCTGGCGTTCTGGCAGGAAGCGTATGCCGAGATCGCAGGGATTCAGGCGGCGGCCGGATTGCAACCCTATCTGCAATTCGGCGAAGTTCAGTGGTGGTATTTTCCCAACAACGGCGCTGGTGTCCCTTTCAGCGGCATGCCATTCTATGACGCCTGGAATCAGAGCCAGTTCGAATCGCTTTACGGGCATCCGATGGCGACGATCACCACGAACACGGTGAGCCCGGCCAGCTATCCGGATGAGGTTGCCTACTTGCCCACGGTGATCGGAAATTTCACGAACGCCGTGATGAGTTTTGTGCGCACCAGTCAGCCTACCTGCCGGTTTGAGGTGCTTTTTCCGCTGGATGTGAATCAGACCAGTTTTAATATGGCGATCAATTACCCCACCGCATCGTGGACTCCGTCGGCGCTCACGTGCCTGAAGACGGAGTGCTTCGGCTTCACACTGGCGCGAAATCTTGACGCGAGTGTAGCGACGATCGACTTCGGAACCACGGAAGGATTTCCTGCCTCGCAACGTAGTTATCTGACAGGAATCAGCGACTCGAAGAACGCCTGGCTCAAAGAGGTGCAGATGGCAGAGGGGAAGGGATTGGAAAGCGTAGTTCTGTTTGCGCTTGACCAGTTCTGCCTGATTGGATACGACGATCCGTTGCCGGAGAGTTTCAGGCGGAGCCTGCAGATGGGCCGGTGATGTGGCCTGCGCTACGATTAAGGTTTGCTGCACGTCCAGAACGTCTCCAAGGTTTACCGTCTGTACCGGCGGCCGGTTGACCGGCTGCTGGAGATCCTTCCTTTCAATAAGCATTCCGCTCCAACTGAATTTTGGGCTTTGCGTGACGTTAGCTTCAACGTTGAGCGAGGCGAGATCCTGGGAGTGATCGGTCCGAACGGCAGCGGGAAGAGCACACTTCTGCAAATCGTCAGCGGCATTCTTGAACCCACCCGGGGACGCGTGGTGACGCGCGGACGGATCGCGGCGCTGCTCGAACTCGGAGCTGGATTTAATCCCGAATTCACAGGGCGTGAGAACGTGTTCCTCAACGGCGAGATTCTGGGCATGTCCAAGCGCGAGATGGACCGCGTGTTTCCTGAGATCGAACGATTCGCGGAAATCGGGACATTTCTAGATAGACCGGTTAAGGAATATTCCAGCGGCATGTACGTGCGGCTGGCGTTCGCCACGGCGATTCACGTCGATCCCGAGATTCTAATTGTGGACGAAGCGCTGGCCGTCGGCGACGCGATCTTCGCCAACCGCTGCATCAAGAAATTCGAAGAACTGAAGGAACGCAAGGTCACCGTGCTGTTCGTGTCGCACGATTTGGGGATGGTGAAGAGATTGTCGGATCGTGCGGCGCTGATGGTGGACGGGCGCGTGGCCGCCTACGGGCTCCCGAACGAAGTAGTGAACCGGTATGTGGGGCTGGTCCTCGAACGGCAGCAACGTGAGCACCCGAAATTAGAAGAGGCCGAGATTGGAGGCAGTCACCGCCATGGGGACGGTGTCAGCCGCGTGGTCAGCGTGGAACTGCTCGGCGCCACCGGAGTCTCCACTCGAAATCTCGAGCCAGGCGAACCGGTGACTGTGCGGGTGCAGGCTCGGGCTGAGAGGGAGCTGAATGATCCCGTGGTCGGCGTCCTGATCCGCAACCGGTTGGGCATTGATGTCTTCGGCACGAATACAAGGGTTGAGCATGTGGGCCTGGGGCGTGTGGCCGCCGGAGACACGTTCGAGGTCGAGTTCACGTTCGATTGCCTGCTGACCCGCCAAGACTATACACTGACGGTTGCCACGCAGTATCAGGACGGCTTCAGCCAGGACTGGCTGGATGACGTGATCTCGTTCTCCGTGGTGGATTCGCGAGACGTGGCTGGGTTCGCGAATTTCAAAACCAAAGTGAATTGGCGGATTACGGCGTGAGACTAGAAGAGATTCAGAAGGCACTTCGTGAAGAGAAGCTCGATGGCTGGTTGTTCTTCGATCATCACCGGCGGGATCCGCTGGCGTACCGCGTGCTGCAGTTCTCTCCGAATTCGCCGGTGACGCGGCGCTGGTATTACTACATTCCGGCCGATGGCGAACCCAAAGCGCTGGTTCATCGCATCGAAGCGCAGACGCTGGCCGAACTTCCCGGGCAAACGGAGAAGTACTCGGATTGGGGCGAGATGCTCGAGCGGATTGGCCAGATGCTGGCCGGATCGAAACGCGTGGCGATGCAGTACTCGCCAAAATGCGCGGTTCCGTATGTGGCGATGGTTGACGCGGGGACAGTCGAGTTAATACAGAGCTTGGGCGTGGAAGTGGTTACGTCCGCGAACCTCATTCAGTTTTTCGAATCGAGATGGACGCGCGATCAGCTCGACAGCCACATGGAAGCAGGGCGGAGAGTCGATCGGATCCGGCGGGAGGCTTTCGAACGAATCGGAGCCAAGGTGCGCGCGAGTGAACGAGTGACCGAATGGGAGATGCAGCAATTCATCCTCAGCCGGTACCGGGAAGATGGGTTAGTAATCGACCACGGTCCGGATGTAGCGGTGAACGGCAACGCTTCGAATCCACACTATGAACCGAAACAGGATGCCTGTTCTGAGATCAAGCAAGGCGACCTGGTGCTGATCGACATGTGGGCGAAGCTGGATAAGCCGGAGAGCGTCTACTACGACATCACGTGGGTCGGCTACTGCGGCGAGACACCCCCTGCCGAGATCGAAAGAGTCTTCACTGTGGTCCGCGAGGCGCGCGACAAGGCGGTAACGCGGGTCCAGGTTGCGGTTGCCACCCGGCAGACGTTGCACGGATTCGAAGTGGATGACGCGGCTCGTCAGGTTATCCAGAAGGAAGGATTCGGCGAGTACTTCTTCCATCGCACGGGCCATTCCATCGGGATCGAAGTTCACGGCACGGGCGCGAACATGGACAACCTCGAGACCCACGATGACCGGCAGGTGATTCCCTGGACATGTTTCTCGGTCGAGCCTGGGATTTACCTGCCGAAGTTCGGGATTCGTTCCGAGGTCGACGTGTTTGTGGACGAAAACCGCGCGATCATAACCGGCGAGGCTCAAGAGAAAATTGTTCGGATTTGATATGCGGAGGGTGCTGCTTGCTCTTTGCGTCATAACTGCGGCGCGCGGCGGTGTGGTGTCTCGCGACTGGGGCCAGGGGAGGCTCACGCTGAAACTGGATGACGGGGCCGCCGAGATGGAATGGATCAGCCCCATCGCATTCCGGTTCGCACGAAGCTGGGACGGGGCCATTCAGGCTCTGCCGAAGGTTTCGCATGATCGTATCGAGCCCGAGTTTGAAGAAGCTGGGGACCGAATCACGATGCGAACGAAATATCTGACGGTGGAGATGGACCGGGCTGACCTCAAGATGTCAGTTAAATCCGCAGCGACGCCGGTGGTGAGCAATGCGCTTAACAAGACCGTCGGCGGCGTTGAGCTCAAGTTTGGCCTTGCGCCGGATGAGAAAGTATTCGGACTCATGGGCGGGACGAACGGGCGTTTGAACCTGCGTGGAGAGAAGCTGGAACGCAGGAATGGGTTCTTCTTCACAAGCGCGGGATATGGACTTTCGATTCGAACGCCCGAGGTTTGCGCCTTCGATCTTGCAAGTGGGACGGTGGAAGCGATGGGGGCGCGGTCCTTCGAATACGCCTTCTATTACGGTCCGACGCCCAAAGAGATCATGGAAGAGCACATGACGGTCACCGGGCAGCACGAGTTGAAGCCGGACGCACTTGATGTGTTGCCCGAGAACGGTCTCCCGAAGACTGCGACGCCGCTGCCGAAGGGCCCGCTCGATTCGTGGGAGGCGATGCGCTCGCTGATACAGACCCTGAACAACTGGAGCCTCTCCGCGGTGTTATATCCCGCCATGGATGTCGGGTCCTTTGACAGCGGCGCGAAGGACGTGAAACAAAGGGCAGCGGACGTGAGTGCCTTGTTCCCGACTGTGTATCGAAGCGCTGGAACAGGGGGCATCGATGTGGCCACGCGCGAAATGTGGAAGCCCTACCTGATCACCTACCTGCGCGAGGCATTCGACCGCGGACTTCCCGTCATCCGGCCGCTCCCGATGCAGTTCTCGAAGGACGCGAATTCGGATCAGCAGGCGGATGTGTTCATGCTCGGCGACGAAGTTCTGCTGGCGCCGGTTGTGGGTCCGGGTGGACGCCGACGGGTGGATTTGCCAAAAGGCCTGTGGACGGATTTTCGGACGAACACGGAGTATCGAGGAAATCAGACGGTTCAGGTAGACGCGCCTGCCGGACATGTCCCGATGTTCGTGAGGAATGGCTGGATTGTACCGCTGGCGATGAAGGATGCGATGGAGTTGCACTATTTTCCATCACTCGGCGCGGAGTTTTTCATCTGGGAGCCGGACAAGAACGACATTTCGCAACTCCACGCGGCTCCGGCGGGGGATTACGTGCGGGTCGAAATCGAAACGCAAGTCTCGCGGACCTACGAATGGATTCTGCATCACACCAAGGCGGCTCGGGAAGTGGCGGAAGAATCGACGGTCTATCGAAGAGCCGCGCAAAGGGCGCAGCTTCGTCCGGGAATGTGGTGGCACGATAGCGCGAAGAATGATCTTCACGTGATGGTGCAAGCAGCCGCGGGGTCGGACCGGATCGTGAACATTTCATTTTAAGGAACTCGCGCAAAACGGAGTGCGGCGCGAAACGGTTTGGCGGTGCGCGCCGCACCCTTTGCGCTTCTGAGCCATGTTTCCTGAAGTGCGCGCGGTGGTCGCTAAGATACCGAAGGGCAAAGTTGCTACCTATGGAGCGGTAGCCAAGGCCGCCGGATTCCCCGGAGCATCGCGGCAAGTAGCTTGGGCGCTTCGCGGAACCGCCGGACGTTTGCCCTGGCATCGCGTGCTCGGCGCAGGAGGGAAGATCCTGCTTCCGGGCGCAGCGGGCGGGGAACAGCGATTGCGCCTGGCGGCCGAGGGGGTCGTGTTTCGTGGCGGGAAGGTCTGGATGGAGCGCCACGAGTTTCGATTTCGCGCGCGCTGATAGTATGATGGGAATTCACTATGAAAAACATGTTAACGGCAGTAGTTTTGACGGCTGCCTGCTTGTGCAGCGCAGCGTTCGCGCAGACGAAATCGGGCACCGCCCCCAAGGCAGCGCCGGCGAGGCCGAATCTGCTCGAACCGTCCACGCTAAAGGCGACCGCGCCGGCAACTTACAGAGTAAAATTCACGACCACTAAAGGCGACGTGATCATCGAAGTGACGCGTGCATGGGCGCCGCGGGGGGCGGACCGGTTCTACAATCTGGTTCGAGCAGGCTTTTTCACGGACGCCGCGTTCTTTCGCGTGATCTCCGGATTCATGGCGCAGTTCGGGTTGAGCGCCAAGCCGGATGTATCCGCGGTGTGGGAGAAGGCCAGGATCATGGACGATCCGGTAACGCAAACCAACAAGCGCGGCAGGATTACGTTCGCCACCGCTGGTCCGAACACGCGCACGACGCAGCTCTTTATCAACTTCGGCGACAACGCCAGACTCGACGGGCAAGGGTTCGCGCCGTTCGGTGAGGTTGTAGAGGGGATGGACGTCGTGGATAAGATCAACCCTGAATATCAGGAACAGCCAGACCAAGGCAAAATCCAGCAACAAGGTAAGGCGTATCTGGATCGCTACTTCCCGAGACTCGACCGGATCCTTTCCGCGTCGATCGTACCGGCGACTCCTCCGGCAGCCAAACAGTAGTTCTTTTCTCTCTCGCTCCGGCGCTGGCGGAGCAATCTCCCTTGATGTAAAACAAGATGGTAGGATTGTGTTTTGAGAACGTCTGTGAATATTGGGTTTCGGCCCGTTTCAACTCAGCGAGTTAGGGACCTAAGTAAACCGCAGCGTTCTCCACAGGTATTTTAAGAGGCTAACTAAGGCCAAGCAAACGGAGAAAAAAACGTTTGCTCACGGCGTGCCGAGCCGGTAAGGTAGTACGGTCTTCTTCAATGGCAACGACTGATCTAGCGCTCGCCAGGGGTCTTCCCGCAAATCTGGATGCGGAGCGATTCGTCCTGGGCTCCATTCTTCTGAACGACACGTTCTATCTACAGGTAGCCGGCGCTGTCGACACAGAGGACTTCAGCCTGGAGAAGCACCGCCGCATCTTCTCGCGGATGAAGGACCTCTACGACCGCGGGATGCGCATCGATCGGGTCACGATCGCGGAAGAGCTCATGAAGCAGGGCCAGCTTGAATCCGTGGACGGATTCTCGTATCTGAGCTCGCTCGATCAGGGCCTGCCGGAAGTCGTCAATCTCGAAAGCTACGTTCGGATCGTCAAGGACAAAGCGACGCTTCGCAAGCTGATTTTCAGCGCGCAGAAAGTGATCGACCGTTGCCTGATCGCTGAGGATGAGCCGGACGAGATCCTGGCCGGCGCGGAAGAATCCCTGTTGAAGCTCGGCGAGGGACGCACGCGGGACCTATTGTCGTCGCCCGCCAGTATTGTCGAGAGGTTTCCGGGCGGAGTTAACGCGTTTCTGGATCCGAGCCAGCGCATCCGAGGCCTGAGCACGGGATTCACGAAGTTCGACGAGATGACCGGAGGTTTGCATGGCGGTGAACTGTTCATCCTGGCGGCGCGGCCGTCCATGGGTAAGACCGCGCTGGCAATGAACATTGCTCAACATGTGGCTACGCATCCGAAAATGCGCAAGCCCGTCGCCGTGTTCTCGCTGGAAATGTCGTCATCAAGCCTGTTGACTCGCCTGTTGTGTGCCGCGGCACGAGTGGATCAGCACAAGTTCCGCGCGGGATTCCTGAATGCCGATGAGCGGCGCAGACTGCAAGTCGCGTTAGGAGACCTGACCGAGTCCCCGCTGTTCCTGGATGACACGCCGGGCGTGAATCTGATGGATATTCACGCGAAGGTACGCAGGATGCAAAGTGAGCACGGACTGAGCCTGGTGGTAGTCGACTATCTGCAATTGATGAGCAGCCGCGGGCGGTCGGAAAACCGGAACCAAGAGGTTAGCGCAATGTCGCGCGGGTTGAAGTTAATGGCGAAGGATCTGGATGTTCCGTTCGTGGTGCTTTCGCAGTTGAGCCGCGCGTCAGAGACGCGTCCGGGAGATCACAAGCCGCAGTTGAGCGATCTGCGCGATTCGGGATCGATCGAGCAGGATGCGGATCTGGTGGCGTTCATTTATCGCGAGGAGGTGTACAAGAAAGACCGCGAGGATGTGAAGGGTCTGGCCGAACTGATCGTCGCCAAACAACGTAACGGTCCGACCGGGACGGTGCCGCTGCGGTTCTTGGGGCAGTATACGCGATTTGAGAATCGGGCGGAGGATTTAGAAGAAGTGGCGGAGTGAAGGCCGTTACAATAAGCTGGTGATCCGCTTCGTTGTTTGCCTGATCATTGCGCCTTTAGCGCTCCTGGCCCAGCAATCCGTACCGTTCGAAGTTGAAGAAACCACTATCGCTCAGGTTCATGAAGCGATGAGGGCCGGCCGTCTCACCTGTGTCGGGCTGGTCGGTCAATACCTCAAGCGCATCGAAGCGTACGACAAGAACGGACCCGCGATCAATTCCATCGTTACCATCAATCCTGATGCGGAGAAGCAGGCCGCGGAACTGGATCGCCGGTTTGCGCAATCCGGACTCACCGGACCGTTGCACTGCGTACCGATGATCGTCAAGGATAATTTCGAGACGCAGGGGCTGCAGACTACTGACGGGGCGCTTGCGCTGGCGGGTTATATCCCATCCCAAGACGCTTTCGAGGTGAAACGCGTAAAGGAGGCTGGGGCCATCGTCCTTGCGAAATCCAATATGGCCGAATGGGCCTTCAGTCCGTTTGAAACCGTCAACTCCATTCTGCCGGGCTACACCAGGAACCCATATGCGCTCAACCGTGTGACGGCCGGATCGAGCGGCGGGACCGCAGCGGCGATTGCGGCCAGCTTCGGTCTGGTGGGCCTGGGCAGCGACACAGGT
>JBEKBK010000089.1:0-20330 GCA_050015435.1 Bryobacteraceae bacterium
AGCATCTCCGGGTGATCCATGGCGAACACCCACGCGACGTTGGCGCCCCAATCGTGGGCGACCAGCACGAATTTCTTGTTCTTCCCGCCGATCTTCTCGGCGAACTGCCGCACGTCTTCGACCAGATATTTCATTTTGTATGGCTCGATGCCTGCTGGCTTTGACGACAAGTTGTATCCCCGCATATCGAGGCCCACGGCCAGATGATCGCGGCCCATTTCGATCATCTGATCCTTCCACTGGTACCAGAACGACGGGTAACCATGCAGAAAAAGGACGAGGGGCCCCTGGCCCACGCTTGCATAGTGCAGGCGAACGCCGTTGACCTCCGCATAATTTTCCTGAAATACAATCCCCGTGCTCTGCGCGTGTGCTTGGGTTGGTACGAGCGTTGTAATCAGACCGCCAAGAATCAGCGCAGCAGTGTATCTCATGTTTCTTCCTCCATTTGCCCTGTATTCTCTCAAAGGCTACAACACTCATCATCCGCACAACACCTCCTGGAGAGTGCTCTAATGTTGTACTAGAAAGTTGATTTAGAGGAGAATTCATGAATCGACGCACGGTGCTCAAGTTGCTGTCGGCTCCCGTCATTACCGGGTTCCCGCTCAGAGCCGACGGGCCCAGGCCCAATCGCGTAGTGATCTCAGGCGCTGGCATTATCGGGGCCTCAATCGCCTACCATCTCGCACAACGCGGCGCGCAGGTCACGGTCCTGGAGAAGCACCGCCCCGGGAGCGGAGCCACCCGAAATTCCTTCGCGTGGCTGAACGCACCTAAGCAACCCCACGCGTATTACGAGTTGAATTTGATGGGAATGCTGGGCTGGCGCCGCTTGTGTACGGAGATTGGCGGCGAGCTTCAGATCCAATGGGGCGGCAGCGTCCAGTGGGCGCCACCCGGGCCGGGCGTGGCGGCCCTTCGCAAAAAAGCGGACCAGTTCGAACAGTGGGGCTATCCGATCAGCGTCGTCGACCAGACCGAGTTCACCCGCTTGCTCCCGGGCGTCAGTCCTGGAAGCTTTGGCGCCGCTTCTTACAGTTCGCTGGAAGGCACAGTCGATCCCATGCACGCTCTGGTAGTCATTTTGCACAAGGCTCAAGAGTTCGGCGCCAAGGTTGAATATCCCTGTGAGGTAACCGGGTTGGACGTGGCTGGCGATCGGGTTCGCGGCGTCCAAACCACTAAAGGGCCGATGGAAGCTGACGTGGTAGTGCTCGCTTCCGGTGTGGATACGCCGCGCCTGGCGCAAATGGCCGGAGTGACTGTGCCGCTCAAGGAATCACCTGGCCTTCTTGCGCACAGTTCTCCGCAAGCCAGAATCCTCGACCGCGTCGCGCTCGCCCCAGGCGCCGATATCAAGCAGAACCCTGACGGAAGAATCGTCACCGGCGTTGATTTCGGCGCATCGGCCGTTACAGACACCAGCCTCGAAACCGGCATGAAACTGATGCAAAACGCCGAGCGGTTCATTGAAAAGTTAAATAGTGTTCCGGTGGAAACTGTAACCCTTGGGCATCGAGTGCTGCCGCAGGACGGATTTCCCATCGTGGGCTTCCCGGAACGACGCCCGAATCTGTATATTGCCGCCTTACATAGCGGGATGACCATGTGCCCGATCATTGGGCAACTCGCCGCGATGGAGATTCTCGATGGAGTATCGGTCGATTTGTTGACCCCGTATCGCCTATCACGATTCAGCAAGCACGCGGCGAATTAGAATTCATTCGCCGGGCGTCATGAGGTGTGCGGTCGTCGTACCCGCATTCATGATCCACACGGTACCCTGCTTGCCATTGTCGGGCAATCCGAGCGACTGTGTAGTGGCGCCCGGCACCGCGATCGTCATGTGCGTTCGAGCGTGCTCCGCGTCGGCGCCCATCACGTGATACCATACCGAACCGAACTCCGGTTTCACCCGGGTCCCGTCCTTCTCGGCCGCATCGAATGCCGCCTGACTCGCCTTCTTGTCGCCGATCGCCTCGAACTTCATGTTCTGAGCAGCCCGATCGAGGTTCGCAACGCTGGTGCACTCCACCATAAATGGCTGCTGGCCAGGCTGCCCTGACTTGTCGTAGCAGACCAGGCGGTTGGTGCCCTTCTTCAGCGTCTCGTACGTGAAGTCGGACTTCCAGCGGATGGCCGTAGCCCCCGCTTTCAAATTGCCTGGCGCGGCGAGCAGAGCCTTGTCGATCGCAGCTTGGTCCGGCATTTGCGCGAATGCGCCTGCCGAAACTGCCACGATAGTGAGAGCGATCCGAACGCTCGAAATGCGCGACATTTTCATGGTCAAAGTGTCTCCTTAGTCCTGGTGTCCCGCGACGGCGGGCTGTATGAACGGTAAAATGCGCGGCGGAGCGAGTTTCATCCACTCGAATTTTTGGCAGATACCTGCGCCTTTTCCCTGTCCCACCCCGTTGACAACGTAAGAAAAGCTTGATAAAGTTGCCGACCGTTCGTCAGAACGGGCAAAAACGGGTAAAGGGGAAATAATGGAACGAATCAAATTTAGGGCGTTTGGTTTTTCCGGTCTTGCACTCTTGGCGTTGCTCGCACCGCTGGCCTCGGCGCAGAGCAGCATTTCTGGACAAGTGAGAGATACTTCGGGCGCGGTCATGGCCGGCGTGAAGGTGGAGGCATCCAGCCCAGCGCTGATCGAGGGATCGCGCACGGTAACCACCAACGGGGAAGGGCGATATGCGATTGTCGACGTTCGCCCCGGTCCTTACACCATCACTTTCACCATGCAGGGGTTCGCGGTGGTCAAAGAGCAGATAGAAGTACCGTCCAACGTGACTGTGCCCGTCGACGCCGACATGAAGGTCGGTACGGTTGGAGAAACAGTCAACGTAGAGGCCCGCGTGGCCACCGTCGATATCGACAATGTCGCGCATCCCGAGACCTTGACACGCGACGATATGGATGAGGTCCCGAGCGCGCGAAATCCCCAGTCCATGGGATCGTATGTGCCCGGTGTACACCTGAATCTCCCGGATGTGGCCGGCTCACAGCAGACCGAACAGACCTACATGCAGGCGCACGGGAACCCATCCTGGCGGGACACCTACCTGCTGGACGGCATGCGAATCAACACGATGCAAGGCGACGGCATGATCCAGATTTACGTCGACAACGCTCTGATTCAGGAAACGACCTATCAAACCAGCAGCGTCACGGCAGACGTCCAACCAGGCGGCGTTTATACGAACATGATCCCGAGGGACGGCGGCAATGACTTCCACGGTGCCCTGTTCCTGGGATACGTCCCCTGCCCAATTCGTGGCCAATAACTCCAATGCGGAGCTGGTATCCCGCGGCTTCTCGGGACTATCCAATGTGAACCGGCTCGAGGATTTCGATGGCTCTCTAGGCGGCCCGATCAAGAAAGACAAGCTGTGGTTTCTAATGTCCGGCCGCAAGCAGCTAAGCTATATTCAGTCCGCACTATCCACTTACCTCAATGGCGCCCCTGGAATCGAGCAGAGCTTCATTTGGTCCGGCGCCGTGCGACTGACGTATCAGATCACTCCGAAGAACAAGTTGGCCGTCATGTGGACGCGGGACTGGAAGACCAAGGTAAACGACGTGGTTACTGGAGCGGGCGGCTACGGCGATATTAACCCGAATGTTGCTTCCCTCCAGCGTTATCCCGTGATGTACTACATCATGCAAGCCCGGTGGACCGGCACCGTCACGCCAAAACTTCTGCTGCAGGCAGGCTTCTCCTTCACGAAGCTGGATTACGACATTACCTATCACTCGGGCGTTCAGCAAGTCCCGTTTTCCGCGGCTTGGTTAGCCGACGCTTCGGAGCTTGACGTCACCAACCTTACACGCCAAGTCGCGGGTTCGGTGAATACCTATTCCAAGTACGATCGTTACGTTTACACGGCTTCTGGCGCATATGTCACCGGGTCGCACCAAATCAAGTTTGGATTCACAGACGACCGCGGCCCCGTGTACCTGAACAACGTCGCCAATGGGGACGCCATTTATGAATATTCGAGTGGCGTTCCCCTCCAGATCCTGGCTTACAATACGCCCACGTATTCCAAGCCATATCTGAACGCGGACTTCGGGCTCTACGCCATGGATACTTGGAAAATCAAGCGGTTGTCCCTCAACCTCGGCCTTCGCTGGGAGTATTATTCGGGGCAAATCAACCCGGAAACCGCTCCGGCCGGGCGATTCGTTGGGGCGCGTAATTTCCCGTTGGTGGACTGCAATACTGTCAAGGGGTTGGGATGTTTCAAGGACTGGACACCGCGGTTGGGCGCTATCTACGATCTGTTCGGAAACCACAAGACCGCGATCAAAGCCGGGATAGGCAAATACAACACTCCCATCACCTCCGGCGTTTTGAACAATTTCAACCCGATGTTTACGGCGAGCGAGACGATTCCGTGGGTTAACAGACCGACTACAGCTTGCCAGACTACAACTTCCGGAGGTATAGGGGCCGCTTGGGCCGGTTCTACCCCCGGATGCATCCCGGCAGGCGTCGGGTTCGGCGATCAGAACATCGGGGCCAACCCGAATCCCCGGTTCGGCCTGATCAACAACATCTCCCTGGATCCCAATTTCCACCGCGAATATCAGTGGCAATACTCCGTGGGCGTCCAGCAGGAGGTCATGCGCGGAGTTACTCTGAATTTCGGTTGGAACCGAACGTCGGATTATCAACAGATTCTCGCTTTGAACTCCGCAGTGCCTGCTTCCGCATGGACGCCGTTCCAGATCACCAATCCGCTGAACGGCTCGCCGATTACGGTCTACAACCTGCAGCCTTCCTATTTCGGCCTGATTCCGAATCTGCACGAAACCAATTCCCCCCAGAGTCTGCGCGCGAATAGTTACAACGGCTTTGAGACGTCCGTAACCGCGCGGCTTCGCCACGGGATCTTCGTCGCCGGGGGCTGGACCATGGAAAAGCAAACGGACACAGCTTGTGACGAGAGCGCCAACACTGGCGGAAACGCTCTTAATGACCCCAACACGCTGCGGTTCTGCGACCAGTCGGGTGGCTTGTATCAAAATCTGGGCCCGATTTCCGGCATACCCTACCGCAACGAGTTTAAGTTACAGACCAACATTCCGATCAAATGGGGGGTTGAGGTGAACGCCTCGCTTTACTCGGACCCGGTTTTCAGTACGAACTTCGGGTCGACCTTTTCCGGCAACAGCCTGGCTCTGGCGGGCGTATCGCCGTTGGCGCTCCTGGGGGGCAATGTAGGCGGATTCAAACAGGTTAACTGGGCTATTGGGCCGTCCACCAAGTATCCGGCCAATTGCGACTGTCCCAATCCCGGTGGCGTGGTCGACCCCGGTCTGGCGCAGGGTGCGGAAACAATCCAATTGATCGCTCCAGGATCGCGCTTCACGCCCCGGCTGAATCAATTCGATCTCGGTTTCCGGAAGGTGTTCCACATTCGAGAAAAATATACACTGATGGCTGAAGCCCAGATTTTCAATTTGTTCAACGTCAGTACGGTTTTGACCGAAAGCTATACGCTCGGGTCCTCGGTCACACCCTTTCTCGCCGGCGGACCGGGCGGCACGCCGTCGGTGATCGAGAATGCGCGTATGTTGCGGCTCAATCTTCAGTTCAAGTTCTAAGCCGCACACGGTCGCGATTTACTAAGCCTGGCGGCTCTCTCCGGAGCTGCCAGGCTTCACTTGAGACGCTTGACACTGCTGATTCCAGGACGTAATATCCATCAGGTGTCGTAGCGGATGTGTGATTAACCAAGGAGGGTTCGATGCATAATAACAATGCGAGCAACCGCCGTTACTGGTATGTAGGGCGGTTCGGCGCGGGGCTCGTCGCCGCTGCGGCGATGTTCGGAACAACTCAAATTGCGCAAGCTCAAGCTCCGGCGAAATCCGGACAAGAGGTGACGTTCGCAAAAGACATCGCGCCGATCCTGCAGCGCTCGTGTCAAGCCTGTCATCGTCCGGGAAATATCGCCCCCATGTCTCTGCTCACCTATCAGGATGCACGGCCGTGGGCCAAGGCGATCAAGGCGCAAGTGGTCAAACGCGAGATGCCGCCCTGGTACATTGATCGCGCCGTAGGAATCCAGGATTTCAAGAATGACCCATCGCTGAGCGATCAGGAAATTGCCTTGATTTCGAAGTGGGTGGACGCTGGAGCGCCTCAGGGCAACGCGTCGGACATACCGGCTCCCCGCAAGTTTGAGGACAACGACAAGTGGCACATCGGCACGCCCGACATCGTCGTGAATCTCAAGAAGGATCTGCTGGTTAAAGCCGGCCAGGCGGATCAATGGGTCGACGCCTCGACCGAGGATTTGGGTCTGAAGACGGACCGTTATATTAAAGCCGTTGAAGTGAAGCCGATCAAAGGCGTCAGGGTAGTGCATCACGCGGTATCGGAGATGGGATCGCCGGACGACCCCGAATATCGTGGAACCACGGGGCTGCTGGAAGAATACGCTGTCGGCAAGTTTGGCGACGTTTTTCCCGAAGGAATCGGAAAGCTGATTAAGGCGGGGACGGAGGTTTTTGTGAACATGCACCTCCACGCGGTTGGCGAGGATACCATGGCCAACGTGGCAGTCGGGCTGAAGCTGTATCCCGAAGGCTATGTTCCGAAACATTCCGAAATTTCGGCGCACACCGGGGACGACGAAGACTTTGAAATCCCAGCCAACACGAAAAACGTACGGGCGGATGGCTACACCACGCTGCTCAAGCCGGCTCGCATCACGGCCTTCCAGCCGCACATGCACAACCGGGGGCAGGCCCAATGCATGGAGATCATCTATCCGGCGACTACCAGCGGTGGAAGAGCTAAAAAAGAGATGGCCAGTTGCGTGGATCGGTGGCACTTTGACTGGCATATCGTGTATCACTACGCGGATGATGCGCAGCCCATCGTGCCGGCGGGAACTGTACTGCACATCATCTCGCTGTTCGACAACACAGCCGGCAACAAGTTCAATCCGGATCCGACCAACCCGGTCGCATTCGGACAGAGAACCATTGATGACATGAGCTTCGCCTGGGTCAGCTACTACTATCTGACTGACGAAGAGTACAAGAAAGAGACGGAGGAGCGGAAGGCGCAGGCCAATAAGGCGGCCTCCATCGCCGCTCCTCGCCAATAGATATCTGGCTTGAGGTCAAACCTATGAAACAGCACATCCCATTCGCATATGTGATGGGCATCGCGCTGTGCGCGGGCGGTTGGACCATGCAGGCCCCGCTCCGCGCTCAAGGGATCGTCGATCAAATACCTCCGGAAATTGACATTTCACGGGGTTATGGTCAAAGCGTCCAGCCCTTCTATGAGGGCTGGGAGCGCCATGCCGATGGGACGATCAGCATGTGGTTCGGCTACCTGAACCGGAACTCCGAGGAGGAAGTGGATGTCTCGGTCGGGCCCGATAACAAGTTCGAACCGCTTGGCGCGGATCAAGGCCAGCCGACCCATTTTCTGACGAAGCCGCGGCGGCGCATGTTTGTGTTCAAAGTGAATCTGCCGAAGGACTGGGACAAGGACAAGAAACTTATCTGGACCGTGACCGCGCACGGCAAGACTAGCGTCGCCTACGGTTGGATGCAACGGGAATGGGAAGTGGATAACGGTGTCCGAGAGGAGAACGGGAACGGGATCACTCGCGGCGCACCGCACTACGATCCACCGAATCAACCCCCCGTGGTCACGGGCAGTGTGGCCCAAACTGCCGCCGTAGGGCAACCGTTGAAGTTGACCGCGTCAGCGACCGATGACGGGATTCCCAAACCACGCAAGCCGTCCTCTGTGGGACCTGACGGCGCGCCCGTGGCCGCTAGTGCGGGCCGGCCCCAGGGTCTATCGATCCGCTGGATTCTGTATCGCGCACCGGACTCAGGCGGTCAAGTGACCTTCTCAAAACCCAGCACAACGCCTGTATATGGGCAACCCGTTGAGTCTCAAACCGACGCGATCTTCACTGCACCCGGCGTGTATTGGCTCCAAGCCATCGCCAATGACGGCGGGCTGGACACGATGTTTGACGTCAAAGTCACGGTAACTGGTCAGATGACCGCCGGCGGCAAGCGTTAGCCCGAGGACTAGGCGAACCTACTGTCCTGCCGGTGACTCTTCCAGATACTTCTTCCACAACCTGGCGTTGCCTGCCGTACCGTGCCCGCGGGTTTCCGCACTGATCGGGATCAACACATACCGGCCGTTTTTGATCCGCTTCATGGCTGCTTCCATCACTCCCAGCTCAGGGGGATTCCGCTCGTCATCGGCCGAGTTGATCGCGAGAACGTGGGCTTGAATCTTTTCAAGATCGCGCGACGGATCGTAGTCGCGCGAAGCGTCCATCTGATATAGAACGTCGTTGGCGTCGACGGCACTTTCTTGCGACAAACGTCTCTCGATCTCCCGATCCGCCTTTTCGCGGCTAGCCGATGCATTATAGAGTGCGAGCGCGCCTCCGCTGGTCGCGATGCCGTAGTAAACCTGAGCGACACGGAAGGCACGCGGCTGTTCGCGATAATCGCCGCCCTTCCAGTCCGGATCGTTACGGATCGCGTCGATCACCATGCGCCGCATCATCCAGTTGCGGCCGCCCATGGGAGCCGGTTCCGATGCCAGGGGCATAAGCGTATCCATGAACTCGGAAAACATCTCGCCCCACATCCAGGCCTGCATCCCACCGGCCGAATTCCCAATGACGCGCGCGAGGTGCTTAACGCCAAGATGCTCGGTGATCAGCCGGTATTGCGCACGAACGGTATCGTCGTAATTGTACTGGGGGAATTTCGCACGCAGCCCGTCGGATGGCTTCGACGATTTTCCGGCTCCGAGCGAGTCCGGCAGGATAATGTAATGCCTGGACGCGTCGAGCGGCTGACCTGGCCCAAACAGTTCGCCCGCGAACTGCGCCGAGAGAAATGTCGCGCCGGTGTTGTTGGTTCCGTGTAATAGAAGCACCGGATCGCCCGTGGAGTTCCCGACGGTCCGGTAGTGCAAGCGCAGTTCTGGCAAAACCTCGCCCGTGTGGAAGCGAAAATCATGAACAACCCAGTCACCCTCGACCGGAGCCGGGTAATCGCTTGCCCTCGCCGGGATGGCAAGCAACAGTGAGATCAGCGGCAGCAGTAGCACGGAAGGCATCCTATCACAAATGGCTGCCCTTTGACTTCGGCGGAAACGAGGTGCAGGATTCAGGCAGGGGGAAGAATCCGATGCAACCCACAACCGCATCGCAGCAAACTGTTGATCTGCACGAGACCGTGACAACGGTACTCGGCCAAAAGGGTCATGCGCTCTGGTCGATTTCGCCGGACGCTACTGTCTTTGACGCTATCGCCACCATGTCAGACAAGCATGTCGGCGCGCTGGTTGTTCTCAGCGGCGAACGATTGATCGGGATTATCACGGAGCGAGACTATGCTCGCAAAGTGATCCTGAAAGGCAGGCAATCCCGCGAAACGCGAGTGCGTGAGATCATGACCGCACCGGTGCAATATGTTACGCCGGGCCAGACCATCGACGAATGCATGCATATAATGACGTCGCGGCAGATCCGGCATCTTCCGGTGGTTGATGGCGACCGCGTGACCGGAATCGTGTCCATCGGCGACCTGGTGAACTGGATCATCACCGCGCAGGGCGAGACGATTCGCCACCTGCACAATTACATCAACGGATCGTATCCGGGCTAGCGAGGTGGGGCCGACAATCCTGTCGGCGAGCCGGCTTGTCTTGGCGCGAGGAGAAGCCGGTCGGGTGATCGGCTCGCCCCAATGATTGTCGGCCCACATGGCTCGGTCACACGATATTCGGTAGCTTATCGTTTAGGTTGGCTTATCGCAGTCAAGAACCGCCTGCTGAATCATCATGAGCGCCGTGTCCGTCCGGACCGACCACTAGCTTTACATTCGCTCGCGGCCAGGTGATACAATCGCGCCATGCGAAAAGCGACATCTTTCGTTTCGATTGCTTTCGTTTCAACCTTGGCTCCCCTGCTGATCCCGGCCCTGCAAGCGCAGGACGCCGGGACATCGGCCTCGATCATCTCGGCCTTTGCCGCGAAGACGCAGGTGGCTTATCGCACGTTTCCGAACATCGCCTACGTCACCGCCAATAACTACGACGCCAAGCTCGATCTGTATCAGGCTCGCGACGCCAACACCCCGCAACCCACTGTGATTTACATACACGGCGGCGGCTGGACGGGCGGCTCCAAGGAAGCCAGCATTCTGAATCTCCTGCCGTATTTTGAAATGGGCTGGAACGTGGTCAACGTCGAATACCGCCTGGCCCGGGTTTCGCTGGCGCCCGCCGCTGTCGAGGATTGCATGTGCGCTCTGCGCTGGGTGATTCACAACGCCAAGCAATACAGCGTCGACATCAACCGCATCGTAGTGACCGGGAATTCCGCGGGCGGGCACCTGGCCCTGACCACGGGTATGATTCCCGCCTCGGTGGGGCTCGACCGCGAGTGTCCCGGCCCGGAGGTGCTGAAGGTCGCCGCGATAGTGAATTGGTACGGGATCACCGACGTCGCCGATCTGCTCGACGGGGACAATATGAAGACCTACGCGGTGACGTGGCTGGGAGGTATGCCGAATCGCGTGGAGATCGCCAAGCGCGTCTCGCCGCTCACCTATGTGCGGCCAGGCCTGCCGCCGATTATCTCCATTCAGGGCGATGCCGATCCTACAGTTCCATACAGCCATTCGCTGCGTCTTCAAGCGGCTCTAGAAAAAGCCGGCGTGCCCCACAAACTTGTGACGGTTCCCGGCGGTTTACACGGGAACTTCAAGCCGGAAGAGTATCCGCGACTGTACGGGGAGATTCGCGATTTCCTGACGAAGTACAACCTGCTGAAGCGAGGGAGCTGAAAGAATTGGTAGTGTCTGAAATGTGCGTTGATTGAAAAAACGCAACTTTTCTTAGGGTAGTGGGGGTTTTAGCGGGAAGATAAGTTTACCGATACGTTGGCTCCTCTGTCTGGCCTTCTCTCCAGGGTGATTGAAGAAACGATAGAGGCTGTGTCGTTTTCGAACATGGAGATTTCGAGTTCAATCCTATTGGAGAGTAATAGTTGCTTCATTTGTAGCATCCCTGGCGACATCGAACCTTCCGGCGTTTTGTCCGTCATCGACCTAAAACCAATCGAAAGCTGTTTTCTGTTCAACGCACACTTCAGACACTACCAATGAACCGCGGTTATTACGAATCCTTCTCTTCTTCCCAGCCGTGCACCGGATGTCCCACGACTTGTTGAAGGCTGACGGGTTTCGGCCGGTAGGGCAGGCCGTGGTGCTTGTCGATTTCGTCGCGGTAGGACATCTGAGGGCCCGGGAATCCGATCAACTGCCAGCCGATCAATCCCGCATTTCCGCCATGCATGGGATCGCAGAACATCCCCTCGATCGTGTGGCTCCGCAGCATCTGAAAGAAGGTCGTTCTTTCCATCGATCGCAGCGTGGCATCTTGTTTTTCGGGCGCAAGATCCGCAAATCCTCCGAGCGACGCAATGCCGGCGCGATAGATTTCGCGAGGTGTCTCCTTGCCCTGATATCCATGTTCCGGAACCGACTCGACGAAGGGACCCTTCGTGTATCGATATTTGTCGCGGCCATATGGTCCGGCCAACTGGCGGTCGATGTAGATGACGACTCCAGCCTCGGTGGCGCCGGGCCCGGTGGAGTCGGTCTGGAAAATACGCGCGCAAGCCGCCGTAATCACACGAGCTTCGGCGGCGGAGAAGAAACGGAGCGGAATGTTGACGCTCCCATCCTGGGCCTGAAGCCGCATCGGTTCGCGGGCGAGCGTATAGAGCAGCGTTCCGCCGAGCGCCGCTGCCGGAACTGTCAGAAATTCGCGGCGTCTCATGCGGCCCCCTTGGAGCGACTGGTGTGGGGCGCGATGAACGCATCCGCCGCGCGGTAAGTCAGCGCCAGCGCAGTCAGCGTCGGATTGCCGGAGGCGTTTTGCGGAAAAGCCGAAGCGCCGATCACCCATAGATTCGGCACATCCCAATGCTGGAGATTGGTGTTCACCACACTGGTTTCCGGCGATGCGCCCATCACGGCTCCGCCTTGGATGTGCGTGGTCTGATATTGAACCACGTTATATTTGACGGGCGCGGGATGTGCTTCCTCGAACTTGACTCCCATGGCTCTCGCGATCTTCGTCTGAATCTCGGCGGCATACACACGCTGGCGATGTTCATGTTCAGTCCAATCCAGAGTGAAGCGAAGCAGCGGATCGCCCATCCTATCCGTGTACTGCGGATCCAGGTCCATGAAATTTTGGCGATAAGCCAAGTGCTCGCCCGTGAACCCGACGCCTGAAACTTTGTCACGCCAGGCGAGCGAGGCAGCCTTCCATTCCGAGCCCCAGTTGGATTTTGCCGTGCCCGCCGGATATCCGCCCCACGAAGCGATCGGCCGGTTTCCCGAGGTGCCAACGGAGAGGGTCCCTCCGCGCACGATTCCTTCTGATCCGCTCAGCGCGTGATCGCCGTCGAAATCCGCAATCATCATGCCCAGGGCGCCGCTGCCCATGAACGCGTTGAGCGGAACATCGAAGAAAATTCGGGTAGACGCTCCGCCCACCTGGTGGGTCAGGTTCTTACCGAGGGTTCCCTTGGCCGTCATCGGATCGTACGCCGTGCCGATTTTCGAGAGAGCCAGGAGGCGCACGTTGTTCAACGTAAATGTCGCCATCACAACCTCATCAGCGGGTTGAAAAACTTCTTCGCCGGTTGCGTCCACGTACTGCACACCCGTGGCCCGGCCGTCTTTGTGAACCACGCGTCGCACCCAGCATCCCGTCCGAATCGCAAAGGTCTTGCGCTTCGCGAGTATCGGCATCAGCGTGTTGGTGGGCTGCGCTTTCGCTCCAATCATGCAGCCGAAACGCTCGCAATAGCCGCAATAAGCGCAGCCGGCACGCGAGATCCCGTCGGGATTCTTGTACGCCTCGCTGGCATTCGCCGCGGGATGCGGATAAGGAGAATAGCCGAGCTTTTCCACTGCTTCCTTGAACCGCAATCCGGCGTAAGTCGTCTTCAAAGGAGGCAGCGGATATTCGCTCATGCGGGGTCCCTCGAAAACGTTGCCGCCCGCCAGCTTCTGTCCGCGAATGTTCCCGGCCTTGCCGCTGACGCCCATCATCTGCTCTCCGCGCCAGTAGTACTGTTCGAGATCGTTGTAGGTGACGCCCCAATCCTGAGCGGACAGATTTTCCGGCAGATGTGCCGCCCCGAACTTCTCTCTTAAATGAGTTGCCAGCACGAACTGGGTTTCGAGGAAACGAAAGGAATGACCGTTCCAGTGTTCACCAGCGCCGCCTACACCCGAACCGGGGAGAAATGACCCGTACTGCCGGACGGGCACGGCTGCGTCCCGCATCGAATGCCTGTGGGTGATGGTTTCGTCCGCGATGTTCTGCATCATCCGAACGCGAATCGCGTAATCGAGCTCGTCCATCCCGGCCGCGTAGTCAGAGGTCTTTCGGGGTGCGCCGCGCTCGAGAATTAAAACCGAGAGCGACGTGCGGCCGGTGATCTCCTTCGCCATCGCGAGACCGGTCCACCCGCCGCCAACGATCGCAACGTTTACGGGCTTGAGTGTCTTCATTTTCTAAAGGCCGGGACAGCCGGCTCGCCGGCAAGATTATTCGCCCGGCGTCATGAGGTGTGCGGTCGTCGTGCCCGCATTCATGATCCACACGGTACCCGCCTTGGCATTGTCGGGCAATCCGAGCGACTGGGAGGTGGCGCCCGGCACCGCGATCGTCACGTGGGGTCGCGCGTGCTCCGCGTCGGCGCCCGTCATGTGATACCATACCGAGCCGAACTCGGGCTTCGCGCGAGTTCCGTCCTTCTCGGCGGCATCGATGGCTTCTTGTCTAGCCTTCCTGTCGCTGATCGCTTCGAACTTTAGGTTCTGAGCTTCTCGATCCAGGTTGGCAATGCTGGTGCACATCACCGAGAATGGCTGCTGTCCGGGCAGCCCCGAACGGTCGTAGCAGACCAGCCGGTTGGTGCCCTTTTTCAGAGTTTCGTAGGTGTAGTCGGCCTTCCACTTGACGACCGTCGCTGCATCTTTCAACTGTCGCGGGGCGGCCAATAAGGCCTTGTCAATTTCGGGTGATTGCGCGAAAGCGCTGCTCACAGCCATCAGTACACCGAGAGAGATCGGGATCAATTTCATTTTTGGGTCTCCAATTCACGAATAGTATATCGTAACGCCCGGCTCCACAAACAACAGCGGCGCCGGTTTGATCCGGCGCCGCTCCTGATTAGCACGCTTGGTCCTGCCGATTAGCGTCCGCCCGTCGCCGCGCGGCCGGCAGTCTTCGGCTTGTGGGTCTCAGCCCAAGCCTTGTAATCCTCATCGCTAACATAGGTCACGTTCATCCATGCGTGGCCCATCTCATCGACCGTGCGGTCGCCATATCCAACCCACTGGTTCGGATCGGGGTTGAATTTGTTGGCGCTCGTATTGTCGTACCAGGAGGTGACGTGAATGATCGTGCCCTTCGGGAACATCGGCGCCGCGTCATCCGCGTAAATGTAGTTGGTCATCCAGTTGAAGTTGAAGTGGTCAACATAGCTGACAACCTGCGTGGTGCCATCCGGCAGGATTGCCTCGACTTCCATTGCCTTTCCGCGCAGATGCATATGCGGCTGGAAGTTCTCCAGGCGAGCCGGCGCCTTCAGAATTGAGTAGCCCTGCTGCGAAACGATCGAGTTCGGCGGGATGTCGATCTTCGATCCCTGAGTCGCGTTCGAATGGAAGCTAGTCAAATAGGTCCGATACTTCGGCGGCTCATTCTTTGGATAGAGCCATACGCCCAATTCGACGTGATCCGTGATCTTCTCGCCAACCGCGTGATAATGGATGTCCCACCATACCTTCGCGCCCGGCAGAATCAGCTTGCCGGTGTTCGGACGGTAGATGTCATAGTTCTTGCCGACGGCCCATTCCATCAGCGTGCCGGCTTCATTCGGGCCTGCGCCGTCCAGATTGTCGTTGTACTTGCGCCCATCCGGATCGTCCTGCAACAGGTGCGCGAGAGCGTGGTGGGTGATCTTGCGGCCATCGGGTGTCCCCGGACGCATCTCCACTGCACGAACCCACACCGGCTCGGTCACGCCCACGTCGACAATCGGCTTCCACCACTGATCCTGGTTTACTGCCGGCATCGTGTACTCGGTAGACTTAATGATCAAGTCCGGCGGACGGCCGTATTCTTTGGCCAATTGCCATTCCGCATCATTGGGCCAAGTCTTAGCCGGCGGCATGTCCTTCGGATTGCCCATCGGCGAGCCCGCATCCACCCAGCGCGCGACCATGCTGATCTGCTCGTCGGAGAGCGACATATCGTTCTTGAAATGTTGTACACCAACCGTCTTGTCCAGGTGCCATGGCGGCATCTGGCGGGCGATCACTCGCTCCTTGACCGATCTGGCCCAGGGACGCGCCTCTTCATACGTCACCAGGGACATCGGCGCCATGCCACCCTTGCGGTGACAGTCTTGACATTTCTCCTGAAAAATCGGGGCGATGTCCTTGGCGAACGTCACCGGCTGGCTGGTCGCATCCGCCGCGAACGCCATACCGGATAGCGACACAAAAGTTCCCAGCGCGAGCGCGCCAACGCCAAACCTCCGCCATGTTGAACCTTCCAATTTGGCTGTTACCATGAGCTCCTCCTTCCCCAACGTCGATTGGGTGCACGTCTATGAAATTGTCCACAGCTTACCCGTTTGAGACGCCGGTGTCAATCGGGGGTGGCGCCTTGACTACGACACTTTTTCGGCGATGGATTTCGCTTGCAGGAACTGCAACAAATAGTCCGGCCCGCCGGCCTTGGAATCCGTGCCGGACATATTAAATCCGCCGAACGGGTGCGCGCCTACCATCGCGCCGGTGCATTTGCGGTTGATGTAGAGGTTGCCCACAAAGAAGCTTTCGCGGGCATTGCGGATCTTCTCCGGATTCCTGGAATAGACGGCTCCGGTCAAACCGTATTCGCTGTCGTTGGCGAGCGCCAGCGCGTGGTCGAAGTCCCGCGCGCGCGTGACGGCTAAAACCGGACCGAAAATCTCTTCCCGGAAAACGCGGGCGTCGGAATTGACGTCGGCGATCACGGTCGGCTGGATGAAGTAACCATCACCCGGAGCGGGGCCGCCGCCGGCGACCAAACGTCCTTCTTGCTTTCCGGTCTCGATGTAGTCGAGGATTGTTTTTCGCGCGCCGGCGCTGATCACCGGGCCCATGTAGTTGCCGGGATCTTCCGCCGGTCCCACTGACAGCACGTCCACTTTTTGTTTGACCTTATCGAGGAAAGCGTCGTATACGGCTTCGTCGACGATGGCCCGCGAGCAGGCAGAGCACTTTTGTCCTTGATAGCCAAACGCCGATTGCACGACGCCCGTGACGGCGCTATCGAGATCCCCTTCGCGGTCCACCACGATCGCGTCTTTGCCGCCCATTTCCGCGATCACGCGCTTGATCCAGATTTGGCCAGCCCTGGGTTTAGCCGCCAGTTCGTTGATGCGCAGTCCCACGTTGCGCGATCCGGTGAAGGAAACGAAACGCGTCTTCGGATGCTCCACCAGCAGATCGCCCACCAGCGATCCGCTTCCGGTACATAACGAGAAGCTGCGTGGCGGGAAACCGGCGTCGAGCAAAACCTCCGCGAATTTCTGGGCGATGGTCGGCGTTTCACTCGAAGGCTTGATTACCACTGTATTGCCGGCCACCAGAGCCGCTACGCTCATGCCGGCTATAATGGCCAGCGGGAAATTCCACGGCGGGATGATCACTCCCACGCCCAGCGGCAGGTAGATCATTTCGTCGTGCTCGCCCGGCAACTGCACCACACTCTCCGGAAAGGCGAGGCGTTGCATCTGGCGCGCGTAGTACTCGCAGAAATCGATCGCCTCGCACACGTCCGCTTCCGCTTCGGGCCAGGTCTTCCCTGCTTCCGCGACCAGCCAGCTATCGAACTCGAGCTTGCGCTCGCGGATCAGCGCCGCTACCCGCACCAGCAATTCGACTCGCCGTTCAACGGGGGTTCGGCTCCACTCAGGAAAGTAAGCGTGAGCATCTTCGATGGCCCGGGCCGCCAGCTCCGCATTGGCCTTGTGATGGCGTCCAACGGTCTCCGACGGCTTGGAAGGGTTGATGCTGTTCAGGAAATCGCCGGTCTTGTGGCGGGCTCCCGCGATCCGGAGGTCGTATTCACGCCCGAATTGATCGCGAACGCCGGCGAGAGCGGCTTTCGCCGCGGCGCGATTCTCCGGCTTTGAAAAATCCAGATAAGGTTCGTTGGTGAATGCCGGCAACGACCCTGAAGTTGCCGCTCGGGGCATGTTTGAAAAACCTTCCGAAGCGATTAGCCTTCCACCAGCCGCCGGCCGCGCTCGAACAGTTCCGCGGCATCGTCGGCCACGCGCCGACCCTTTTCGTACAGTTCGCGGCCCTTGTCCATCAGGTCGCGGCTATTGTCGGCCAAAGCCTCGCGGCCTTCGCGCGTCTTCCTCTTAATGATTCGGCGAGTGTCTTTGCCTGATTGAGGAGCATAGAGTAGAGCGATGCTCGCTCCAACTGCCGCCCCCGCTACGAACCACACGAAATTTCCAACATCGTTTTGGGCCATATCCTTGATTCTACCCCCGCGGCCTTCCTCTATCCAAAGACACGCTATGCTCAGATAAATGGATAATCTTGTAACCGTTTTCCGTTCCGCGGATTCCTCCGCTGAGGAAGATGCAAAGTTCGTTCTGGAGACGCTCACGCAAAGTGGAATCACGGCGGCTCTTGCAGACGACCAGGCGCGTGGTGTTCCCTCCGGCGCATGGGAAGTGCGGGTGGCCTCCGCAGACAAGGAACGGGCGGAAGCAGTGATGGCCGCGAATCCGATCGAGGACGAGTTTGCAGAAGTCAATGAATCCCACGATCTGGATCTTGTTACCGTGTTTCAATCCGCGGGAAACACCTCCGAAATGGAAGCCATGTCCGTCCTGGCGATGCTCAAATCCAACGGGATCTATGCAATGACCACGGCGGACCCGCGCTTCCCGAATCTTCCCGACGAGGTGCGCGTGCCCCAGGATAAGGTCGCCGAGGCTAAGCGCCTGATCGCGGAGGCGCTGGCAGCCGGGCCCGCCGCCGCCGACGAAGCCGAAGCCGGTACGGAAAGCTAAGACTCGTCAAGCCGCAGTGTACTTGGAGGCGGTGGGCCGGCTCGCTTCGAGATTTCGGGCCGCGCGCATTTCCAGGCGCATTTTTGCTGCGCGGCGGGCACGGAGAAAGCGGATCCGCACGGCCGTTTCCGTAACGCCTTGGTCGCTCGCAATTTCCTCGGCCGTTACTCCATGCATCTGCTGCTCCAGAAGCGCTCTGTCAGAGGGGCGGCAAATCTTGAGAATTCGGCTGATGTCAATGGCCGCCAGATTGACTCCTGTCCTGGTGGCGAGTTCGGGCAAAGCCTGATACATGGGCTCCCGCCGCAGGAAACTCCGGTAGACGTTGAGAGCGATCGTATTCACCCACGTCACCACCAGGGCATCGTTGCGAAGCTGACCAAGCCTTTCCCATCCCTTGGTCCACGCCGCTTGAGCCGCGTCTCTGGCCCTGTCGCTGGGGTGTGCCCCACGGGAAAGAAGGAAACGAACAGTAAGTTCAAACCCGCGCTCGTAAGCTCGTCCGTATTCTTCTCTGGTCATAACGTTTCCGGGTAATGCATGCCAATTGCCGCTCAGACCTGGTACTTGTAACTTGTTGGAACTAGACCGAGGGTTGTTACGCCAAAGCCAGGCCGGAGTCTTTACGGCGTGTAAGTTTTACTCCTACAATGCGCCGGCCGCATGCAGAAAGCGCTTCGCGCGGCCAAATACCGGAAACAAATGGAAAGCCCGGCAATCTAACGGTAGGTGAATTCTACGCAGAGTAACGTTACGTACAGATGACACACGAACCGCTCAATATCGTCTTGGTGGAGGATGCCGCTCCGGACGTGTTTCTAGTGCGCCAAGCCCTGGCTAAGGACGGGCTGAGATTCCAACTGCAAGTGCTGGACGATGGAGAAAAGGCAGTGGAGTTTATAGAGGGCCTGGACCAGAATGAGATGGCGCCCTGTCCGGATCTGGTGCTGCTGGATCTGAACGTGCCGAAGAAGGCTGGCGACCAGGTGCTGGAGCGCATTCGAAAAAGCCGCAGATGCGGGCAGATTCCGGTGGTGATCGTCACCTCATCGGACTCGCCCAAAGACCGGTCCCGCGTGGCCCTTCTCGGCGCTACGCAGTATTTTCAGAAACCTTCCAAGCTGGATGAGTTTATGAAACTCGGTTCTCTGGTCAGAAGCGTCGTGGATCAAGCGAGCTGATGGCTACCCAAAAGGAACTCGATCTGATTCAGTCCTCAGCGGCAGGAAACCTGGAGCGTATGCGCGCGCTATTTGGCAAGGGAGCCAAGGTCAACGCTCGCCTGAAGAACGGAACCACCCCGCTCTTGGCGGCCGCCGTTGCAGGCCGAGTCGACGCCGTGCAACTCCTGCTGATCCAGGGCGCCGATCTGAAAACGCGCTATCAGGATGACGCCACGGTTCTGGTGATGGCGGCCACCCAAGGTCACGCTCCGATTGTGCGGCTCCTGCTTCAACAAGGCGCCAGTCCCGGCGAGAAAACGCGAAACGGAATAACCCCGCTGCTCGCGGCCGCAATCGCAGGACATGCGGAGGTGGTGGATGCTCTGGTGGCAGCCGGCGCGGACCCGAACCACCCCGACCCTCGGGGCGTCACGCCCCTTCTGGGCGCGGCCGTGAACGGCCATACCGAGGTGGTTTGTACGCTCGTGAGTGGAGGGGCGGATGTGAACCTGCGGGCCGGCTCCGGCCTGACCGCTCTTTCCGCATCAGTTGTAGCCGGTACCCCAGCCGTCGGCTGGGTATTGCTCGAGCACGGTGCGGACCCGGACTGCGCCGATGAAAATGGCAGGCCGATCCTGGTTTCCGCCGCCGCGGCTGGCTCCACGGAAATGATTGCGCTGCTGCTGGATCGCGGCGCGAAAATCGATGCCATCGACTCTGCCGGCGTGAACGCCGTGCTGGCCGCGACCCTAGCGGGACAGGTCGAGGCTTTGAAGATGTTACTCGAACGTGGCGCCAATCCGAACGCTTCCGGTGACGGGAGCATCACGCCGCTCATCGCCGCCATTGTCCGGGGCTTGCCTGAAATGGTGGAAATCCTGCTGAACGCAGGCGCCGAAGTGAATCAGCAGACCGCTGGCGGAGTTACGGCTCTGGAAGCCGCGGAAGCAGGCGGACAACTGGAGCTCGCGGA
>JBEKBK010000090.1:0-20257 GCA_050015435.1 Bryobacteraceae bacterium
CCGCCGGTCCGCAACCACGCTCAGATTCTCGAAGTCCGCGAAGGCCCATTTCAGCGCCGATGCTACGCGCCACGTATAGCGTTCCCTCCAGTGGCAGCGCTGCGATCTCTTCTATCGCCGGGCGCGGGTCTTTGTGCCCCATCACGGCGAGCGCCAGGTTCATGTAGGGCTGCATGGCCGGAGAGTCCATGAGGTCTTCGGCTGCTGGATCGACCTTGAGATCGCGAATCAGAATCTGTTTTATTGAATCGTCGCTGTTGTTCTCGTCCATGATGATCCTCGGACCGTCAAAACTCCACAATCACATCCTTACCGAACGTCAGTCCCGCAACTTCGGTAGCGAGTTTAATGATGGTTTTCTTCAGCACGTTATTGAGATTGGTTGAAACCAGCCACCCACCCGGCAACGGTTCGCGCATATCGCGGAGATCCTCGCGGTCTGGGTAGAGTTCTTCTGGCGTGCGGGCGATGTAACGACGTTTGCGGCCTAGGGCGTCGGGGTGCTGGGAGCAACGTTCGAGGAAGGAGGGATCGCCCTTGGCGAGTTCGGATAGAACGATTACCATTGCGTCCTTAGCATTGGTGTAGGAGTAGGCTTGCCTCGCAGGATGAGCGTGCCGCTGCGGGATGTCTCGCCAGCAGCGCGCTGTGGGGCTTGCCGCTGTACCGTCTGGCTCGTCTGTTCAGAAACGGTGCGGCGTGAGGCTTCAACGATAACAGGTTTGCCTAACGTGGCGAGGAATTCCGCCACATCGTTATTGTCCGGGCGAACGCCAGCTTTGGGCTCGACGGCGCTGGCGAGAAGCTCGACAAGCTCTTCATCCCCCTTTTCGACCAATTCGCGCCACGCTTCCGGGATGGCCGCACGGGCTTGGGAGCGACGACTGCGGCTGCGGTATTCTTTGCGGGCCGTCTCCAGTGCTTCCCCTGACTCTATCCGCGCACTGGCCAGATAGCGGCTTAGCGTTTCAGCAGACTCGCCGGGTGCGCGCCCGAAGAGATCGAGCTTGTAAACGCGTCGATCTTCGTAGCTGCCTTGTTCCGCAGGCAGGTAGAAGCTCCAGGTCTTGCCATCAGTCAAGACGATGAAGGGAACGCCAGTATGGAACGCGTACTCCAATGCTTGACGGACTCCATCTTCAGCCTTACCGGGTTGTTTCACCTCGATGAAGATGGCTGGTTTGGAAGGCGGATGGCACAGGGCGAAATCAACACGCCCCTCACCGGTCTGGTATTCAGGCCAGACAACGGCAGTGTCCCACGTATCCCAGCCCAACTCCTGAAGCAGACGAAGAACGATACCTTGAGAGATCGCCTGTTCATTGGGAAATCTTCCTTGGCGCAATCGCGCTGTTATGTCGGCAAGAGTGGTCGCGAGCGCCATAAGCCGGAATCTCCACTCTAGTCTAGCCGCCAGGCAGTCTTTGCGGGGCTGAGCGCTTCAAGCTATGTCCCGTCATTCACCGCTCCGCTACCGCGATCCCACCATACATGGCCCAGCGAATCTGCCCGCCTCTTATCTTTCGGAGTCTTGCAACGTCACCTACGTTTCCTGTAACGCCTGTTGAAGACCTGCTTGAGCTCGTCCGCCACCGCACCCATCCCTACTAGCCATAGCACCAAAGTGACGACACTGACGATACCTGAGGAACCAAGCCGTCGAAAAGCGGCCATGCATAGCGGCAAAAGCGACGTGACCACTTGTTTCGTGTACCAAATGCTGGCAAGTCGCTGGCCAATCCGAGGCACGAGATTGTTGAAACGCTCCTCCAGATCCCCCACTAATCCGTCACACTCCTCGGGGGACATCAACAGATGCAATAAGAATTCAGCGTTGATGGGAGGCCGAGGAGTTGGGTTGGTCCTAGCTTCGCCTAAAAAAAGAAGCCCTCGATTCCGGCCAGGGATTTCGGGCAGCCACGGCCGCATGGAGACGAGCCGCTGCACCACTCCGGGGTTTCCGCTTTCATGACCTCAGGCATCAAGCGATCACCGAGATGGCGGAAGCCGGTGCATCGGACGCTACGCTGATGGCGGTATCAGGTCACATGTCCCGGCGAATGGCTGGAGCACTACAGCTATGTGCGCATGGCGGCGAAACGCACGGCGTTGGACAAACTGGAAAGCGGTTTGATGGGCAGGCCTGTCGAGCGTCAGCAACCCGCAACAGTTGGGAAGGCAAATTGAACGGTTACGTCGCAATCCACGTCACAAAAACTCCCTCCGAACCATCCCTCCGTCTGTATTCCCTTGATTTAAATGGTGGGCGGTCGCGGGCTCGAACCGCGGACCTCCTGCTTGTAAGGCAGGCGCTCTAACCGGCTGAGCTAACCGCCCGTCAGTTACTTACGGCTGATTTCCGAGGCATCGACTTACTTACCTTGGGGACCCCGTTTGGGAATTGCCGCAACTCAAGAGCATCGATGGCCTCCCTGCGGGCCTGCGCTCGAATGTACGAATACCGCCTCAGCATTGCCGTGCTCACGTGTCCCATGATATCAAGCATCGTGTTCTCCGGGAACGCCGGCCTCGGCGAGCTTCGAGCAGAAGGCGTGCCTGAGGTCGTGTAGCCGGCATCCAAGTCCGGCGGCTTCCCGGACGCTCTCCCAGGCCTTCCTCAGCGCATCCACCGGCTTGGTTGGATCTTTCAACGTGCGGCGATTGCTCATCGGAAACACGTACCAGTCTGGCTAGATGGCCCCGGCCCGGCTTGCATACGATGGCGCGTGCTGCTCCATGATGGCCTTCAGGTTCGCCCCCATCGGAATGCTCCACGGTAAGATCCGGCATTGAGCAAGTTCGCGAGTTGCCTTTCGAGATGTGGTGAGCGCTCTTCGACAACGGCAGCGGACTTCGCGCGATGATTGATCGGATACGCGATCTTGTAGTCATCGAGTGCACCCACAAGGCCTTAAAGCGAAGTCCATCCTGAAAACGGCGCAAGAGTCCCACGCGTTCAGTTATAGAGCGCAGCACGTTTATGGAATGATCCCGCCGCAAAGGGGCGATAAATTATCGGTCACGTCACCCGGTCATTTAACAGGCAGATCACTCGCGCTCGATTCGCTCTGCCGGTAACGAATGGCGACCTTTGCAGCTCCGGCAAAGGTGGGATGGGAAGCAAGTAATTGCATCGCCAGCCGCTCTTGATCCTCCGCCGTGAGCAGCCAGAATTCTAGCTGCTTGGTCTCATCGAAAGGATCGATATACCGATTGTCTTTGCGAGTCTCGAAATGAAGATGAGGAGCGGTGGAATGGCCAGTTGAACCAACAAGACCAATCACCTCGCCCCGTGACACTGTGGCGCCCGCCTTGATCCCGCGTTTGATCGCGGACAAGTGAGCGTAGTAAGTTTGGTAGCCTTGCCCATGGTTCAGAACGATCAGGTTGCCGTACCCGCCTCTCCTCCCCGCAAAAGCGACCGTGGAATTCGCCACCGCATGCACCTCCGTTCCCTTGGGAGCCAACATGTCCACGCCCATGTGATACTCACGCACTTTGACGGTGCGTACCACGGTGCTCTTACTATTACCTCCCTTCGTGGTCCCTTCGCGGCGCCGAAAGATCGTCACCGCTGGTCCCACCCCCCGCGATTTCTGAACGTAGTTGACCGGCGACTGCCACAAGAGGCGCTCATACAGCAAACCGTCCGTGCCGATGATCACACCGGGGCCATCGGGTCGCTCCAACCACCATGCCGCATCAACGCGCTCTCCCGTAGCTGACTCGATGATCTCGATGGAACGCAGGCTTTCCGGCTCGCTGTCCGCACGGTTTTCAATGACGACACGCACTGAATAAATGTCAGACTCTGTTCCTGCCGCGCGTTCGGAATCTATTGCGGAACCGCCGGCTTTACCAACCACGGCTAGCCTGCTCATCATCTGAGGCACAAGGATGTCTAACTGCCACCTTATGTTGCTGGGAATCGAAAGTGTAAGGTCATTCCGCGGATCGGTGATGGCTAGAGCGGGGAGGGTCAGTACACGACGGTTCAGATCCGGAGGATTGCCCGCGACAGGGGCCACCGTGACGCCTTCTGATGTCTTACGGACCGCGAGGATAAGCGGCTCGCCGTCACCCGGCTCACTGCGCTGGAAGATCGCGGAGGAAACTCCACCTTTGCCTCCGGTCGCCTCGACATATGGAACACACTCGCCTTCCATGCTCGGGAGAAGACCCTTCTCCTCCAGCAGCGACGCAAGACGAGATTCGTTTACGACGAGCGCTGACGCAATCATCTGGAGATCGTGCGATTCCAGGCATCCCCGCCGTACAGACGCAGCCTCCACGACCGCGGGGATGTTCGCGGGTGGTTTCACCGGTACAGGGGGAGTCCTTCGTGCCTTCTTGCGGACTGTGCGTGGTTTCGATTTTTTCGTGTTCGTCTGGGCACGTGTACTCGCGGAGGCCTGCTGCGGGTTGGGCAAGATGGGGGCCGCCAAGGCAGGTTGCGACAGTGTCACGACCCCCAACGCCATCAAGCCCACAACGGTAATCCCGGCACGCCTCATTCAGATTCACCTCTGCGGCAGTAGTATCCTGCCGATGACTTTGTTATAAGGAAATTTCTAAGTGTACATCCCCGCGGTGTGTACCCGCAATACGGGCCACTTTTCCATCAAGCCTGTTTATGGAAGGATGTCCACCATCCAGGCATAATCAATCTCCAGCCGCGGTGAACGACACCGTGAGAACGTAGGGAGGCGTGGCGGAGTTAAGTGTCACGAGCTCGTACGGATCGCTAGGAATCCGGGCAGGAATCTGCGCCATGCGCGCGGACGGCCCCCCTTAGTTGCTGGATGCCGTTACTGTGCGCGGATCGGGCTTGATGGTGACCGGCTGATCGTAAGTCTTACCGTCGACAGTCAGGCGCACGGTGTAATCGCCGGGCCGCAGGGCCGCGCTTCCTCGGCCGCCGCCTCTCCCTGCAGCCGGCGCAAAAGCCACCACGTTCGACGATCTGCACGCGTCGTTTGGCGGAGTGGGCGGCGGGCCCCCGCGCCCTCCGCCGCCTCTCGGGGTTGCAACATTGAGCGCGAAGCGATACATTCCCGCAGCGGCCGTCGGAGGCTGCGGCGGCTCCTCCCAGATCGCCTGCACGTTGATTGCTTCCGTGTTGACCGCCTTCACCGGGGTGTCGCTGGCAGCGCAGGCACGCACCGTACCCGGTCCGTCGATCAGTTCCAGCTTCAGCGGCGAGGCTGGGGCCGACTTCAACGAATAGTAAAGGATCACTCCCGAAGGTGGATTCGGATTCTGGGGTTCTTCATGCGGCAGAGGAGTACCGTTCATGGATCCCTCGCGGACCGCATAGGTCTCGCCCGGTTTGAAGAGCCACGTGTTGGCGGAGATGATCTGCGAACCCTGCGCGGCGATTTCGCGCAGCGGTGTCATCTGGTCCAGTACCCAGAAGCCGCGGCCGTGAGTGGCAATCGCGAGATCATCCCCGTGCACGAGTATGTCGCGAACCGAGGTTGCCGGCATGTTGTTTTGTAGGGCTTGCCATGCGGCGCCATCGTTGAAAGACACATAGACCCGTAGCTCCGTAGCGGCGTAGAGCAGCCCTTTGACTTTTGGATCTTCCTTGACCGAATTGACATAAGCGCCGTCCGGTATGCCGGCGGTCACGTTTTGCCAAGTCTTGCCTCCGTCGTGCGTGCGATAGATGTATGGCTTGTCGTCCGCGAGACGATGGCGATCCACGGAAGCATACGCGGTCATGATGTCGAAGTGTCCGGCTTCGATCTGCGAAACCTTACTCCACGGCGTCAACGCAGGCGGGGTCACATTGACCCAGTTCTTGCCGTCGTCGCGGGTAACGTGGATCAGTCCGTCATCGGTTCCGACCCAAACGAGGCTGGCCTGCAGCGGCGACGGAGAGATCGTGTAAACAACACCGAAGCGGTTGGTCATCGGCTGGTCGATATCTTGAGCGGTGACAGGATCCAGATTCGCCGGAACGGGCGGGTTCAAACGTGCGAGATCCGGGCTGATCTTTTCCCACGTTTTTCCGCGATCGCGGGTGCGAAAGACGAATTGGTTTGAAAAGTACAGAGCGTCGTCAGAGGGAGAGAAAACCGACGGAAGCGTCCAGGTCTTGCGGTTGGGATCGGCGGGGTCGGGGGGTGGCAGATCTCCGCCGAGCGACGCGGGAACATTGAGGGCTTGGTCGCAACGCCCCACGCCGCCGCCGTAGAGAATGTTGCCGTCTCGTGGATCCGGGACCACGGTATTACTTTCTCCGGCGAGACATGTAGGTTCCCAGTTGCGGAACGAAAGGACGCCTTCGCGCGAAAGCGTGCTCACGCCGACACCGCCGCTGTCCTGCTGAGCGGCGTAGAGCCAGTATGGAAAACGGTTGTCCGCTGAGACGTGGTAAAGCTGAGCCGTCGGCTGGTTGTACCAGGTGCTCCACGTCTTCGCGCCGTCGACGCTGACCACGGTTCCCTGGTCGCTGCTCAGAACCATGCGGTTGCCATCTTTGGGATTGATCCACATCTGGTGATAATCGTCGCCGCCCGGTGCGCCTTTCACGGGGACGAAGGTCTTGCCGCCATCGGTGGTCATGTAGGTGGCCGTATTGATGATATACGCGCGATCCGGATTGACCGGATCGACGGCAACGCCGTTGAAATACCACCCGCGGCTGCCTAGACGATTCTCGGCATTGACGAGCCTCCACTTGGCTCCGGCATCGTCGGAAACATAAACGCCGCCGGTTGGTTTGGCTGCGGGATTGGAATCGGGCAGGGCAGGGGGCTGACCCTGGGATCCTCGCGCCGGCGGAAACCCGCTACCGAGATCGTCCACCACAGCCCAAAGACGGTTGGAATTGCTAGGGGCGATCGCGATGCCGATGCGGCCCACGAAATCATCCGTGGGCAGGCCACCGGAGAGCTTCTTCCAGGTGTCGCCGCCATCGGTCGATTTGTAGAGACCGCCTCCCTTGAGGTTGCTCGGCGCATAGACGGACCATGGCGGGCGACGCGTGCTCCACATGGCGGCGTAGATGATGCGGGGATTTTTAAAATCGATGGCGAGGTCGACCGCGCCGACATCATTCGGGCGCTCCGCGTTAGACAAAACCTTTTTCCAGGTTGCTCCGCCATCGGTGGAACGGAAGACGCCGCGCTCCGGGTTGGGAGCGTAGATGTGGCCGAGCGCCGCAACGTAAACCCGATTCGCATCTTTCGGATCGACCACGACGCGGCCGATCTGCCGCGTCCCGTCGAGCCCGATATGTCTCCACGTCTTTCCGGCGTCGGTGGATTTGAACATGCCGATCCCGTAGGAGTTCTGGCTACGGATGTCGGATTCGCCGGTGCCGACATAAACGATGTTCGCGTTGGATGGTGCCACGGCGATCGCGCCGATGGAGCCGATGGGAATCCCTTGGTCGGAAATCGGGGTCCAAGTGCGGCCGGAGTTTTCAGTCTTCCAGACACCCCCGCCTACTGAACCCATGTAGAAGGTATCGGGCTGGTCCGCGTGTCCCGCAACGGCGAATGTGCGGCCGCCTCGCATGGGGCCGACGTCCCGCCACGTCAGACCGCCGAGGAAGGCGGCAGGATATCGTTCCGTTGTGGAAGTGCGCTGAGCAAATGTCGTTAGCGCAAAAAATGTCAGGGCGGACGCGCTGATCAGTGATTGGTGGCGAAAATTCATCGGCATTAATCCCGTCCGGCACGGCTACGGGGACTTGCCGAGATTATACTCTAGAGCATTGACCTGGATCACCTGGTGCGACGCCACGCCGCCTGAACCGTTCATCTCGACGGCGAATTGAATGGAAGCGCGGGCAAAGGGTTCGTGACCCCAGAGGAGGGCTGCCGAATCCGGGCCCAGGCGCCTCGGTGCGGAGATGTTCGTTTACGCGGAATGGACTCTTCATGAGCGGTGCCAGCTCGTAAAATCGAGGTCCCTGTCACTGCGTTTAAAGAAGGATACTTCGCAGGCACGCACATGGCTCCCCTTCTGCGCAAATGCGGCGGTAGTCAGCGTGATATCGCCACCGGGCCAAGAAGCACGGCTCTGATCGATGACGTGAGTGAGAATACGAGCAGAAGCTTCCGTGTAAACGGCAACAACCATTCAGCGAGGATAGCATCAGGCAGTGTTGCTAAACTAAGCGCATTCAGGAGCGAGAAATGCCTGTTTCGCGCGTTTCGCAAACATCGTCGATCTATTCTCGGATCGCGTTTGTTGTCGTATCGCTGGCTGCAGCCGCACCACTTTTCGGCCAGACGCTGGATCCAAAGCTCTATTCCGAGATGCGCTGGCGGCAAATCGGACCGCCTCGCGCGGGCCGCGCCCGTGCGCTTTCCGGAGCGCCGGGCGAACCGAACGTCTTCTATATCGGTTTCGACAATGGCGGCGTCTGGCGCTCCACGGATTTCGGTTCCACCTGGATTCCGCTGTTCGATCAGCAGACAACAGGATCGATCGGCGCCATTGCGGTAGCTCCTTCCGATCCTAATGTGATTTATGTAGGCACGGGCGCCGGAATCATCCGGCCAGATCTCGCAACGGGCGATGGCGTTTACAAGTCGGTGGACGCGGGCAAGACCTGGCAACACCTGGGTCTTCGCGACTCGGAGATGATTGCCAATATTGAGATTGATCCGCGAACCCCCAACCGCCTGTTTGTCGCCGCGCTCGGCCATCCTTACGGCCCGAATGCCGAGCGCGGCATCTTCCGGTCTGTTGACGGCGGTGCGACTTTTGAGAAGGTTCTGTATAAGGACGAATATACGAGCGGGAACGACGTTCGAATCGATCCCAGCCAGCCCGACACACTTTATGCAGCTCTCTGGCAACAACAGCAGGGTTTCTTTGAGAATGGCGCATTTGGCGGTACGGATGGAGGCATCTTCAAATCCACGGATGGAGGGTCAACCTGGACCAAGCTGTCCGGCGGTCTTCCGTCGATTATTCAGGCGAACCTCGCGATCGCGCCGAGTAATCCGAAAACGATTTACGCGATGATTGCCGCGGAGGCTCCCGAGACGCCCGCGCAGGGACAGGGCGGGCGCGCTCCACGGGGCGGCCGCGGCGGCAATATTTCGTTTTACAAGACGACCGACGGCGGCGAGCACTGGGGGCTCGCCACCGAAGACACCCGCGTTTTTGAAACCGGATCTACCGGACGCCATCCGCCGGACAACCGGCCGCTCGGCCGTATCGGTGGTGGAGATCTTCCCACCATCACTGTGGATCCGAAAAACGAACGAGTCGTCTACAGCTGCTCTACGGTATTCTGGCGGACGGAAGATGCAGGATTGACGTGGTCCGCGGTGCGCGGCGCGCCCGGCGGAGACGATTATCAGAAGAGCTGGATCAACCCCGACAATCCGAATATCATTCTTCTGGTCAGCGACCAAGGCGGGGTGGTTTCCGGGAATCGCGGTGAATCCTGGAGCAATTGGTATTCGCAGCCCACGGCGGCCATGTACCACGTGACCGCGGACAATGCTTTCCCCTACCGGCTGTGCAGTGGGCAGCAGGATTCCGGGTCGGCTTGTGTGGACAGCCGCAGCATGGACGGCGAGATTACGTTTCACGACTGGCATCCGGTGGATGTCGAGGAGTATGGAGTCGTAGCACCGGATCCGAAGAATCCCGATATGGTTTACGGGGGGAAAGTGACGGTTTACAACAGGATCACGGGGCAACACACGAACGTTGGTCCGCCGCAGCCTGCTGCCGGTGAGCCACCCGCTCGAACTGTTCGCACGCAGCCGCTGATCTGGTCTCCCAAGGATCCGAACGTTCTTTACTACGGTACGGCCGGAGTCTGGAAGACCTCAAACGGAGGTCATAGCTGGATCGCTATCAGCAGCGATCTTACGCGCCAGACCTGGGAGATTCCGCCGAATGCGGGAAAGTACGCGCCGACCGTCACGCCCGCCGCGCAGGGATCGGTTACCGCGATCGCGCCTTCTCCGATCGACGTGAATGTGCTGTGGGCCGGGACAGGAGATGGTTTGATCCAGGTTACGACCAATGGAGGCGTGAAATGGAACAATGTTACTCCGCCGGAAATCAAACCGTGGACCAGGATCTTCAATATGGACGCGGGTCACTTCGACACGAAGACCGCCTACGTGGCCGCGAATACTCTGCGGCTCGATGACCTGAATCCACATTTCTGGCGCACGCACGATGGCGGCAAGACTTGGACGGAAATCGATAACGGAATTGCCCCGGGAGCGGCCGCGAATTCGATTCGCGAGGATCCGCGTAAGAAGGGTCTACTTTACGCCGCGACAGACACACAGGTATGGGTTTCCATCGACGATGGCGATCACTGGAGTTCGCTGCGGCTCGACATGCCCGCGATTTCGGTGCGGGATATCGAGGTGAAAGACGACGATTCTTGTATGTGTTCCGATCTCGTTGCCGGGACGCATGGGCGCGGTTTCTGGATTCTCGACGACGTAACGGCTCTCCGGCAGGCCGCCGAGGCGGCCGCGGCTTCCGATGCCTATCTTTTCAAACCGGAGACTGGCATTCGAATCCGGTTTGGCACCAATGATCCAACACCGTGGCCGCCGGAGTTGCCAGCCGGGGAAAATCCTCCCGCCGGGGCGATCATCGATTACTATCTGCCCGCGGCCGCCAATGTGGTCAAAATTGAGGTTCTGAATTCTTCGGGACGGGCGATCCGCACTTACTCGAGCGCCGATCCGGTGCGAAAGCCAGACCCCGCGACAGACCCGGCCGCATACAACAAACTCTGCCAAGAGACACCCAGCGCGCCGGATTGCGGCCTGCCGCTCTATTGGCCCGCGCCTCCGAAAATCCTGGCGACCTCAGCGGGCATGCATCGCTTTTCCTGGGATATGCGGTACGATTCGGTTGCCGGCACAACCGGAGGAGGACGTGGCGGCAGTGGCGAGGTCGGCGCTGTTCCGCATCGCACGTACCCGAATGTCAATTCGCCCTGGGTGGCGCCCGGCGCTTATACGATACGGCTTACCGCCAACGGCAAATCCATGATACAGCCCATCGCCATCCGGATGGATCCGCGTGTGAAGGTCACCCCAGAGGTTCAGCGCATCTTTACCCTGACGGCGCGGATGGAGAGCGCCGCCGTAATGGCCTCATCAGCGCGGAAAGAAGCTCGCGACCTGATTCAGAAGCTGAAGGCCCGTCCGCAGTCGGCCGGCAACGACGCGCTGATCCGAAAGCTTGAAGACATCGCACCCGAAGAAGTTCCGGCTCCGCCCGCAGGCAGAGGACCTGCCCCTGCTGATCCCCCGCCTCCGCCAACGCTGACGAATATTGCCGGACAGTTAATCGGTTCGGTGATGCCGATGCAGGCCGCCGAAATGCCTCCAACCGCCTCGGAACTCGCCACTTGCGAGAAGCAACTGGCGGCTTACGCCGCTCTGATGGCTAGGTGGACTGCTCTGAAGACCGAGGCCGCGAAACCATGATCGCAATATTCTTTGCAACTTACGGAGCCGTGTTCGTCGCCGAGATCGTCGGAGACAAGCTGCTGTACACCACCGGAGTTCTCGCCACTCGTTACCGAACCGTGCCGATCATGCTCGGCATGCTGGTCGCGTTTATGGCAAAGATGGCCGTGGCGGTCGCCGTCGGAAGCGCAATCTCGAAGCTGCCGCCGCTGCTGGTCGCCGCGCTGACAAGCCTGAGTTTTATCGGCGTGGCGATCACTCTCTGGCGCAAGCCAGTGGAGCGGACTCAGGAGGAGATCGACCGGCGATACGCCAGAGCAGCGATGGTTTCGTTCGCGGCGATCTTCTTTTCGGAGTGGGGAGATGTCGGGCAGATTACCGCGGCGACCATGGCCGCGCGTTTCGGAACTCCGGTGATGGTGTGGGCGGGAGCGGTGAGCGCCATGGTCACGAAAGGCGCGCTCGCGGCGTCGGTAGGCGCTGGGGTTCGTAGGTGGATCATCGCGCGCATCCCACCGCGTGCGGTCCGTTATGCCGGGGTCAGCGCGCTGTTGTTGCTGGGGCTGCTGTCTGTGATCGAGACACTAACAGAAGGTCATGCGTGAGGCTTCAGTAGGCTGCGAAGTCTGAAGAACATCGCGGCCAACTGCCCGCCACTCCGGTGGTCTCCGGCCGCTGCTGACCAATTGCGTACAGCCCGCCATTGGCCCAGATCTGACACTTGAGGCCCTCGCCCATCTGGGAACGGCAGCACGTAGATCTCGAACGCTACCCATTCGTTGAACGGGTACGCAATCCATCGTCCGTCGGGCGAGAACCTCGATATTGAGGACCCCTTCAGGAGTGGTTCGTTACCTTCAATGTTGTATCGTGAGCACCGCCCCCTCCTCGGTGGTCGAGCCGTCATAAGTAGCGGTAATCGGCTGATCGCCATCCGCGAGCGAGGCGGGCACCACGACATTGAATTGAAACTCGCCTGGCGCGACCAGGCCCGCGAACAGAACATTGGCTGTAATGCCATCGATCTTTATTGCCGGCGACGGCGACAAAGCTCCCGATTGAACCGTCGATCCGCTGACAACAGGCGTAGAAGTAGGTCCGAAGCCGTAGCGAACAGCACCATGGTCTCACCAGGCTTGGCGGGTGTCGTAAGCCCGGGATAGAGCGTCGTTGGCCCGATGTCCGTCCCGTCCATATGCACTCCAATGACGTGGGTGGCGTCGAACACAAAAAGCGACGTCGAAATCGGCTGGGCTTGCGAGATGAATGCAGCGCTTGCGGTTCCGTTGTTAGTCAGCACTACATTGACAGACCCGTTCATTGCATCCGGCGGAGTGAGGACATTCACCTGCGTCGGGCTGATGTAGTACACAAAAGCGCTCTTTCCGCTCACCGTCGCGCTGACGCCATCGAGCCGCGTCGGCATCTGGCCATTCACAAAATCCGATGCAATCCATGTGCGCGTATCCGGCGCGAGATTCGATCCCTGGATGGCAATCCACGTTTTCGGCGCGATTACCGGGCTCTGCCCCTCCGCATTGGCAACCACCGAAATCGACGGCTCAGGGGGCCCAGTCGTGATCGTGAACATGCGCGAGGAGAACTGGCGATTGGGCGCGGTCCCATCCGCGGCCCCCGTCTCGCACCCCCATAAATAGAACACATGGCCGCTTGTTGAGATATGGCCAGGCTTAGCGCCCAGCGACATCCAGGTTGGATACCATCCCTTGTACGATGGGCATCCGCCGGTTGAATCCGTTTCGCTCCAGGATCCGATGATCTCCTGGGGCGTGGTCCACTTCGTGGGGTCGGACAGATTCGTGCTGGTTGAGTAAAACCACGCGTCGCCCGAATGACCCGTGCCAGGACCGGCGGCTGGATCGTTATCGGAGCGGCAAGTGAACAGCAGCAAGTACTGTTGGGTTGCATTCGTGCCGGTTGAGATTTCGCGCCTGGTTGAATAAGTTCCGGTAAGTTATCTGGGCTTACGTCCTCTAATAGTTCGGCTCAATGCGCTCATGGATCCTCTCGGAGAGACCACGCGCAAGTTGAGCTTAAGGCGTCGCTGCTGGCTGGAATCCGTGCGGTGCCGTTAAATGTTCTTCTTAGCCTAATTGTGGTTTGCGTACTGTTCTTGGGGGTCACGCCTGGTGGTTTTCTGGCTTTCGCTTGGAGGTACGGCGGGTTTCATCCCGCCATAAGGCCACCGTTTGAAACCTCAGCCAGGACGAGGTATGGTTCAAAGCCGATCAGAATGAGAGAAGTCCGCGCCTATGCTCGCATCGTACATCGATCTCCCACCCTGCGCTCAGTTCAGTGGTTCGTAGCCTCTCGGAGCTTTTCGTACTGCATTCCGATAGCGCACAGTTGTTGGAGCTGCTCGTCTGTCAGATGCACCAGCTCATCGAAATGTTCTCCGCTTAGCATTTCCCGATAGTATTGCTCCGCGTCGAATTGCATGAGGCCAGTATACGCGCCGCACGGACGGCTTCAAGAGCACATCCGTACTACGACTCTGAGGAAAGCGATTTAATCATTACTATTTGTGGGAAATGACCATCTCCGCTGTCCCAATATTGACAAAAGCGAGAGGCCTTTTGAATACGATGAACCCTAGCCCGTCGGCTATCCAATACCGCTGCCCGTTTCGGCCGAGGCCGCGCAATTCTTTTGTGGTCGCTGAGCCACGGTCGCGCCGCGTCCCCGGCCAAACTTATTCGGCCGGTGACATAGTCGACACTTTAGGCCGGAGCCATCATGCCACTTGTCGACGAGGACGCAGGTTCGGAACTCGCTGAGCCCAAAGCCGCGACTGCCTCAGGGACGGCAATGGGTCGCCGATTACATCAAATCTCCGCAATGCGCGTTCTCGGCCAGTGCATATTTTGCGGATGTTCGTCATCGCAACGCATCTTGTTGAGACGAGTGGGCGTGTAACTGTATTGTTTGGATAAAATCGAGGTTGCCGTCCCGAAACATGGAGACTTCCTGTATGAAACAACCAAGGTCGAAGTGGATGCCGGTGTTTTTCACGGCAGTCGTCGCGATGTCCGCAACCCAGCCCGTCCAGGCGGAGTTGCTAGAGAAGACCACAAAAGTGGCTGGCACCACAGTCCGATATAAGGTCGTTCTTCCCAGCGGATATGATCCAGCAAAGACTTATCCAGCGATCCTAGCCTTCGGCGGAGGTCCGCAAACGATGAACACGGTGGACAGTGTTCTCAATCGCAACTTCCGCGCGGAGGCTGAAAAACGGGGCTACATCGTCATCGCCCCCGCCGCGCCAGAAGATCGGTTGTTCTTCGAGGGCGGGGCTCGCATTTTCCCTGAGTTTCTAAGGATGATCCTGGCGGATTACAAGATCCAAGACAACAAGTTCCATATCGCCGGACCATCCAACGGCGGAATCGCCGCGTTCCACGTCGCAGCCGCGAATCCTCAGTACTTTTTATCCATTACCGCCTTCCCGGGATATATGTGGGAGCCCAACCCGGCCAAACTCCAGGCGATTTCGAAGATCTGCGTCTTTATGTACGTCGGCGAAAATGACGAGTACATGTGGCACCCAGAGATGAAGAAGGAAGCCGAAGCCCTGCGCTCCATAGGGACGGTTGCCCGCTATACCGTCGAGAAGGGCCAGCCGCACCGTCTGGAAACGCTGGCAGGCGCCAATGCCGGGCGCTTGTTCGACGGATTTGAGGAAACCAAAAAGGGTTGCACTAAATAAGAATGAGGGGCCGTGAATCAAAGGAGAGACCATGACAGACCAACCTGCTGCACTCCAGAATTCATCCCGTCGCGAACTGCTTAAAATCGCCCGAGTAGTGCCGTTTGCCGGCGCGCTCGCTGGCTTTCCGACTGCCTATTTCGCAGCCGCCGAAGGTCAGCGCCAGATCGCAGGATACAAGCCGGCGCAACTTCCCACCGCAGAGACGCTCGGCAATTGGCTGCGTCAACTCCACGACTTTGGACCCATTCGCATGACTGGCACGCCGCAGTGCCGCGCCTTCGAAGAGTTTCTTGCCGCTCAGTTCGCTTCGCTGGGATTCACGATCGAACGCGATCAATTTCGTCTCACAAGCGGGGAATGCCGAATCACGGACTGTTCTATTTCGGTGGAAGAGGACAGCGGCGCCAAGCGAAGTATGGAGGTCGTCGCCTACTACCCGTTCGGTGGCAGCACGCGTGGAAAACCGGCGCCCACAGGGCGCTTGCTGTTTGTGCCGGGCACTGGTGCGAATGCCGCGAAAGCGTTCGCCGACGCAAACGGCGCGGCGACGCTTGCCAATTCGTAGTAATGGACATGCCTCTTGCACGCTCCGCCCGGGTCGCCAGCACTGCGTCGCCCGCACCGCTCGGGCATTTTCCGGAAAAGCCCGCGCCACGGGTTGGCGGACCCACCCCGTCTGGGCAGAGCGGACGGGAAATCATGGAGGTGTTCGAGAACCGCTACCAGGGTCTCATCATGTGCTACACCGACGTCTCAAACGATACCGCTCGACACAATTATCTGCCGTTCAATGCCCCACAACAGGCGGTCGCACACCGCGACCGGAGCCCGCTGGGACGAGTCTTGCAGGATCTGGGCTCTCCCTCCTCAAATCGATTTTGGCGGTATGAAGATTCGTATTCACGAGTAGGGCGTTCTACCGGGGCGCCGCCTCTGCATCCACGTGGACTTCGGCATTATCCCGCAACGCGAACCCTAGCTGCCCCAAGTCCGGCAAGAATTGGCGGAATGCGGTTTCCACGTGGCTAGCCGGCTGCGGCCTATGGATCAAGTAACCCTGCACCCGGTCGCATCCAGCGGCGGCGAGGACTTCAAGTTGGTGCTCGGTTTCCACGCCCTCGGCGATCACCGTCAGGCCCAGGCCGTGGGCCAGATCGACAATCGCCCGGATGAGCGGCAAGGTCTCCCGTGAACGGTCAGTAATGCCGTGGACGAAGGACTGATCGATCTTCACGCGGCTAACGGGAAGCTTCTGCAAGTAGGACAGCGAAGAGTAGCCCGTGCCGAAGTCGTCAATCGCCACCGACACTCCTAGTTCGCGGAGACCGTTCAACCGGAGCATACAGTCTCCGATGCTATACATCAGCGCGGTTTCAGTCAATTCCAGCTCGAGGCACTCGGGACTCAACCCGCTACGCTCTAGCGCGGAGCAGACCCCGTCCATGAAGCCTGTCCGTCCCAGTTGCCGGGCGGAAATGTTGACGGCGATGCGGCCGATGGGAAATCCCGCCTTGAGCCAGGATGCTGTTTGACAGCAAGCTTGTTCCAGTACCCAAGCGCCGATGGGAATGATCAGCCCGCTCTCCTCGGCCACCGGAATGAACGTTAACGGAGAAACCTGGCCCAGCTCCGGGTTGCGCCAACGTACCAGTGCCTCGGCCCCAGTTAGACGCCGCTCGAGGTCGGTCTGCGCCTGATAATGAAGTTCAAGCTCTCCGTTCTCCATGGCACTTTCGAGGGCCTTTTCGATGGACATCCGCTGCAGCATAGCGGCGCCGAGCTCCGGTACATAGGTCTGGCAGCCATTCTTCCCGCGCTCTTTGGCGTGGTACATGGCGAGGTCGGCGTTGCGTACCAGCGTCGCGGGATCTTCGCTGTGGTCGGGATAGACACTGAGCCCGATGCTGGCCGATACGGTGATCTTGTGATCCAGAATGGTCAGGGGCGCCTGCAGCGCCTGCAGGATCCGGCGAAGCGCCTGCTCCGCTCCGTCCACGCTCTCCACGGGGTTCAGGAGCACGGTAAACTCGTCGCCGCCCACTCGAGAGAGAGTGTCGCTCTTCCGCAGACACCCGCTGACCCTTTGCGACACCTCGCGTAACAGGGCGTCGCCGACATGATGACCGAGCAAATCGTTTACCTGCTTAAAGCGGTCCAGATCGATCAACAGTACGGCCACCTTCTCCTTGTCGCGACCAGCGTGGAGAGTCGCCTGCTCCAGGCGGTCCTGGAAGACCCGCCGGTTGGGGAGATCGGTAAGCGGATCGTGCGTGGCCTGAAACGCGAGTTGCTCATACATCTCGCGGTGCTGGATGATAATCCCGGCCAGCTTGGCGACGTCTTCGAGCAGCGTGGTTTGGGCTTTGCCCAGTGAGGTGTGCTTGTCCAGGTACACATCCACGCAGCCGATCTGATTCCCCGTGCTGGATAAGACCTCTTGCGACCAGTAGTCCGCCAGGCCGTGAGCGACTGCCTCCTTTCGGCGGGTGGCCGGGTCCCCGCGGCGCACGATGGCCCAGCGCGGGTAGGCGGCCTCGAGAAACGGCTTGGGCAGCCCCGGCGCCACCACATCGCGCAGGCGACCCTCCTGAATGACGGAGACACAGGCGACGGAGCCAGGAAGCTGCTTTTGGGTAACCGAGACCAGCACTTGCAGGATCTCAATCAGCGGCTCGTGGCGTCCGGTCATCTCGAGGATGCGCCCACGCTCCCGTTCGAGCTGCTCGGCTCGGCTCCAGAGACTGAGGAGCTTCCGCTGCTTGCGGCGGCTCCAGATCAGCGTGGCGACAAACAAGATGGTCGTGGCGGCCAGTGCGCCGAGCTCGGCGACCGCTTTCCTCAGGCCGGTGTGAACAGTGTCCTGCTGCTGCGCGGAAAAGTCGGCGAGGCTCTGCTGGAGCGCCTGCAAGCTGGCTGCGGCACGCTCGAAAGCGGCGCTCGAAGGCCCTGCCTCCAAAGCGCGCGCTTCGGCAAGCTTCCCTTCCAGGGCCAGGGAGATCACGCTTTCTCGCAAGTCCGTGTAGGATCGCCAGTCATCGCGCAACGCGGCGACCTTCGCCCGGTTGGCGCCGGAAGGGTCGAGGTCCACCAGCTCTTGGGAGTGAATGGCGATGCGTGCGTCTGTACGGCGGGCCTCCGCGCTGAGAGCGCGCCGTCCGGCGGAGTCTTCCGCCGCCAGAACCTGGAGAACGGTTCGCCGCCTCTCCTGGGCCTCGTACTGAATGGCGCTCAGCGCACGGGGCCCCACGGTTCCTACGGAAACCAGTACTCGCACGGCCGCCAGGGCCCGGTAAAGGCTTACTCCCGCCGCCGCCACGCCTGCGGTGGCGGTTAGCCCGAGGAGGGCCAACATGACGTCTCTGGGAAGCCATTTCATGCGTAGGCCGGATGTCCCTCGGGTTATCGGCAGGTCCGGTCTAACCCGGAGTAGGGTAATTCCCTTAAACAGCCGGAAAAGGGATTCTCCGTGCCGGACCTTGGCCGGGAAATGGGGCTTGCCCCCAATGCGACGTAGAAATTCTTCAAGAGAGTGGTGGCCGGCGCGTACATTCAAATATGAAGCCGAACCGCTTCAAGCGCTTCCATTTCCGTTCGATTATGAATCGGGATCTTATAACACATCGTTTTTCCAGTGTTTATGAATCGCTTAGATGCAGGAAATTTCAAATGCTGCCGATAGCCAAGTAGGTGCGATCACCGGCCACGGAACGACGCCGACGCGCCCGTAAATTCTGGGCGTCCAGCATCTTACTGCTCGCCCTGTTTGTTACGATCACCCCTGTCTTTCTGATCATTTCCGCCGACGAGCAGCAGAGCGCTGCTTCCGCCGAATGGGTCGCGGTCCTCTTTAAGCTCGATCAGCTTGGGTCCGGCATCCTGGAGCTGGAGAATGCGGCCAGCAGCGCTTCCTGGCAGTCGAATTACGCGGCGTATCGCGCCCAATCGCAGGCCCTCATCCCTTTGTCGGCGAGAATTCCGGAGTTACGCGAAATTCTACTACACGTGGATTCGACTATGAGCCGGATGGCTGAGATCCAGCTCCGCCTGATCCAAACGCCGGCGCCACCGGACCGGCTTATCGCAGAATTCCGAAGCGAGGATCGTGCGGCGCTTACCGAAGTGCTGAACGCACAACGATTGGTGCGCGTGCAGCTCTCGCTGACGGCCAAGGGAATCGCCGAAAAGGCGCAGTATTTGAAGATACTCATTGCGGCGGCATGTCTGCTCGCGTTCGGTCTGGTTTTCGTTTTCCGCAAGTTTCGGATCGACAACGCGACGCAGCGCCGGCTCGAGCAGGACCTTCGTAACACTCACGATGAAGTGATCGCCGCACTGACCGCTGCCCGAGACAGTTCGGAAACCCTGAACCACTTTCTTATCAATGCCAGTCATGTGATGGATGCGCGCGTCAAGTCCATGATCGAGGCGACGGCTGCCCTTCTGAAGACGAACCTAAGCGATCCGCAGCGCACGTCTGTTGAGACAATCCTTCAGTCCGCCGAATCTTTTGACCGGTACATCAACGACATGGTGGACTTTTCGGACATCGAGACCGGAAATCTTGAGTTGGAGGTGGAGGAATTCGCACCGGCGAACGTGATTGAGGAGGCCGGGAACCTTTTCCGCTCAGTCGCTGAGCGGAAAGGGCTTAAGTTCCACTGCATGGATGGAGAGGGGTTACCGCCATCGGTACGAGGAGACCGCGGCCGATTGCGTCAGGTCTTGAACCATCTGATTCACAACGCGATCCGGTTTACGGAGCAGGGTGAAATCTCGGTACGCGCGAGGCTGATGAACGAAACGGCGGGCCGATCGAAGCTGCGCTTTGAGGTGAGGGACACCGGAATCGGCCTCACGGAACGGGTCCGCGGCCGACTCTTTCAACCGTTTTGCCGACCGGAGGACTCGAGTGTGCCGGATGCCGGAACGGGGGGACTTGGTCTGGCGATCTCGAAGAGGTTGGCGGAGCTCATGGGCGGCGGGATTGAGGTGTTCAGCAAAGCTGGCAACGGCACAACGTTCTGGCTTACGGCGGTCTTTGAAACCGCGCGCAAAGAAGACACCAATTCGGATGATCGCGTGACTCCTACTACCGCCACGGCGG
>JBEKBK010000091.1:0-33938 GCA_050015435.1 Bryobacteraceae bacterium
TCATTCGCCGCTTCCTGCTCCACGTGCTGCCCTCCGGCTTGGTCCGCATTCGCCACTTCGGCTTCCTCGCCAATCGAGTCCGCAGACAAAAACTGATTCAGTGCCGCGCTCTGCTCGCCGCCTCCCAACCACCCATTCCCATCGTCTCTGACAGCAGCACCACCAGCGTCGAAGACCCGCACTGTTGCCCAATCTGTAAGCTTGGCCGATTGATCGTAATTGAACTTCTCCGCGCCGAAGCCCCCGCGCCTCAGGACTCCTCATGATCCCCGCGCCGCACTCCGTCCTCGGCGTCTGCACCCGTTCCGATCGGAGCCTCAGCAGAAGTCTGTCCACGGTTGATCGTCTACACTCCCAGAGTTCCCGCGCAACCCTTCGGCCCCCTCATCTTCGATCCCGGAAGTTCCTCCCCCACCTTCCAGCGTGTCAGTTCTTCCCCCGTTTTCCTCACCGTAAGCTGCAAAAAGACATTCAATACCCAGAGACTCGTTCCGGCTCCGTTCAATGAATTCTATCGGAAGTACTCCGGCCCAACCATTCCGTTGCACCACACCGTTCTCCCGCCGGAGCACTCCCGATAGAATGCTTTTCATTGTCGGCCCCTCGATTTACTTGACGGCAACATACTTCATCGTCTAGTAAAGGGCATCCTCCATTGTCGAGCTTGGCTGGTTACTGGACGTAGATGATTGATCCGACTGAAACTTCATTCTACGAAGCGCAACCTGCAGCGCCGTCAGATGGCATCTCGGCGGAAGTTGAACAGGTTTCTGAGCAGGTCCCCACTACGCGGTGGCGTCCATCGTGCTGCGCCCTGATGGGCGAGGTCTGTCGGCCCAGGCGCTGGTTGTTTCCGGGCGACGGTCCCAACAAATCACCAGGACCGTCCACGGGATACCGCCGGCTTCCGGCGGAGCTATCCGCTCCGGCCAAGGGTGGCGCTTCACTAGCTGTGTACCGAAGGCCTCGTGCCATCGCAGGGCAACTCGAAGATCTGAGTTCAAGCATGGCCTTAACGGAATCGGCCCGCCAGTGTGGCGCAGCGGATGCGTATCGTGCTGTTGTTGGATGAAGGAGTATCTTACCGCGAGATCGAAGAAAAACTGGGAACGCCGCCTTCGACGATCTCCCGGTGGAAGCGCCGCTATCAAGAAGAGGGGGTTGCTTGGGTTGGCAACCATCCATCCGGGGCTCCAGCTAGACGTCATCGATCACGGAATCTTCACCTCGGTTGCCGATCTGAAGCGGAAGATCCTCCGTTACATTTCGGCTTTATCAGAAAACCGCCAGGCCCTTTCGCTGGAAATACTCCGATCCAGTTGAACGCATTCCGGCTTGGTAGCGATGGCTCAGGGACAGCGCACTAGTCAATCTGCTGGGATTTCGGTCCCAACTGTTTCTCGTGTTCTTGAACAATGATGTATACTGGTTTCCCATTGTAGAGCGAAAAGCTAAACAGGAGAAATGTAATGGCACAAGTAACGGTAAAAGTCGGGAACGAATCGCGATCCGGTATTCCTGCATTCCCTTCTGTATGCGTTCCAACCCCTGCCGAAACAAAACAGTATGCGACAAGCGGTCGTATTGGACCTTGCCGTTTTCGTAGCAGGCTGGGTCTTCACTGCGCGCCCCGAGTTCCTTACCCAGGAAGACGTATGTAATGCCGCACGCCGCTAGGGACTCCTTTAGCTCTTCACGGTTGAACTGGGGATTAACCCTGCTATAGGGCTTCGAGCGCACGTCGCAAAGCGCCGTGATCCCATGCCGCGTAAGGAGGCCGATGAAATACTCCTGGGTGTGGGTGGAGTGCCCAATGGTGAAAATGGCGTTCAGCATGTTCATAGCGCCTGTTTGGCAATGACGGTAGCTACAAGCTTGTAGCAGCAACCGTCCGTATGGGCCTCACCCAAACTGATACACAGATAGGTGTTTTTCATCTTGTACTCCGCGTTTGACTTTGCAAGCAGTGCTCCTTCGGCTACGGGATCGGTCACGACCAAGGGCAATACCTCCGCAGAACGGTGGACGAAAACTGTCTCTACTCGACAGTGACTCGCGGCATCAGCCTCGGCTGTCCGCTATCGCCCGTGATGGCGGCGATCTATCTGGAGCCGCTTCGCCGGATGGAGGCCACCGGTTTGAGCTACGCCCGCTTCATGGATGATTGGGTGATTCTGGCCCCCAAGCGGTGGAGCCTGAGGCGGGCGATTCGGACCGTCAACGAGATGCTCCGAGAACTCCGCGTCGAGCAACATCCCGACAAGACATTCATCGGGCGGATTGAGCGGGGATTTACATTTCTCGGGTATTGGATAACGGAAAAAGGCGTGACCGGCGTCGCGCCTTCCACGTGGGATGGATTTCAGGAACGTGTGGCCCGGCTTTATGAGCAGGATGCGCCGCAGCAGGAAACCCGGCGGCGCATTGGGCAATACGTTCGGCGCTGGAGGCGGTGGGTGCTGGGTGGGCTCGGGGCGTCGTTCAGTTTAAGTGATTGGGCGGATCAATTCCAAACGTGGACAAGTGGCTTAGTGCCCGGGTCCCTGTCACGCGGCACCATTCAGCTCACGTGGAAAGGCGAGAGGTGGGCGTCCGCAAGGTAAATGTGCCGTCATGTCGTGTTAGCGTGCACCAACAGTGATGACATCGGTGCCCTTGGCAATTGCTCTTTCGCCGTCCGCCCTCCCCATGCTTATTATAATCACCATGCCCAACCAGACTTGCCCGCATCGAACTTATGGGGGTATTGGGGGGTATTGTGTTTTCATGCGGTTTCAGTCCCGTTGCCGAGTGGGATATTTGTAGGGGAGTTTTGGGGGAATGTTGGCTCGGGAGGTGTCGGCGGGAGAGCGGCAGGTTCTATGGCGCCTGGAGGCGTTGGCCCAGTGGTCCCAGTACCCTCGGACCCTTCCCAGTCCTCAGACGCCCCATCTAATACCTCTTCTAAGGCTTGTTCTATGATGGCTTGATCGATAGCTTGTTGAGCCGCCTGGGCTTGCTGTCCGCCCGTATGATGTCGCATGGGCGGTGATGGTGGCATGGTGAATTGTGGCACTTGGGGCCCGCATAGGCCCGATGGATCCGAGAATGCGAGAGGGTTATCGCCGGCATAGGCGTACGGATTCATCGGCGCGCCTGATATTACCGCTGTGGCAGCCACCAACGGATCGCGCGTCAGAAACTGTCCCGTGGATGGATCGTAGTAACGCGCCCGCAGGTATTGCAGCCCCGACTCCGCATCGGTGTATTGCCCTGCAAACAGCAGCGGCGTGATCGCGATGCTCCCATTGTCCCCGGGATCGTCCCCCGGGCGCTGTCCGTAGGCGCTGAAACCGTAGCGGGCCGCTGTGTTTCCCCGGCTGTCGGTCAGCGCGCGCGTGCTCCCCAGTTGATCCTGGTGGAACCAGAGCACCGCACCATTGGCGGAAACTTGCTCCAGCGGCCGACCCTTGGGCCCGTAGATGAATTGGCTGGTCCCATCTGAGAGCAACAGCGGCAATCCCTGTGCCAGGTCCCATGCGAACGGCTCGGAGGCGCCATTCACCACCTTGCGCGACCGCAGCCCGTCGCCGTTATAAGCATAGGTCGCATGCGCACCGAAAGCGATCAACCGGTTGGCCTGGTCGTAGTGGTAGGTCTGAGGCCCAAGGAGCCCGGTCTGCTGAATGCGGTTCCCTCGCGGGTCATACAGGAGACTCGACGCCACGCCAAAGCCGCCGCTTTGATTGACCAGTTCGTTGGCCAGATCGTACGTCAAACTCGCCTTGTTCAATTGAACCATATCGTCGGCGGGATCAAAGGCAAAGGGCGAGTGGTTGTCCGCGCTCAGCTGATTGATCGAGGTATAGGAGTAGTTGGCGTCTCCTGCCTGTCCGCTGGTGTCGCTGCTCACCAGGCCAAGGCTGTCGCGGGTGTAATCAAAACCTAGAAAGGTCTGGCGTCCGCTGGTATAGTCCATCGCGACCACGAGGTCGGTTTGGTCATAGCCGAAAGCGCCGCTGACGCCGTTGCCATAGTCGGTCTCGATGGGGTTGCCGTCGGCATCGTAATGGAAGTTAGAAGTGTTGCCCAGCCAGTCTCTCACCGAGGTCAGCCGGCCAATACCGTCCAACCCCCGGGTCACCTGCTTACCGGAGGGATAGGTCAGTCCGGTCAGGTCCCCTCGCAGGTCGTAGCCATAACTCACTTGGTTACCTGCTCCGTTCTTGCTCTTGGTCAACCGGTGCAGCGAGTCGTATTGGTAAGAGCTGGCGCCGGTGCCGTCGGTCATCCCGGTTCGTTGCCCGTCGGCGTCGTACGTAAAACCGACCGCTGGCGTCGTTCCATCGCTATAGGAGATGCCGGCGAGCTCGTTCGCGGCATCGTAAGCGACGGGCGTGTTCGGCCCGGCGGCAACGGAGAGTTACGTCCGGGTGCTCGCGCCGACGGAACTGAATAGCGTTTTCCGCCCGAGCGGATCCGGCAATTGACATCGAATGTTGTTGTCCAGACAGTGCTGTCCGCCCGCGTCACTTTGATCCGCTCATTGTCGGCGTCAAAGGCGAAGTGGGTGGTGTGCCCAAGCGCGTCGGTCGTTTTCAACAGGTTCCGATCACCGTCGTAGGCGAACGTGGTGACATGTCCAAGCTGGTCCGTGCTCTGGAGCAGCTCGCCGAGTGGGGAGTAGACTCGCGTCATCGTAAAGTCCAAGGGATTCGCGCCGGGGGTGTGGCCCCGGGGAGTGACTTGGCTGATTAACCAGCCGATTCCGTTATAGCTCGCTGTCCACGTATCGCCGACCGGGTCCACTTGTCGAATCAGATCTCCACTGGCGTCGTAGGCGCGCGACCAGGTCTGGCCGAGGGCGTCCACCACGGCGGTGACGTCGCCGGGATGGCTCGGGTCGCCGTGCTGGAAGGTCGTCGTCGATGTCTGGAGCGTGCCGGTCAAGGGGCGGCTGACCGTCGCCAGGTTTCCATGAAGATCATACGTGTAGGTGGTGTTGACACCCAGCGGATCGGTGCGGGTGAGCAGATTGTTTTGGGCATCATAGGTGGACGTCGTGGTCCGGCTCAGAGGGTCGGTCCTGGTGAGCTGATTTCCGTGGGTATCATAAGTCGCATTCCAGGTGTGCCCGTTGGGATCGGTGGCAGAGATGCGGTCTCCGGCCGCATCGTAGGTGAAGGTCGAGGTGGCCGCGGCAGCCGTGCCCACGCCGTCCGTGATCGAAGTCAGGCGGTTGCCTGTATAGGTCTGGTTGTCCACGTGTCCATTGCCATCGGTGACGGTGGTGGTGGCGCCGGCATAGGCGAAGGTCATGATGCGGCCAGCCGGGTCCGTCTGGGATACGACGCGATCGCTGCTGTCGTAGGTGTTGCTGCTGGTCCCGCCATTGGGATCGGTCATGGTGATCAGACGGTGAGATGTGTCGTAGGCGTAGCGAGTGGTGTTTCCGCCAGCGTCGGTCACAGCGGTCAGATTATTGGACGAATCGTAGCTATAGCTGACGTGGCGGCCGATGGGATCGGTGACGGAAGACACCAGGCCGTTGCTTCCATAGTTGAAGGAAAGCTTTCGCCCGGCGGGATCGGTCACGGACGTCACGCGGCCGGAGCCGTCGTAGGCCAGCGTGGTCTGGTAACCATTGCGATCGGTTTGGGCCATGAGGCGACCTACGGAGCTAAAAATGTCGGCTCTCTGGTCGGGCAAGGTGAAGGTGTAGGTCCCATTCCCGTTTTGGACGAGGGTCGCGATCACGTACGGGGCCGCAGTGAAAACCGGGCCGCTGCCGGTAAACGGAACAGTGGAACCGTTGCCCTGATGGACCGTGGGGTTTCCACTGGCATCGAAGCTCAAGGACTCGGCGTACGAGTGAGTCCATCCGAAGCCGGCCGCATCCGCGGTCGCTGCCGACCCGGCATCCACGGAATTGTAGGTGCGCGCAAGCCGTAAGAAGCGGCCGCGCCCCCGGACGGTGAGATCGACGGCCGTTTCGACCAGGTTGCCGGTGGCGCAGTTAACCGGGTCGCCGGCGGTGCAGGTGGGTGGCCCAGTGATCGCGTCGTTGTTGAGGCCGTACAGGTCGGTGACGGAGGGCGTGGTGGTAGGGGGCACAATACAGACTGGTGGTACACAATACTTGGCTTGCATCGCACCGGGCAGAAAGAAGGTCGCCGCAATAGCAGCCAAGAAGAAGGTCGCCGCAATAGCAGCCAACGAGAGTTTAGTGGACATTGAGTTTCTCCATTTAAGGAATAGTTTTCAACCTACTGACACACCCTTACTGAATTTCATTAAGGAGACGAGATGGCCTGCCCCGGCGTCATGCCCGCCTGTTCCAACTCGCGCGGGCCGGAGTGCACGATGCCATTGATCTGCACTTCCGGGGACGTGAGCGATAACCTCGAGGATGCCTGCAGTGAGACTATCCGAGCTACGTTTGTCTAGCGGGTTGCCAGCGGACGAATAGTTCTCACTACTAGTCGCACGCCGGCCGTTCACCGTGAACTTGGGGTGAGCTTGCCTTCTCAGAGGCCTGTTTGGCGCCCATTTCGGAGCATCCTGCACGAAGATACAGTCGGGCCAATAATAGATGGTTCTAGTCAATTGGTCTCCGGCACAAGGAAGTATGGCGACCGCCGGGACAGGCGGGTGGCCCAGTGATCGCCTCGTTGCTGAGACCGTACAGGCCGGAGACGGAGGGCCTGGTGGTACGGGACGGAAAACAGATCGGGTCGCGCTGGGCGGGGAGAAGGTCGCCGCAATAGCGGTCAGCGAAAGCTCAGAGGACACTCAGCTTCTCCATTCGGGAACAACTCTGCTGTCCCTAGTCGCGCAAGAGAAGCTAATTTCGCATCACTCCAAGAGAAAAAATATTAGCTCGGCCTTGATCCCGCGAAAATCAAATGCGTTGGCCGTCAGCCATGGGCACGGAGACCACCACGGCGGCGCGAAGTTTTACCGGGGTCAGTTTATCCGCCGCATCAATTCAGAACTTTCCCGCGGGCAGCTCATGGTACCCGCTGTCGATCGAGTCTCCCGCCGTGTTGAATGCCCTCGACACGGGTTTGTTTGATGAGGGTACCAATTCCTCAGGAATTTATTACGGCTCCTGAATGCCGGTCGCGATTGAGGAGGTGATTAGAGTATTCACCGCGGCCTTCCTGCGTCCGTCCCGCTCACGGCGCCGCCAGGCCACGCAAGTCAACCACCAGCGGATGCGCGTCAAAGAAGGCTCCATAGGCGCGTTCCGCCACCTGTAGCCCCTCGCGAGCGACCTCACCAGCCTCCTGCCGCCTGCCCGAAGAGACCAGAAGCTGCGCCAGCCGGACGTAGATCTCCACACGGTCTGCCGGCTGCTGGCGGCCCTCTTTCTTCGCTATCGAGAGCGCGGCGCGCAAGCGCTCCTCCGCCGAATCCGGAAACCCGCAACGTTGTTCGACAATTCCTGCCAGCATCTCAAGGTAAGACCAGTCCAGGGGCGAGGACTTCTCGACGTCCAACTCTTTTTCGTATTTTCGTAACCGGGTAAGGGCTTCCTTTTGTCCGGCCAGCGCTTCGGCCGCGGCCAGTTCGATCTCGATCTTATCGGGCTCGAGGTAGGGCGTCGGCCGTTGGGTGAGCATATCCACCGCTTCGTGCAGAAGCTTGATGGCCTCATCGTATCGACCCCGTACGCGCGCACCGAAGGCCTTCCCCGCCAGCACCGGAACGAGTTCCATCGGCGGTCCTGGGGCGGTTCGGAGCAAGTGGTCCGCCTGATCCAGAATTCGATCGCCCTCGTCCAAATCGCCCTGTCGCAGCCGCAGACGGCCGACGCGCGTGTCAATCATGGCCGGCCATAATTTCTCCCTCCGCGCATCCACCGGCCCCGCTGCTTCGCGGAAAAGCTTTTCCGCATCCTCCAAGGGCGCCCCGCTCTTAGCCGTGATGTACGCCGTGTCGTGGAGGATGCCGCTCATTGGAAAGCCCGAGCCGTACAGCCGGGCAAGCCGCAGCGATTCGCGACATTCGTTCAGCGCTTCGGCAAATCGCCATTGATAAGACAACGTATCGCATAAGCGCATGCGCAGGTCGGCCGCCACAGGCGAGGCGCGGTCCGCCGACCCCTCAAGCCGCTGGATCGCGAGCCTGAGCTGGGCTTCACCCTTGCGGGGATCTCCGAGTATCGAATACGTCGAGCCCAGCGTTCCCCGCAGATCGGCCTCGGCCTCCGGATCGCCCCGAAGTTCCGTGCCGACGCGTTCTACGGCGTTGTCTAGAATATCGCTGAATTGAATGGCGTGGCTCTTCCCGCTGAGCGGACTGGTCCACGTCGAGCTCGCGGCGAGAAACGTATCTTTGGCAAACTCGCTGACGCGGTGCGCCCGTGCCGCTTGTGTCCGTGCCTCTCGAGCCTGGTAGATCGCTACGCCGGTCGCCAGGACTAGACCAGACACAAATACCAGGGCCGACGAAACCGAAAGCCAATGCCGCCGCACGAATCTTCGCGAGCGATACAGCACCGTCTGAGGATGCGCCATGACCGGACGGCCGGTCAGAAAATTCTCGATGTCCGCAGCAAGCAGGCGGACCGATTCGTAGCGGCGTCCGGGATCGTTCTCCAGCGCCTTCAGGACAATCGCCGACAGATCCCCTCGAAGCATGGCCGCGAGGTGTGGCTTAGAAACCGAGCGGCATTCGGCGGTTTCCACCGTCACCACCGTCGCGGGCGGCTTGGCCGGAGTCTCGCCCATCATGCGGTTCAGCTCACTCAGCACGGACCCCGATTCACCGAACGGCCAGGCCCCGCAGACCAGCTCAAACAGCACGACGCCTAAAGAGAAGATGTCCGTCGCCGTGTTGATCCGCTGACCACGAAGCTGCTCCGGACTGGCATACCGAGGCGTCACCAGCGGGCGTCCGGTCACGGGTGGGTCCGCGTCGGTAGTAAGAAGCGACGCCGTACCGAAGTCCAGCAACTTCACTTGACCATCGGCATTCACCAAGATATTGCCCGGCTTCAGATCGCGATGCACCACCAGGTTTCGATGCGCGTAGTCCACCGCGTCGCACACTTGTAGAAAGATTCGCAGTCGCGCCTGCACGTCAACTTTCCGCTTGTCGCAGTACCGGTCGATCGGCTCGCCTTCGACGAACTCCATGATCAGGTATGGATCACCGCCCGGGGAGACGCCACCGTCGAGCAGATGGGTAATATGCGGGTGACTGAGGGACGCCAGCATTTGCCGCTCGGTATCGAACCGGCGCAGGAACTCGGCGCCTCTCAGGTAGGAAGCCATTATCTTGAGCGCGACGGTCTGCCGAAACTTGCCATCCGCCCGCTCGGCACGATAGACTGCGCTTGTACCGCCCCGGCCCACCACCTCAATCGCGCGGTATGCGCCGAACTGCCCGCTGGGGACTACCGATGTAGGAAAGGGGCCGGGCCGGGCCTCAAGGAGCATTCGCGCATGCGCCTCCAGCAGAGAGCGGACCTCCTCGAACAGCTCATCGTCGGTGGCCGAGCGTTGTTTCAGCCACTCCACACGGTCTAAGGCCGGATCATCCAGGTCCAGCGCCTCTTGAAAGAGAGCTTTGATCCGTTCGTTTCCGTGCACGCTCTACCCTCTAACGTATAACGCGCGAAGACGCGTCTTTTTGCCTCGCACGAACATGGCTTCGTCTCGGATCTAGGGGTCCTTCCTTCCGAGCTTGGACGACAGCCGCCGATAGATCCATGCTTTGGCGAACTCCAGATCCCGGTCTACCGTGGCTTTGGAAATCCCGATTAAACCGGCAACCTCGATGTTCGTCGCGCCAAGAAAATAGCGCAGCTCGATGATCCGCACGGCACGGGCATCGATCTTTTCCAGTTCATTCAACGCCTGATTCAGCGCCAGTATGTCCTCGCTGGAAGCATCCACCCAGGCCATATCCTCATGCAGCGGAACACGCATTGCCTGCCCGCCCGGTCGCTTCAGGGCATGCGACCGGCGCGCGTAATCCTGCAGAATCCGGCGCATGATCATCGCGGCCAGCGCGTAAAAATGCTGCCGGCTCGTCGCCTGGAGATCCGTCTGGCGGCACAGCCGCAGATAGAGTTCGTTGACCAGGCCGGTTGCCTGAAGTGTGTGGTTACGGCCTTCCGTTCGCAAGAAACCGGCGGCAATGGTCCGCAGGTCTTCATAAGCGAGCGTGGCAAGGCCCGTCAGAGCATTCCGGTCACCTTCGTTCCAGCGAGTGAGCAAAGCCGTGATTTCACCCGGTAAGGCGGCGTTAGAGGCCATGAGGTGCCATTCATTCTATAACGTATGATCGTCATCGTGTCACGTCCCGTGACTCCGTTGCTCGACTCGGCCGGGCGTTGCACGAACCTGGGGAAAACGCCGAAGGCTCCTTGAGTCCAACTATCACCCAGGAAGCTTGACTAACCGGCGGCGCAAAAGGGGTGGAGGGTTCAGGCCTCGACGGAGTAGGTGCGCTCCCCGTCTTCGCCCTTGGTGGAGGTAACCGTCAGTCCCATCTTCTTGCCCATTGCCCACGGTCCCGGACAAGAACCCGCGAACGTCGGAAGGTCCAAATAAGATCTTGTGAATCAGCAGGATAGCGAGGAAGACCAGGAAGAAATACCTCCTCCGCAACCCGACAAACCCGACAACTGCGAAACGGCTTACCGTCTTGTCACCAGTGGGGACGTGCTTCGGCTCCCACCAGATCGCCCGCCTTCAGATGGAGCACTTGTCTCGGGCATCCCTCCAGTGTGCGGCGCACCGTTAGCATCTGACGGCCTACATCGGTGCTGACCAGAAGGCCGCGCTCCCTCAGCCGATGGCCCCGCGCCGATGTGGGCGAGAATCTCATAAGGGCCGAGTTTGTCGCCGACGTTGAGCAGCATATGAACGAATTGGCCAGTCTACTTGATCAGAAAGCGATTAGTCCTGAGTGACGGCCAACCCGTCCAGTACTTTTTCAAATTCGGGGCTTCGCGCAGGGCCGAAGATCTGCAAACAGTAGCAGAAGGTTTCCGCTGGGACGCCGCCTGTGATACCGTCATCATGGAGGTGAGCCCATGCCCGCATCTGCACGCGCAACGGAAACCTCGATCGAGGATCTTCCGCTCGAAGAACGCATCCGCCGTCGCGCTTACGAACTCTATGTCGAGGGCGGCAATCAATCTAGCTCCGAAGTCGATGACTGGCTCCAGGCCGAAGAAGAGGTCCTTCAGACTCAGGAACAGCCGTGAGCTGCCACCGGAGCCGGCAACGCTGGCGATTCATCCCCGCGTAACGATGCCGCGTCCTGCTTCAACAGAATAAAACGCGCGTAAGAGAATTGTCAGTTCGGTCCAAAATGTTGCTGGTCCATCACCCGGCTCGCACTGGAAATAGTGCGAAATGAAAACCAAGTGCAGGGCCCTCGCGTCGCCGTGAACCGCGAGGCTGGACGCTTGGAAACTGGTTCGATGGTGTGATTCAATGTGGGCATGAACGTACGCCATCGCGCCACGGTGACTCTGGACGGAACGGCCGGGTCGGGCCAATGACGCCGTGCTCTCTACAATCGCGAGTCGCGTCGTCCTCAACAGAGCGTTCCACCTGCGGGGTTCACGTCGCGACTCGCTCCTCGTGACTCGAAGATATGAAGAAGTTCGAACACGACTGGATTCTCGAGGAGTTTGTTGAGCACCCGACCTTCTTCACCAAGAGGATGTTCGGCGGGCTTGCCGCGTACCTCTTCGAGCGTCTGATGCTGTTGCTCATTGAGCCAACGAAATCCGGCCGCTGGAACTGGCACGGGGTTTTGGTCTGCACCGACTACCAACATCACGCTTCCATTCAAGCCGAGTTCCCAGCGCTGATGCCGCATGAGGTTCTACGAAAGTGGCTTTTCATCGACTCGATCCACCAAGATTTCGAATCCACCATGCAAGCAGTGGCGAAGCACGTAGCAAGCAATGACCCACGCTTCGGCATCGTCGCCAGGAGTCCGAGGAGCCGAAAGCACATCGGAGCGCGACGGCGAATGCATCGGACGTTCGGGTCGAGAACCTGACGTTCTAAACCTTTTTTGGCAGCCCGAATCGCTGATAGAACCTCAGCCGTCGCGAAGCAGCGTTTACCGGAGGCTGGCGAGAACACCCTTCGCGCCAGCAATTCCGCGTGGCTGACCCGAAGCCGCGTTCGAGGGCGGATCAGGAACGGGAAGTCGGCCAGCGTGACATTGCGTCGCAGCGTGCGCGGCGTCAATTCCTTCCGCTCCGAAAGTGCGGCAGCCCGGACCAATACCCCGCCCGCCGCCTCTCTCAGATGGGGTGATAAGGAAAAATTCAAATATCTTTGGTTAGTATTGGATTGAAAGGAGCGTTATGAACATTCCATTGTGGACAAACCAAAGAGCATGGAAACTAGCGGGTATCCTGTGCGTGGCAGGCTTGGCCGCGTACATCCTGGGTCAGCAATCCATAGACGACCACCTCAAGTCTCAGGCGGTAGGTTCAGGCGCTGTTCAACCGGTTCCGAACGGCCAAATCGTGGTGCACGAGGTCGGCCAGTTGAATATCAGTAATGGCAATGCACAGCTGGTCGGTTACTTTCCTTACATCGCTAACCTGCCAGTCTCATTCTTCTCTGGGACTCCAAGCGAGGCGACGGCTTATTTCACGTTTCAGTCGGTCCCCTTGCCACTCGAGGTCATTCCAAACGGAACCAACATGCAGATCTTCCCCGTGGCGGGTAGCGGAAGCAGCAATGGTGGGACCCAAAACCTGTATTACAATCCGAATCCTAACCAGAGTTTCGCGAATCCGAGTACATTTTCTCAGGGACAGCTCATCGCCACACTCAGCAGTCCGAAATGGATGGCTTCGGTGTCCCCGAGCGGCGGTGTCGTGGCGGGCACGTATGCCCTGGTCTCAAGCTCAGATTTCACCATCCAAGGCACAACCTACAACGTGAACGGGCTCGGGAGTGCCGTCACGTTCGTACTTTCGTTCGGACCGTTGCCTACCGGCGCGTCGCCCTATGGACCCGTGACAATACCGTTCGGCGGGTACGGCCTTCAGACAAGCGTGCAAGTGCAAAAGGTGGAGGTGCGCCGCTAGCAGCGCGAGGCCCAAGCCATCGAGTCGCCCAATTTCCAGACCAGCATCACTGGCACAGACACGAGACGTTTGGAAGCTTTCGCAGCCAAAATAAGGTGGGCAGGGCCCCGGCAAGGCCGCGCGGCGGGCCGTTCCCGAATAGTTCGACAGTTTGTTTTTCGCAGACCGCCTGAAAGAATTAGGGGAAGACGTCACCGGCGGATGGAAGTCGCCGAAACCGTATCTCCGAATCGTCCCGCAACCGAAGTAGCGTTCTTCCGACCCGATGTGGGGACCGGGCTTTTAGCGCGACCAGGGAGCATGCGCAGGTCAGGGGACTAGGTCAGGGGAGGGCGCGTGCCTCTGCGTGTTTTGCCATGTGCCGGGGGCCGCTAATCTCCCTCTCAGACCACTCTGAAGCATTTACCGAAATACTGTCAATAGATTCAGAAACAGCGGCGATTTCGCTTCCTGTAAGTAGCAAGGAAATCTCCGGAAGCATCATGGCGAGGAAATACTGGCCATTCATTTCGCGGGCAGGCATCGTCCGCACCACGCTGCGCATGAAGTCGGCCAACTCGTGTGGTCTGTGCGCGCAAAGAATCGGCGTTAGCGTTTCCAAGGCATGGCTTTCGAGAGTATGCGAAGTACTCGCGCGAATCGCATTCGGGTTGATTGGCGTGAGTGCATCTTGGGCACGCTTGATCAGCGAGGGAGGGAGGACCGCTGAGGGATCGATGGGAACACACTTGGCCCGCTCCAAGATTGTGTAAAGGTCAACGTCCTCGCGCCTGAGGCAGGAAGCCACCTCCTCTTCCCTCCCGGGCGACCGGGCTAGCGTATGCGACGAGCCTGCGGGCCTCAGCAACGAGGATCGAGTCGACGTCAGTATCCGACAGTCGGACCACCCAAGAAACGAGATCATTGAAGTCGCCATCGTCCATGGCCGCGGAGGCGACGGCCCAATTTGCAAGCGCGCCAATAAACGGGAGCGCGTCTCCAGCCGACATGATCAAAAGGGCAAAACGGCCGAGCCTGAGGAGGGGGAGGTCCGAAACGACAATCAATTGAGTTCCGGCTACCTCCATTTCGCCGGGGAGAACGGGACATCCAGCCCGAGCTTCGATTTCGCGCCTGACGATCCTGTCCTTCTCCACGTCTTGATCTGCGGGGCGCCGGCCCGAGGGATGTACGAAGCCCATCCAACGTCGAATACTCCTTTCCAGGAGTGGACGTATGGCAGTATTGTCCCGGTTTGCAATGAAAGACGCGCGGAAGAATTCCTGTGCCGCCCCGCTGTCAGCGCCTGAAGACCAGAACTCCTCCGCGACATCCAGAAAAACCTTAGGGCGGCGGACTACATAGCCAGTGAACGCCAGCTGAGCCGTTTCTGCCCAATTGCGTAGACCCACCCAATATCGGATCAGTTCCCGCAGTCCGGTCTCAGGGTAATGGTCGCGAAAGAGAGCGTGGAATAGCGCCGAGCCACAAATCTCGACCTTGCGATCCATATCGCGCTGCGGCTCAAACCATGACTCCAGATATTCACGTATCTCAGCCCATTGCGCGATCAACCGCATGCAAGGGGTCTGTGTAGGCGTTGGGCGCATCGCCGTAAGCCACGAGGATGTTGATGACCTTGCGCTCCGTTTCGGTGAGGGTTTCGATCATGGTTCCTCTTACCCAAACATCTTGCATCAAAAACGCTCCGGAAGGAAGCCCCTCAAGCAGCAACGCCGCCACGGCCGGAGCCGGAAGCGGCGTTTTGGGGCGACTTGGAGGGCTGGAGCTACTTCGCGATGCGATAGCTACGCTCCCCGGCGGCGTTTTTCGAGGACTCAATCTTCTGCCCGCCCTTGCTGCCGAGGATGCTTACGAAACCCCGAACCGTGTGCTTCTGCCAGCCCGTGGCTTCGATGATTTCGGCCAGCGTCGCGCCCTTCGCCCGCTTCATCATCGCGATAACCTCCGCCTTCTTGTTGCTGCCCGATTCAGTTGCGGCCTTTTTCGCCTGGGCGCGCCGCGGGGCCTTGGCCGGGGACTTCTTCGACTTCCCCTTGACGGGCGCGACGTTGGCCGCCGGTGGTGCAACGTCCGGGGAAAGACGGGCGACCGCCTGCCAAATACGGCTGACCGCGGCCTTGCGGCTGGTGAACTTTTTTACCGGCTTCAGGTCGTCGAACGGGGCGACGCCCGCGAAGCTGTTCCAGACTTCCACCAAGCGTGACGCAGGCCATTCTGAGGTAAGTTTCGCGAGTTCCTTCGTGTTGCTGAAAGTTTGAGATTCGTCGGCGCCGGCGGGTAGCTCGGCGTGCGCCGTGATGTTGTTGTGAGGGTCGATTGTGAACGTTGCTATCGTATTTTCTCCTTTGCCGCTTGTCGTTCGCGGTCGTCACATTCATCACTCCGCTGCGGGAAAACATCAAGGCAATTCTTCAACGCTCTGTGAAAATCTTCAGCGCGGGGTGGCGGACCTCGGCCGACGAACACCCTTAGCCGACAAACGGTTCGTAGGATGGCCGGACTCATTCCGCCTTCGGAGGACGCTATCGCTGGAATTGGCCGCACGTGCCGCATAGAAATGCGAAGCCTCCTGACACTAGCATCAACGGACCACCACAGTCGTTACAGCGCGGCCCGCTAATGTGCGCCGGCTCCGGCGCGGGATCACAATGCGCCGGCTTCGGCGTGGGATCCTCCTGAGGCGAACACTGGTGTCCACGCTTTCTGGCGCGGTCAGCAGTCATCCGACCGCACGCGCAGCGGTTCGGTGAACGCGTCCGACCACCCGATCCCGGATGGCCAGTAGGCGGGCCGCGGCGTCGACGCGGTGGCGGTGAGGCGTCGCTGGGGATCATGGGCCGACTATGACACTCGGGTACGATGCCAATATCTAAATGTGGCGCCAAGAACTAATTAATCGAGTGACCAAAACTAATATCTCGACCCCACGACTCATCTCCCGATCCAGACTGGTTGCCAAGAGACATTCTTGAAATTGATCAAGCGCTATTCGCGCGGCTTCTTGAGGTCACCGCTCGGCGGCCGATGCTCAATCACGGGCGCGCCAACTTGCGGCGGGTTCTTGGTCGCGACATCCGTCACGATGATTGTAATGCCCGGCCGCGTCGGCTTACCGTACTCGTCCAGCGTCTGATGCCCAACCGTGGATTTTTCCTGCCATCCCATGCGCGCCTTAGCCCAGAAGCAGAGCGCCCACGCTTCACCAGCCTGCATTGCCCTCACGATCCCCTGTGAGCACAGCGCATTAACCTTCGCCACACCAACGGAAAGCTCATGAGCGAAGTGCTTGCGCAGCGTCTTCGCATCGATGCCCCTGGTTCCGATGCACGCTGCGATATCCTCCTGCTTGAGCCCGGCCGCGGTCATGACCATCACGGTGGTGCGGTCAGCTTCGGTAGGCTGGTATTTTGGTTGACCCCTCCCTTTTTTAGTCACGGGAAGTATTCTCCAACATGCTGATTCTAAAATGTCACGCCGCTACTGAAACACGCTCTCGGGCGATTTCAGCGAAAGTGCGCCCGTCGCCCTCCAACGTGGCCTGCTGACCGGTTAGATTCTGCCAACGCTCGACCACCACGTCCACGTACTTCGGATCGAGTTCAAGACCGCAACAGACGCGCATGGTTAACTCGGCCGCGGCGAGCGTCGTCCCGGAGCCGAGGAACGGCTCGTACACCAGCTCGCCCCGTTTGGTGTGGTTCAGAATCGGCCGCCGCATCAACTCGACCGGCTTCTGAGTGGGGTAATCGAATTTTTCTTCGTCCGATGATCCCATGATGAATTTCAGCGAGGGACATCGCCAGATGGTCGAGTTCTCCCCTGGCTTCCCAAACCAGGGCGCATTCTTCTTCCTCACGTACCAGCAGGGCTCGTGCTCGAACCAGTAGTGGGTCCGAGTCAGCACTGTCCGGGTTTTATCCCAGATGATCTGCTGGTGATGAAGAAACCCAATACGAAGCAGTCCGTTGAGGACCTCACGGGTGAACGCAGAGGCGTGCCAGACGTAAGCCACCTCGAGCGAAGGAACGAGAGCAAATGCTTCCGACCAATCGGCTCGCGTATCGCCCGATATCGTCGTTTCGGTGTGACCCGGCGTCCGCTTCTTCATGTAGCTCGGCTCGGCGGGCCCATGGCCGTTCAGGCCGGCGCGGTCACGCCATTCGCTGTCGAGCTCGATTCCATAGGGTGGGTCAGTGATCATCAGCCGCGGCTCTCTATTCCCGAGGAGTCGCGCAACATCAGCCCCGCTCGTCGCGTCCGCGCACAGTACCCGGTGCGGGCCGCACAGCCAGAGATCGCCAAGCCTCGAGACCGGCGTTTGCGGTACGGGAGGAACTTCGTCCTCCGCCGCGTTCGGCGTGAGCGTGAACTCATCGATCTCTCGAGAGTTGAATCCCGTCAGGCTCAAGTCGAAGTTCAGGGCTTTCAGTTCGAGGAATTCGAGCGCCAACGCATCGAGATCCCAGTCCGCCCAACTGACCGAACGATTAACCATCAACCTGAAAGCTTTCACCTGCGCATCAGTCCAGCCGTCGCACGGGATCACCGGCACCTCCCGCATCTTCTCCGCGAGGGCGCCCTTGAGCCGAAGGTGGCCATCGATAACCTCACCATCGGACTTGGCCAAGATTGGCACGGCGAATCCGAACTGGCGTATGCTTTCACGAATCCGGTCGACCGCCTTGTCGTTCTTTCTTGGATTGCGCTCGTAGGGCTTCAGCCGGCCGACGGGCCAGTATTCGACGCGGAGCTTCTCTCGAACGCAGAGCGCGGGATCGTCCGCCGTGGCGTGATTGTGATCCGTCGAGTGATTGGTGCGCATACACGTACCTTCCAAGAGTGATCTGGAGGGATGCTTCGGAGGGTGCGCTTTGCGCTGGCCTGTCGAACTGGCTCTGGTTTCTTTATACGCGATTTTCGGCCGATTGTAAACCACGATCACGGCTTGCTGTTTCGGTCCGACTGTGGAGCTCTGAGGAAGTCTATCGACCTGAGGAGCACCGAGAATCCGTATGCAAAATATGCAAAAGCCCCCCCCGCCGCTCGACTTTTGCATGTTTTGCATACAGACTCTCAAATCCGGAAGATGATTTTGGTGAGCGGCGCCGGGGCCCGGAACTGATGCCCGGCGTTTCCGGCCGCAGAGTCACCCCGCTCAGCCCTTCTTCTTCCTCCGCTTCGCCCAGTAAGCTTTCATCCGCTCACCGAAGGCTTTCCTTTGGGCTGCTGTGAAAGTGCGGCGCGTTTCGCCGGTGCAGGACTTTGGTCGGCCGGTATAGGAGCAGCGGTCGGAGCCGTGGTCGGCAGCGGATTCCGTGGCGGTCTTCCGCGGCGCTTCGTCGGTCCTTGGAGAGCGTCGATGGCTCGGTTTAGCTTGTCTCGCTCCGCAATCAATAGCGCGACGATGTGTTCCGTTGGCATCAGAAAATCGTAGCACGAGGGATCATTATGAATCGGATTTGAACGCACGGCGAACGCAGGGTAGGCGCTGGCCACCGGCTGGGGGAAGCCTTGTGAGATCTCGCCGCCGCAAGTTCAATGCCTGAGGTTACAAGCGATCTGCGCCAACACTGCACTCGTCCAGGATTTCTGGGCCAAGCGGCCGAATGTGGATTTTCTAGTCTCAGCGGTCACGCGCGTTCCGATTTGGTTGTCCCGCTGTACCGCATCAAAACGAAGCACGAGTCTTTCGCCGCCGGCACCGACCACCACGCCGATGTGCCTCCGTTTGCTGGCTTCCATCTCGTTGGTGGCGTCCCTGTGAATGTTGAAATCGAGATTTTTCAGCGCCTGGAGCGCCGCTTTTCGGACGGCGCTGACCGGTGCCGGGAAAAAGCGCGTCCGTTGTCCCTTTACCTTGTCCGACTTATACTCGGCGTCCTCACAGCCCGCCAGCGGAGCGGGCTCCGGGTCGTCCGCCTCGGCCCGGGTAGCGGCGGGCGGATTGACTGGAGCAGGCGGGTTGGATGACGGCGTGTTCACTGGCGCCGAATCCGGCGGAGTGTTCGACTCCAGAGCCGGAGCCGGTGGAGGGCCTGTGAGCGCCAGTTTCTTCGCCTCGTACTCTTCTTTGGTAAACACCCCCGACTGGTAGGCGCTATCGAGCGCCGCCAGTTGCTCCGCTTTAGTGTTGCGGTGGCAGGCCGTTGCTTCCGACAGCAGCCATACAACCACGACCATCAGCCCAATATTCTTCATTACGGCGCGGCTACTTCTTCACCATTTGGAGTGGTTTCCAATCGTTGTTAATACTCGGATCCAAGGTTTCCTGGTCGCTCAGCAGGTACTCGCCCCGATTGTTTATCCAGGCGTGGCCGTAGGTGTTGTTGAGATCGACAGTTTTGCCCGTATCGGGATCGAGGTAGGTGTCTACGCTACGCTGGTATTGGCCGAACTGCCAGCCGGTGTGATCCTCTACTCTCTGCTGATTCTCGAATATTTCTCGCTGAGTGTTGCTCGTCTCATGGATGCTTTTCGTCACGATGGCGTTGCGGTCACGAACTCCCTTAGCCTCGATTTGTTGAATCGCCTGTGCGTTGCCGTTGACGCGGCTCTGCCATTCCGGGTTGGTCTGAATCGTCGAACTAAGCAGAGCGAAAAAATTCGAGGAGGCATCCAACCGGCCTTGCGGGGCGCGACCAGCCGACATGCGGGCCACGGTACTGTACGAATAGGTTTGGTTCGGGCGCATGGTCTGGAGGTTCACGCCGGGGGTGGCGGTGGTCACGGTGGAGACGAACAGCCACTCCTCCACGGCCTGACCGTTGACCGAGTACCGCAAGCGGGCGCGAATGGCATCCGGGCGCACCTGTTTCTTCGTGCCGAGTTGGGCCCACATTTGCTCGGTCTGGCGCGCCTGCTGCTGCAAAGACACCATCAGCTTGGGGGCTGGTTCCATGGCCACCAGTCGGGCGTTGGGACGCACGCGGGCCAGATTTCGGCGCAGATACTCCTGGGCTCCCATTGGCGGCATGATGTCGCACGGTTTGGACCCGAGCTGGGCCGTTTGCCGGGCCGAGGCCTGAAGGTACTTGGGATCATCGGCCCAAACCCAATTGAACGCGGGAAAAAGTTCGTAGCCGCGGCCATCAGGACCGTTGGCGCGAAGGCTAGTCTGGATGCCATTGCACTTATCCTTGATATTCCATGTGGTGGCGCCCTGAGCCTGCCACTCGGTCGGAACGAGCATACTCATGGACTGCATGGGTTTCTCAAAGCCGTATTGGTCCATAACCTTGATCACTTTCATGTGGTAGGTGTGGGGTTCGCCGGAGCTGGGCGCAAGCATCGCGGCCCGGCTGTTGTTTGCAACCGGCTGGGCCTCGGATGGAAGCGGGTCCACGCTCTTGACCGGGGCGGGTATGGATGAAGAGCCGGCGCCGGGTGGGGTGGCGGCGACGTAAGGGTCGGGTTCAGATGGCGCTTGGGAGGCAAGCAGTGCGGCCTTCTTGGTGCGGTACTCGTCCTTGGTTAACACACCGGCCGCCAGGGCCGTGTCTAGCGCCTTCAGCGCCGCCGCCTCGTTTAGGATCGCGACTCTTTTGGCGTCATATTCGCTCTTGGTCAACACGCCGGCCTTGTATGCGCTGTCCAATGCCGAAAGTTGAGGGGAGTTTTGTCTCGAAGAACACGCCGCGCCGAAGACAAACAGCACTGCACCCGCAATCCACCACGTACCCCCATTCCTCATATTCACCTCCCCATAGCCGCCCTAAACAGCCTGTCGTCTATAATAGGCGCTATTTCGCCGCGTTGGTTTGGCGCACCTTTATCCGGTGCGAGCTTAAGGCGATCCGCCGTCCAGATGATCGAGCCTATTAACAAATGCTCCGCAAGATCGTAAACTGCATGCCGATGATCGCGGCGATCTTCGCCCAAGCTGGTTGAGTAAGCTTCGTGGCTGAGCAATTTCGCAAAGCACTGGGGGGAAACTGGGGGTACCCCGAGGTCCATGGATAGGGAAATTCGGGTAAGGACGGGTAAATTTACATTGACAGACCATGCCTGGCCACGTGAGGCCAAGTGGCGTGTCGTCTAAGGTTTGTGTTGGAAATGAAGGACTTAAGATTGGCTCCCCAAGACGGACACAACTCCTAACACGAAAATGGAGAATTTCGGCGGAGTGACTTTCTCCAGGGTGTTAACCCAGACGAAAGTTTCGGATCTGTGTATCGCCAACACCTGCCAAAACGCCCATCTCCGAAAGGGCACCGTTGGGCTGACTCCTCCGGAACGGCACGCCCGACGCGCCTTTGGGCCAAAATTAACCGTAAATGCGGCCCGCTTACGACTGAAGACGGAGTGCTGCATGAAGTCGGTCGAGGATGCGGGCCAAGTTCCCTCGCACGAGTCTGACTGCTGTCGATTCTTAGTTTGCCTCCAACCTTAATAGTGAATCGATGGCCAAGAGTGTTTCTCCGACTTGTCTGAACGCCGATCATCCAAGGCACGCCTGCCATCTTTTGAACGCGGCGACTGTCCTATCCACACTCTCCTGATCGGATTGTTTCACGACAGCAGACCTCAACGTGCCAATAAAGCTCGGGCATAAGTCGACCCCCATGCGGGTGGCCACTGTGCGTGCCCCCTCTTCAATGGAATTCATTATCTCCTCATACCGGATCGTGACTACCTCCGATCGTTGTTGTGCGAGCAAGTCGTCCCACAATTGTTCCCACTCCAAGAATTTTCTTGACCACCGATCAATCTCCGGAAACTGATGGCTATCAAGCGGCCTACTCCGAATCCTGTCCTCCCGGCTTACACTCCAGACGCCAGTTTGGTATGCACTAATATAAGATATTGCCTGTCTAATCTTGTCCCGACGAATCAAGCGTATGATTCGGAGGTCGCCACAGAGTCGAAGCAGGCGATCGAAGGCCAGTGAAATGCTAAGGTCTGGAGCCAGCTTCTTTCTCGCCGCTTCCAACTGGAACCAAAATAATTTCGAAGCGATCACGCCGTTTCGAAGGCTGGGCTCACAAATGGCTGCTCGTACGTAGGTATCTAAATCCGCAACACAAGACGGCGTTTTGCTTGCCATGGCAATCATAAACTGCGTGTTAAAGTGTTCCTGCGGATCTCCCATAATCCGGGTGGATCGGAGCGCGGAACAAATCGCAGTGGACCCGGATCTCGGCAACGTACAGATCAAATAGCCTTTGACCATCTTGCGCTTTTCAGATCCCGGTTCTGAGGTCAGGGGTTCCAGTGCATCTCTTATGACGGTCTTTATGCGCTTCGAAATGCCCTCGCCGCGCTAGTCACCTGAACGGTCTATTGCCACAGAACCACACGACCAGAGTCCATCTCAAGCCGCGCGTTATCGCTACCGCACGATGCATGACATATGAAGGAAATAAAATTGCTTCGCCGGCCGGAAGCTTGATAGTTGGATTCGACTGACTACCAAAGAAGATTTCGGTGCCGCCTCCTTCGTATTCATCGGGGTCGTTGAGGCCGATAACAATGCTCACCTTACGCCGGCTCGCGGCCGCTCGCCCTATATCCATGTGCCAATCATACTCTTGATTGACCTCATATCGGGTCAACTGTCCGTACCTCGGTGCACCCTCCGAGAGTTCCAGACCAAAGTCTCTGTTCCAAGATTGCACGCATTGCAGGAGGCGGTCAAAGATCCATGATGTGTCTTGCGAATTGGGTAACCAATACAAGGTCGTGTCACGAATCTGGCGACCATTGGCTGCCGTGAGCGTACTCTGGTGTTTTGGCAACTTGGCCGATTCGGATATAATCCTGGTTGACTCTTCCAGGCTAAAGATTCTTCCAATCGAATACGAATAGTGGTGTTGAATCCACGCGGTGATTGTTGGTGCAGCACTGTCAGACATATCTAAGACCTGCTCCTCGGAATGATTCGCTCAGACGATTCGGTAATGCCAGTTTCATCGCGGCCCGCCGCGAGACAGCAAGTCGATTTTACCGGAAGTCGATCATTTTGGAGGAGGTATGGCCGTTCTGCCGCCGCCCGCCCACGCAAAGTTAAGAAACACGGACCAATTGCTGAAAGTCACTGCGCCACTCTGGCTCACAGTCATCGTGACTGACCCACTGAAGTAAGTGCCTGCCGGCGCTCCGTGGATCTGATCCGAAGGCAAGGTCCCGTTAAGCGTGCCCGGTGATATTGAAGCGATTAGATTCACATCGGGAGATTCCTCCGGCTCCGGAGGCTCGGGTGGCTCCGGAGGAGGTGGTGGTGGCGGCGGAGGTGGTGGTGGCGGAGGGGGTGGTGGCGGTTCTGGCGGCGGAGGAGGTGGTGGCGGAGGAGGAGGTGGTGGTGGGGGCGGCTCTGGAGGTTCCGGTGGCTCTGGCGGCTCGGGGTTAGGATCGGGCTGCGGATCGGGCGGTATTGTCGAAGAATCGGGTGGCGCGGGTTGGGTCACGGGTTGATCGCTTCCGCCGCCAAATGGAATTTTGATCTCCAACCCCCATCTAGGGATTCCAATACTGCCGTCACTCCGAACCTGAATACTCGTGGGTCCAAAGTCGAGCTGAACGCCGCCAAGGTTCACTATGGGAATCGGGGGAATCCCGCTGAAGTTGTAGACTCCAGGTTTTGGTTTCTGCATGACCCCTCCTCATGAAATTAACTACAGTTTTAGAGTCTTGCACAGAGTTTTGCTAAGCGCAACGACCTGACCACTAATCCCGGAAATTTGGCTTGCAGAAAACTTCGGTGGGCCGCGTGAGTTCGATGTTCCAGTCTCACCTTGACCAGAACGTTGAGGGCGCGACTATATTCCGCATCGCTTCGCGCTTCGGAATGTGGCTTGAGTTAAAAGGCAGGCACCGTTTTCCTGCGCTCACGAGCTTGCGAATGCCGCAAGAAACGCCGGCGACCTTCGACTGGATTCAGGCGAGAAACAACCGCCGGCTGCCCGATTCTCTTTACCTGAATACTCGGCAAACTTCTTCGGCTCCTTTTCGTCGAAATCCAACTGGGAATTCTCAGCTTCGAAGGTGCACTCGCTTCCCACAGCCCGACAGCTCGCGACCCGTTGCTTCGAGGGTTTTACATGGACTGGCCCTCCTCAGACTTCACGATCAAAGCGTCCTTCAACAAACGATCTCGTCGGCCGAGTGCCTCATATCCGCCAAACACGGGCTCATGGAGTTGGGACGACTCGGATCGAGAAGGTTTGAACGGTTCCCTGCGGGGTTATGTCCCCTTGCCGCTGGAGAAAGAACGACGCGTTGTCTACGACGATATTCCCGGTTGCGAATTGCATCGCACCCGTGCCGCTGCCTATGATTCTCCCCGATGAGCTACCGATACGCACATCGTAGCCGCAAGTTGCGTTCGCGATAATCGTGGTCCCACCTGGCGAGGAAGAGTGAATGATCGGATTGGGTGTCGCCTCGAAGTCGTTTACGACGCACTCTCCTTGGTCTGCTTCGGCGAGACGAACAGTCACTGTCGCGAGCGTGCCAGAAACGCTCGTATCGCCGCGTGCCTGGAGGAAGAACCTCGTGCTGTCGGCGACCCAAAAGCCTGTAGTCGGCGCCGCGGACTGGCTAAAAGACGTGAACAACGGACCGGATGGCGATCCGATACGGATGTCGTAGTCGCAGGCTGCATTCGCAAAGATGGTTGTAGCCCCGTAATCGTCGCCGAAAGCGACTGGAATCGGATTTGGGCGCGCGGCGAATTCGGTGACGGCACAGTCGGCCGAGGAACTCGATACTTCCACGATCTGAACGGGCGCAACCGACGGCATATAGGTCTGATCACCGCTGTACGAGGCTGTGATTGCGTTTCCGCCCGCTTCAAGCAACGCGACAGTGATCGTCACGGTGGCTGTAGGCGTGGCAGAAGGTTGCGATGTGATCGTGACTGGGTCACCGAGCGGGTTGGGTCCGACGAAAAAAGTGACGGTACCCGTGGGCGCGGAACCTGACGAGTTAGCGTTGAGTGTCGCCTGAAGCGTGACAGCCCTCCCTTGCGGCACGTACAGTGGACTTGCGGTGAGCGTTAGCTTGGTGGGGAGCTTCGACGCGTCCCATTGATTTGCGAGATTAGTCACATTGATTGAACCGAGTCCGGTTGCGAGGTCGTATCCGGGAGCGGCGACGTAGAGCGTAGGTTCGCCGCCGGCTAGTGCAGTGCTGCCACGCGTCACGTCGTTGAAGACGCAAGTGGAGGCGGGAAGGACGGTCTCATTTGAGGCGTCACATTGAGCGGTGCTTTGCGCGGCAGCCAAGCGGTAAAGTACGGGTTGAATTGCGCCCTGGCGCTGGCCTTCATTTTGAACAATAAGGGCCATGATTCCCGCGAAGGACGGAGTTGCCGCCGACGTTCCTCCCACGTGCTCCAGCGTATTTAGGGTTGTTCCTGGAGCGCACGACGCCTGGAAGCACAGAAGGTAACCATCGTGAATGCCGGAGGCAGTGAACGCGATATCCGGTACGTCGCGCTGGCCGTCGGCGGGGATTCCGGAAACGCCGCTTTGCCAAGTCGGCTTCGGATAATACCTGCTCGGTCCCCCGGATCCGGCTCGAAGATTGGGATCCACACCTGTGGGACACGGCAGGTCCGCGGTCCCGCAGCTATCATCCCAGGGAATTTCAGGAATGTAAGATAAGGCCGAGACGAGCCCGGGGCTGTCGGACTGCGCCCAGAATTGTTGCGGCATGGCGGCGTCATCGAACTGCGTTCCCCCCACTGCAACAACATACGGCGAGGAAGCGCGAGCATTCACCGCGGGGGTGCTTCCTGCGGGGAACGTGAAGACGGTGTGGAATTCGATGCAGCCGTAGGCGCCAGCGTCGCCTGCCGCGACCACCCAAGTGATGCCTTGCGCGGCGGCCTGCGCGCGAAGAGCTTCGAGTTCCTGCATGTGCGCGCTCGAAACTTCGGGCTCGCAGGCTGAGTAACTCTCGCTAATGATGTCGCCAGCGTTGTTGTCGACAGCGTACAGCTCTGAAAGGTCGACACCGCTTGCGGCGACGGTTCCGGCCGAGACGATCACCTTAATCCGCGCATCAGGAGCAATCGCGCCGGACCAGGTCGCATCGAGGGTCGGTTCGTCTTCAATGTAGCCGGCCGGCTGGCCGTTGAAGATTAACTGCGGAGCGTTCGGCGAAAGACCGGTTTCATTTCGGAACTGGATGATGTCTTGAATCGCAAGATTGGAATCCGTGATGACCGCAATATTGACGCCAGCCCCGGTAAGCTTGGTCTTGTAGAGCGGATTGATGTTGTAAATGATCGCGAAATCGCCCGGCGAAATGGCATGATCAGTGGATCCGGGAACGTTGTGCTTCGGCGTAACGGGCGCTCTGAAGTTGTCGAGTCCGACGAATCCGCGAACCGGCCCAGCAATCGAAGCCGGGATCGACGGCTCAGTGGCCACCGCCCAGAACTCTCTACCATTGATCGCAAATCTATGTATGGGGGTTGCGAACGCGCGTTCGACTGTTTCCGTCGTTCCCGAAAATTCGATCGCGGTGCGGCCTTTTGAAACGTGCACTGCTGTAAATCCCTCATCGCGTAGCCATGACGTGATCACCGAAATCTGCGAGTCCGCTGGACCGAAGCGGCGGCCAAACTCATCCGGTTTGAGCCAGCGATGATAATCGAGCGAGCCCGGCGTTTGCACGTCTGTCAGGAACCGCTCGAGATCTGCCCGCTGCGACGCGCTGGGGGCGAGCACCAATAGCATGCGGTTCATTGGGAACGACGCGAGTACAGGTCCGCGGTCGAACTCGGGACGCGCAAGCGGGTGCAGTGTCCCGGCAAGCGTGGCCCGATCCTCGGCGGCGGCAAGCGAGCAGGCAACCATGACAATGAGCAAGAAGTGCTGCATGTTTCCTCCTTAAGTGAGCGCGGAAGCTTGGAAAGAATGGGAGCCGTCGCGAAAGATCGACTTCAACAGGACAAGCGACCGGCGAAATCACGCACCGACTGCCGTTCGAACAGTTTGAATCGTTCCGTAAATGGATTGACGGATTCGCTTGGGGCTTTGACACAGGGCGAGCACCAAATCTGAGACTTCGTCTGACGGAGTACCGTGAACCAGACGCCGAGCGCCGCCGGGGAGATGACTTCGATGCAGGCATTGAGTTAACGCGTCGGCAGGGTTGGCAATGTGGGGATCGGGTTGGAGTAGCCGACGAGCTTTTTCCAATCCATGCCCGGCCGTCTTTCAAAGGTATAACTCAGTGAAACTGAGCCTGTGTAAGAGCGATACAGATAGTTGTTGATCTTATTGGTATAGAAGATCATCTCGAACGATGGGGCGAGGCTGAGTTTGCCGCTGACCCAGGTCAGGATCGGGATGTTCAGCGCGTGCTTGGCGTCGATGAGGAAATGGGTGTCGATGGGCGTATCGCCGGCCTGGCCGAAGAAGAAGTCGCTGCGGAGGTCTTCGACAAGTTCGATGTTCGAGAAGACCGTATAGCGGTTTATCACCGGGAACTGGAAGGGTATGTCGAAGTGGTAGTCCAGGTACGTGCCCTCCTGGAAGTGGTGGCGGCCCGGGTCTATTGCGCTGAAAACGGGTGCGAAGTAATTTGACGCCAGCGCGGATGGAATGGGAACGTTGAGAGCGCTAATGCAGCTGTAGACGCTGGCGGCGCTAACGATGGTGGTTGTCCCGTTGTCGAGCGCATTGCACGGAGTTTTCGTGCTTTGATTTGCAGGATTAGCGGCCGCGAGCATCCAATTCGTCTCCGAGCTGCTATTGGCAGGGTCTTTGAATCGGAAATCCCTTGGTCCACTCAGACGACCTCCCTCATAACCAAATTCAAGGAAACTGTCGAACGTTTGGGTTTGGGCGCCTCCACCCCCACCGCCGCCAGCTGAGGAATTGTTCTGGCTGGTATTGCCGCTCTGTGAGCCGGTGGAGCTGGAAGATCCACCGCCCCCCCCTTTGCCGCCTTTTCCTCCACCGCTGGAGCTCTGCTGAGCGCCACCAGACTGCCCACCTCCACCGGGATTAATCGTCCAGTTCGAAGGTTTAGGGAAACTGAAATCGAGGCGGAGGCCGGGACGGGTTTCCGCATAAGAGGTCCTCTTGCCGCTGGAGATAGGAACGGTGCTGCCGGTCGGACCCGACAGTGACTCTGGCGACGTGATAGAGGGTTCCAGTTGGGTCTGGTATGCGAGCGGGAGCTGCAATTTCCATCCATACGGATTCTTGTTGGCGCCGAGCCTGTAGGCGTAGCCACCCTCCTGATACCAGAAATCTGATGTTTGGCTCCGGGAGTAGGAGTCGCCGCAGCCTAGGATGACAGAGAGAGATGTCTGGCAGTTGGTGCCATTGGGCAGAGTGGGTAGCGGGTTCTTAGACGCAGTGCGAGTCTTCTTATAGCCATAGTTCAGCTCGCTCGAGAAATAGAGCTCGTGGTGGATGTTCAGGTCCTCCTGCAGCCGAACCATATAGTCCATCGCAAATGCGCTCGAGTCCTGCGGGGTCAGGTCGACGGCGCTCACACCCGGGAACTGCTGCGGAACGGCCCGTTCCAGACCGGAATGGGCGGCCATGGAATAGCTGATATCCGATTTGTAAAGCTCGATGGTAAACGCGCGCCTTTGCTGGAAGGCGAGTTCCAGTCGATCCTGACCCGGCTGGAGACCATCCTGGTGATTGACCGCCGCGTTCCCGAAGGCTTTCCACCAATCTGTGAATACTTGGGGCGGGTTAAATTGCTGGGAGAAGGGCAGACTGGTTACTCGGACGAGACTGTCGAGTTCCCACTCCGCGGGGTTAGGAGGGGTGTTGTACTGCGAGATCGCACGCGAGAGGTCCAACAGGTTCGTCTCGCTCCACGGAGTAACGGGTGTAGGTTCGGCGCCCTGAAATGCGGGGTAGCCTGTGTCACCATTGGAGAGGAAGTCGGTGACCGCAACACTGTAAAGCTTTTTGGGGTCGAGGAGCTTGTCCGCCACGAGCCTGTGGGCATCATCCGTTTGTGTCGCGTTTACGCCGAGACTATCGAGAGACCAGTCAAGGGTAAGAGAAACGTCGGACAGGAGGCCGTAATACTGCCGGTTTTGCAGGGCCTTCGAGCGCTGCAGCACCGAATTAATGACGCTTCCGGGGACGTTCATGCACTTGATGTAGTCACCCTTCCAGAAAATGGCGTCCATCACAGCGCGATAGCCATTCGTGGTCAGCAGCTGCGTTCCAAAATCCGCGACGAAAAACACATCGCGCAACTGGAGCATGGCGCCATCGGAATGGCAGTAGCTCTCCATGCGTTTCAGCGCAACCTGGCGCAATCCAGATTTCCAGTCATCAGGAGAAAGGGACTTGCTACCGTCAAGTATTGTCTTGGCGGCGGCCGTCTGGCTGCCCCACATCTGATTTTTACAGAAAGGCCTGACAGGTGCGCAGTTCAGATAGTCGCGCAGCAGATGGCCGTTCGTGCTATCGATGAGGCCGCTGACTGGATATGGAAACCACGTACTGTCCACATAACGAACAGGGGGTTGAAGCGATTCGTTTCGTACAAACCGGGGAGCATCTTTTACGGTGTAGTCCCCGGGCTGCACGATCGCCTGATCGACGAAGGGATAAACGCGTTCCGGGAACCGAGGCTCAGGAAACGACGCTGCGGGGTCGGGAACGACAATCACGGGGTCCCGGAATTCCAGGGGGTTAACTAAATCCCCTTCGGAATTTCTGTTTTCCCGGAGGGTGATGCGCGCCCCGGTGCCGCGGTCCGGGTCGGCTTCAGCAATGATCAAATCGATGTTGCTGTCAGCCAGATCGGAGCGAAAACTGCTTAACATGTCATTGGCCGTCTGTTGGGGCATTTGCGCCAGCAGTACCGTGCGGGTATTGCTGTCACAATCCTTTACCGCTACACAGAATTCCAGGGCCTGTTTCAGTGCCTCGGCAGGATCGCTGACCTGAAGATCGGTTTCATAGTGATTGTCGACAACAAAGTTCCCCTTGTTATCCTGGTTCATTTCCAGCCAGACGGCGTTATAGCGTCCGACCCCCTGCATTAGATTGGGATCGACGAGGCCGAAGACGGCAACGCGCTCCGGGCTTTGTTTTTCGCTGATCACCCAGGGCCTGCCAATTGCGACGTTGTTGGATCGATCGAAGCCAAAGAATGGGGGCACAACGGTGAACGGCTGCCAGGCCACCAGCAGACTGCCCTGATCTCCTGGCGAGAGAACCGCAACAGCATAGTCGGTGTCATATCGCAGAACGTCCGTCGCATGATCGACCGCTATCTTTGCGACGTAGTCCCCCGGAGCCAACCTGAGTGCCGGTGGCCGTTGCAGGTCCAGTGGGAACGGTGCTGACTGGCAAATCGTGGCTCCCTGGCTCGCTTTTATGTCCGAAATGCTCTTTACGTGCAGCAGGCCCGGCAGAGAAGCCACTTCGACGATACATGCCTGGTCGCCGTCCTGAGCATTGTGAATCCTTACGGAACGCATCCAGGGCAGTGGGGTCTGTGGCGTGGTCACCTTGATCTGGGGAACTCCGGGAGCCTGCTGTGGTGTGACTGGTGTCTGGGGGACGCTCGTCAGCGTGGCAACCGAATGGGCAGTTCATTCGTCTTCATGTAGAGATTGGCGCCGAGCATGTGGGTCGGGGGCGCACTCGTTTTCAGCGGATCTGCCAGATATTTGGCGAGACCCTGAAGCCTTGCAGGTCCGAAGTAGAAGTCCTGTTCTCCAGGAACAATCGCATCGAAGTGCATCTTTCGGATGAAACAGCCGACGTTATCGATCGGCACCGGTGAATCGCCTCGCTCGATAGTGTCATAAGCGGCCGGTGACAGATTTTCGTTTGATTCCCAGTGACCGTTGTCCTCCGTGTAGTCCTCTTTCTCTTCCAGCCTCTTGCCTCCCTTGTCGTCGATCCACATCTGACGCGCCAGTAGAAATGGCCCGAAATTATCGCCCGTGGCGACGCGGAGAGCGGTATCCTTCGGATCGGCCTTCCGGATAGCCTGACTAAACTCGTAGGCTTCCGGTGCCGACTGTTCGTCTATCTCTCCCTCACACTTCTGCGGACCGAAGGTCTGGACCTCCGGAAAGCGATAGTAGCCAAACATGCGTCCGGTGTAAACGACTTTGTAAAAGTCCTGCACATCCGGTTTCGGGCGCGGACCGCGGCCCTGCGCGGCGGCAGACGGCGCTGAAACCTGAGCCGTAGCCCCGGGTACCAGGCAGAATACAAGCACGACCATTGTCAAAATCCTGGTGATTGAAGGCCAACGTTTCGGCGCGTTCGTCATAAGTTCAATCAGTATAAACAGAAATGCGGAACGACCCAAGTAAAAAATTCGACTTTCTTGGATTAAGATCGCGTCAATACGAAAGATAATGAAACGAAATGCAATGGCCCCGTGTTTTCAGTCTTGCGTCTCGGCCGTGATGTCACCGTCCGGTCACATCACTTAAAGTATTGATAATACACCCGTTAAGGTCATGCGATCCGAGTGACTACCTCGAATCAGTGTCTTTCAACAGCGCGCCGCAGTCTTGCCGCTTCACTATCGAGTCCAGCCTTTTGAAGTGCATACACCGCGTCCCAGACGAGCCGTTCCAATCGTTGAATTTCGGCAGCTTTCTGGGCAATTACAGCGTCATGGCCCGCCCACTGGCGAATCAGCGCCCACGACGCACGATATTGATTCAGAAGGTTGACAATGTAGTCCTCTCCGCGCTCAGCCTTGCGGGTCCAATCGCGTTCCGTCGATTCCACGCCGACTAGGACGGTCGAAGGTTCAGCCCCGCAGAACCTGCGCCCAAGCTCAAAGGCGACGTCGAATGGCAAATGGAGCCTACCTTGACGATCCGCGTAGGCTACAACTGATTCCTGGCCGGCGGTGATACCCGCTCTTGCTCTGACGCGCGCAATCGCCTCCGGCATGCCCACGACCGAACCTTTGTCGAAATCGATGCGGTCGCCGACGCTCTCGAATATCTGCTGTAAGGCTTCCGCGATCGGAGAATCGTCACGATCATATCCATGTTGCTCGTTGTGTGCTCGAAGCCGTTCCGCGTTTGCTTCTTCCTTGAGGAGGGCTTTGTGCTCCTTCCAAGGAACAATCAGCTGGGCCGACTCCACGTAGTCAACGAGACCGGGGTTGGGATCAATCCACTCAACTTTCCACTTATTGCGCCGGACATGCTCGATGACCCGAACACGTTGGAGCGGGACACCCAAGCCGCGCTTTTCTCGCAATGCATACTCGGTTCTCACCCTAATCTCGGACTTCAGCACCTCGCCCAGTTTAATCGATCACTCACTCTAGAAAGCGCGGCAGAATTGCCAAATGCGGAGGTTCCGGCTCTACCGACGAAATTGGGGCCGATAGCCGTTATCGGAAGCGATTGCGAGATGAGGCTCGCGGTCCGGCGGCTCCTCGCCGGTAGTCGTGCCCTGAGCCGCATGCCGGAATTACCACCTGGTATCCCCCCGCGGGCGAACCGTCGGAATCAACGTAGCAGACATCGATTATCCGAGGCGGGTCAGCGGGTATCTTCTCTTCTTCTAGCCGTTCCAATCGTCTATAGAGCTTCTCATTAATCATGTTCGTGGCCCACCGGCATCGGCTTGAGCTGTCGACTGAAGTCGGCGGGAATGGGCGTTCCGTATGATTTCAGCGATAGATAGTGGCCGACCGTGAGCGTCAAAGTAATCTTCGCGCTTCCGTGGTTGTTCGGGCGCGGGCTCCCTTCCCTCTGCGGCAAGACGGAGGCGGCGCCTTTCCCGGATCACATCTGCTATGCTGCGCCCCCGATCATCCAGCCGGGGCGCAAATTGTTTCTCCAGCCGGTGAACGCGCCTGGCCATCGTCTTCATCGCTTGCCATTCTCGGGAGGAGCCGCTTGTTCGAGCGCCGCCACGCGCGCTTCGATGTCCTCGATCTCCATTCCGCGCAGGGCCGTTTGAAGTACGACGTCAGCCGCGCGAACCCGGCTGGCCGCCGGTGCCTCACGGTCGGTCATGACCCGCAGAAGCGTGCCGACAGCGGCAGTGGAGGCGTGCTGCAAGCGCATTACTGATTGGGAAAATGCTTCGCGACGGGCCTTGCGGTAGGCTTCGACGAACCCAGGCTCCTGCATCCGGCGCCACAATGTCACGGTTGAGACGCCGAGCGCCGCCGCTGCCTTCTCGTGGGTGGGATTCTCCAACAGAGCCAGGATGGTCCGGTCCTGGCGGCTGTTTTGCCCAGGGCGGTAGCGACTCATAAGCGCCCCCTCGTCGCTGCGAGATTTCGCTTGCTAATTTCCGCGACCGGAGGGATGAATGTCAGCACCGCGGCAAAGGCCCGGTAAGGAGAACTGACATGACCACATCGACCCCAGAAGACAGCGGAACCGCCCAAGTGACGGCAGCGAGCGAGACACCGAAAGCGACGAAAAAGGCCAGCCCTGCGCCACGTCGCGCACACGTTGCGCCCGCGAAAGCGAAGTCGGCTAAGAAGGCCAGCTCGGCAAAGAAGGGCGCAGGCGCGAAGGAAACCGCCAAGACTGCCAAGCGGGACCGTAAGCCTAAAGCACAGGCGGCTGCTGCCCGAGCCGGCAGCAAGACCGCCAAGGTGCTCGACCTGCTGAAACGGCCGGGTGGAGTAACGGCCAAGGAATTGATGAGAGCCACCGGTTGGCAACCGCATTCCATTCGCGGGTTTCTTTCGGGCACCGTCGGAAAAAAGATGGGCCTCGCCGTCACGTCCACCAAGGGCGAGGACGGCGAGCGCAGCTACTCCGTCAAAGCCTGATCGCTTCCTGTCCGCGCCACATCGCGCCGCTGGGTTCATGCCCAGCGGCGTTTTGCGTCTATCTATGCTCATGTGGCCCAGGGTCCCCAACATTCACATCTTGCTTCGCGAATGGGAAAGCTCTCGATAAATCGCTCCAGTTCTTCATCATCCAGATGTC
>JBEKBK010000092.1:0-20109 GCA_050015435.1 Bryobacteraceae bacterium
GCTCGCGAAGTTCGCCCTTCGCGGCTCTTCTGTTTTATCGCAGGTTTTTCGGGGTCCCCAAATGGGGTTCTCAGTCAGGCGGGGCGATGCGGTTCAACCGCTGTGCATAAGTCAACTATCATAGAGCCAGGCAGCAACGCCGGATAGCCCAGCTTCCATAAACGAATTATAGGCTGCTTTGTGCCGATCCCCGATTCTTTGGGGTAACACGAGTCGCGGCGACATTTCCGCCGCGCATTCTTTACGGCCAGCTCATCAAGAGCTGATATACATTCACGCTGCCTAGCCCGGAGGCGAAGTCCCAACCGGCTCCCGCTTTGTAGGCTGGTAGGTAGGAGGAGGTGGACGTCGAGAGCACGCCGCCGGCGCTGCTACTACCACCCAAACCTCCAAAGCCTCCGTGGCTGGACGACGCCGCGCTGCCGTAACAGTTGGGCGAGTTGGCGCTGCAATTGACATCCATGTCGCCGAGCGTGACATCATGGAACGCGCAGGACGCCGAAGCCGTGGGGTAGCAGGCGCTCTTCGCCAGCGAGTAAAGATTTGCGGCGGGATTGCCTTGCGACGCTCCCATTTTCTGGTTGATCAACGCCTGAATTCCAGCCATGATCGGCGCAGCCACCGACGTTCCGCCGAAGCCCGCCCAGCTGGACGGCGCGCCGGTGCACGGTACCCCTCCGCGTCCGCGGCCGGGATCGGAATAGCAAACCACGTAATAGTGTCCCCAGAGGCCATTGGCCGCGAAGAGGGCGACGTCCGGGATATCGCGCATGCCATCAGTGGGATTGCCCGAAATGCTCTGCCAGGAGGGCTTCGCGTATCCCTTGCAGGTTCCACTGGCGGTGCCGGATGTCGAGGGCGATCCGGTGGCACAATTGCTCGGGCCGCCACTGCCGGCCACTACCGCCAAAAGGCCGTCAGCGCGCGCCGTGCTGCTGGCGCAGAAACCGCTTGAGCCGTACGTCGTGGAATAGCCCAGATACGTCGCCAACAAACTGCCGGCGCAGGAATCGTTCCAAGGAGTCTCGGGAATATAGGAAAGAGCAGAGGTGTAGTAGGTACCATTCGTCGAGCTCCAGTAGCTTCCAGTAGAATGCTGATACGTATCCGCGAAATCCGTCCCGCCGACGGCGACGTTGTTGGGGGTGCTGGCGAACGCGCTAACGGTGATGCCGTGCGTCGCTGAAGTGGCTCCCGCATCGGAGCTGGCCGCGCCCTCATCGCCCGCCGAAACAAATATCGAAACGCCCTTAGCCGCGGCAGTCTGATAGAGGTTGTTGATGTAGGTGTTTGCGGTGGCCCCGTTCAGCGCCTCCGATTCGCCGTAGCTGATGCTGACGATGGTCGGCGGGTTCGTTTGGGCCACTAGATTCTGCAACGCAATGAATCCACCGAAAGTGGTTTTCGTGTTCGCGCAGGAAGCCAGTTCGATGGTCGCGTTGGGAGCCGCCGCGGTCGCCCATTCGACGTCGATCTCGGCTTCCACGTCATCGGCGGTCGCGCCGGGATCGGTGCAGGTCCCGCCCGCGGTGCCGCTCGGGTGAACTTGCGTCAGCGACCCGCTCGGGGATCCGCTCGGACCCAGCTTGCTCAAGCCGAAGGTCGAACGAAATGTGGTGAAATCGGCGGCGCTGTAAACGTCGGAGTCTTCCAGCACCACGATGGTCTGCCCAGTCCCGATATAGTTGGCCCCATATGCGCCAGTGAAGTTGTAAATCGTCGCCAGGTCGCCGGGGACCACCGCCTCGTAGGTCGACGTGCCGGATTTGAATGTGTACTGAGCGTGCGGAACGTTCAGCGGGCGCGGCCTGAAGTCGTGAAGCGAAACCACGCCTTCCACGACAGAGGCGAGCGCGGCGGGAATTTGCGGATCGCTCATATTGCCTATGTGCCGCGTGCCGTTCACTTCCAGGTTGTGGATCTCGGTGTGAAATGCTTCGCGCACCTGCCCCGCCGTTCCGGAAAAATCGAGCAGCATTCCATTCGGGTGCGTTCCGTTGATGGTGAAGCCGTGCGAGCCCAGCCAACTCTTCACCACGTCGAGATCCTGATCCGCCGTGCCGAAGCGCTCGCCGAACTGTGCCGCCGTCAGCCACTGATGGTAATTCGGCGAGTGCGGGTCTTGCAGATCATCGAGAAACTTCTGGACTGCGTTTTCCTGTTCCGGAGACCGCTTCAACTGCAATAGGAGATGATCGAGTTGAAGACTGTCGTCCACTCTGCCGCGATCATTAGCTTCGATCGCCTCGGGGCGAGTATTCCCGGCCAGGCGAACCAGCTTCTATTCGTTCACTGCCTGAACTATCAGCCGGGCGCGGGTTGAGGTCTGCCCGCTCGCGACGAAACATAGCAGGGCGCCGGCAACCAGCGAAACTCCCACGCCGATCTTGAGCAAGGGCATGGAGGAGGCCAGCGCCGTGACACACTTAGCAGCCTTGCAGGTGAGTCTGTTTTTCATTTTTCCCTCTTTCGACAAGTTTGAATTTTAGCACTTACGAGGCAAGCTTGACCGGGTTTCGACGGTTCGCCATTACCGGCACCCACGCCGACGGAAGGCTTCTCGGACCAACAACCTATGTATCAGCCGATCACGGCTACTACGATGGCTCGTCCACGCAGGCGGGGCCTTGATCACCATACAGCATTGACAGAGTGGCTGCGTGGCGGCTGCGCTATTTCTCTACAATCTCCGCCAGACTTAGCAGTTTGGCGCTGATGCGAAGCTGCTGTTTCCGCGCCGCCTCCACGTTGATTTGCAGGCGAACGCTTCCAGCGTCGATCTTGAAATTGATAATTCCTCCGTCGACGGCGAAGTTATTAGTTTCTCCCACCGTCAGAACTGCGGAGTTCCCGATCTGGGTGAACAAGGGCCGCAGACGCTTTCGCTCCGATGAGCTGACAAAAACGATCTGGCAGCTGGCGGCCTGTTGGGCGTCGGCGACTTCACGCACCTCAAACGCCCGTCCCCCCAACGTTTTCCCCGCAACCGCGTGAGCCAACGCGCCGCCGAAGGGATGCTTGCCCAGCACCCCGATCACGATCGGGGCGGAGGGACTCTTGAAGGCCTGAGGAGGCCACTCCACGAATTTGGCGAGGTTGAACAGAAATGTGGCTTTTACCCGGTACTCGTCGGCCACCTGGGCGCACGCACCGGTGCTGAGCAGAACTCCCAGAGCGATTGCGCACCTCCGCCGCATTATCAAAGCCATCACCGTATCAAAGAAGCGCGGTTCAAACTGAGCGCTATTGACCTAATCGGACCGGATGGCTGCTCCGTGAGTCACGTTTCTCCTGGATAGAACGATACGCGAAGCATGAGCCGTTTGACTCTGCTTTTCGGAGTCTTGCTAGTGTTTGCCTTTTCGGCGGGGGCGCAAGATCCGCGACCACCGGATCCTGCCGGCCAGAACCTGGACTCGCTCAGCCTTGAAGAACTGATGCAGGTCAAGGTGGAAGGCGCGGCGCTTCATCCGCAGACCCTTCAGGACGCGGCCGCGAGCGTGACCATCATCACCGCCGAGGACATCCGCAAGTATGGATATCGCGCCCTAGGCGAAGCCCTTGCATCGGTGCGTGGTTTTTACATAACCAATGACCGGAGCTACGAAACCATGGGCGTGCGGGCTTCAGCCTGCCAGGCGACTATTCCAGCCACCTGCTGGTCATGGTCAACGGCCACAACATGGCCGACAACATCTTCGATTACATGCTCTACTTAGGGAACGATTTTCCGATCGACATGAACCTGATCAAGCAGATCGAAATTATTCGAGGCCCAGCCTAGGCTCTGTATGGCAGCAATGCCATTTTCGCCGCGATCAACATCATCACCAAGTCGACGGATGAAGCTGGGCCGTTGACCCTGACCGCGGATACAGGGAGTTTCGGCGAAAAGAGGGGGCAGATCGTTGAGACGGGATCTCTCGGCAGCGCCAAGTTTCTATTCTCCGGATCAGTGTTCAACAATACGGGCGAAAGTCCGCTGTCCTTTCCGCAGTGCGACACTCCGCAAAACAATTACGGACAGGCGATCGACATGAATACCGAACGGGGTTATCATTTTTTCTCGACCCTGGTCTGACGGAACTGGAGTGTTACGGCCGCTTTCGCCGGCCACGACATCATTCAGACGATCTGCTGGGGCCCCGCGATCTTCAACAACCGAGGCACGCATAACGCTGACAATCGGGACTTCGTCGACGCCGTCTATACCCGTCAAATCGCAGGCGGCGAACTGCGGTGGCGCACCTATTACGACTCGTTCCATTACCAAGGCCGCGCCGAATGCGTCCTGAGCGACGGCAGCGTGGAAGATAACCGCTCCAGCCTTCTGGGCAATTGGGTCGGGACCCAACTTACATACCGCGTTCGTCCTTTCTTTGCCGGAGACGTCACCCTGAGCGATGAGAGCAAAATTGACCTGCGAAATCTTCAAGAGGCCTTCGATGTACCGCCGGCGCCAGTCTGGTACCTGAACGCCAGCCATCCCGACCCGTCGCTCGCCTTGATCTTTCAGGACGAGAAGCAGCTCTCGAGACGATGGAAGGTCGATTGGGGCAGCCACCTCGACAAATCCGCATACCGCCGCGACTTTGTTTCTCCGCGTGCGGCTTTGATCTATCAACGTTCCGATTGGACGTACAAGTTCTCTACGGCCGAAGCTTTCGCAACCCAAGCGCATTTCAGTTGTTCTACAGCGATGAACTCTCCGACGCGGCCAATCCCAACATGGTTTTCAGGCCAGCCGAGCTTCCGCGCAGCGTCCGCTTCTATTAACGGCATCGTTAGTGACCCGACCAGCGCTGTCGTGGACGGAGCGGAAATCACTCTGATCGCGGCTGACACCAGTGTGGTACGAATCACCGCAACCAATGGAGCCGGGGCTTATGTTTTGGTCAATGTTCTGCCTGCCACTTATACGCTGAAGGTGATTAAAGAAGGCTTCCTTTCGGAATCGCAACCTCCATTTGAGATTTTCGTCAATCAGACGGCGACCTACGATTTCCATCCCACCATCGGCGCGAAGCAGGAAACGGTAACCCTTGATGCGCAGGCAGCCGACGGTGCATCGTCGGCAGCCGAACTCGGAACAGTCATATCCGAGAAGGCGGTGAATGAGCTTCCGCTGAATGGCCGCAACTTTATGCAGTTGCTTCCATTGACGCCAGGCGCGAGTCCGATTAGCGTCGCTCAAAACGCTGGGCGGCGCCAACGACCTCGGCTCCTTCATTGGCAACTATAATTTGTTGAAAGCAGCCCGAGAATTAAGGAAGCGCCGGCCGGCCAGCGGAACTTGCGAAAAAATGTCCGCATGTTGCGATCTTCGCGGCGGGTGACCAAAACCAATGGCTGTAACCCGCAATGACATAAATCTACCCAATGCAGGACACTACGAGCCCCTTCAGCACGTTAATAAAATACGAGCACAGACCGAATCCCCCGGCGGCGGAGTCTTCTCATACTACTTTCGAGGTACGTGGTCCTTCCCGGAAATGAACCAATGGGGATCGAGTCAATTCAGCAAGCGTTCGGGATCTCACGTTGCGCGAATGCAACCCGGCTCGGCACGCACAATTCGACCTCGGTTCCCAGAGCGGCTTTGCTCAAAATTCGGAGTCGTGCGCCAATTCGTTCGGCCCGCTCTCGCATTCCTTGGAGGCCCCAATGTCCATTCCGGTGCAGCGTCTCAGGATTGATGCCGCACCCGTTGTCGCGCACGGCGATGCGCAGCTCTGTGGACCGATACTGGATCTCCGCCTCAATACGCTTTGCCCGGGAATGACGGTACGCATTGACGATCGCCTCCCGTCCGATGCGGTAAAGTTCGTCCCGCAGCCCTGCCGTCAATTCCCGCGGCTGCCCTTCCACAACCACTCGAAATCCCACGGACGTGGGCAGGCCCAGATCACTCGGAACATCGGCAAGAGCGTGACTCAGCGATGGAAAGCGCTCACAAGACGAACGGAGACCCTGCACGGCGCGCCTTCCTTCGTCCGGGACTCGGTCCATCGCCTCCAGCGCTCTGGCCAGCCGCTCCTTCACGGCATGATCCGCTGGCAAGTGATCCACGGCAACGTGTAGCTGCATCGCCACGGCGAGAAATCCCTGCAGGAGCGTGTCATGGAGTTCCTGTGCAATGCGCGTGCGCTCCGCCAGCCGCTCTGCATCAAGCGCATCCGGGCTCGAGGTAGGTTCACTGGCGGATGAATCGGGAAGGATAAGATGTCCGGCGATTTCCGGGAAGTCGTGCCCGCCACGCGAGGCGTTGGATTGTAGCCGCGAAGATTCAAGATTGAAATCCATTTGCAATCCTTCCCTCCTACGATTAACCGTCCCCTGGGCGTCTTCGCCGCTCACAGCAGTTGCCCGCTGTTTCGGTCTCTTTCTGTATCGATCCAATCGCGGATATGTGAATCCTTGGCGGGGACAACTTGGCATATTCCCTTCAGGGCAAGCGACGTACCGTTCATAAGTAATTGCAAAGAGGCCACAGCCAAGTCGCGAGTTTCGCGAATTCGCGATTTTTTGGCGAATCTCGCGACAGCTTTCGCTAAGTCTTCACTCTGACGAGGACTGAGGATCGAGGGTCAGACGCTCTTATAGAGAAACTTATTGATCCTCAGAGAGCGGATCTTTGATTCCAGAGTGGAGGCCGGCATTCCGAGTCTGGCGGCCGCCCCTGACGGTCCCGAGACGCGGCCCCCAGTCGCTGCCAACGCTGCCTCGATGGCTTCCTTCTCTTGAGTTGCCGACTTCCTTGCGATTGGCCCGCCGCCTGGCTGAGGGGATGAAGATTCAACGGAAAGCCAACTTGGATCAACGGAGAAGAAATCCGTCTCACAAACGATGACTGATCGTTCGATCACGTTTTGCAATTCCCGAATGTTCCCCGGCCAGGCATAGGACTCCAGCAACTGCAGAGTCCGCTTCTCGATGGTCGCTATTTTCTTCCCGGCCTTTCTTGAATAGCGCTGGATGAAGTACTCAATCAGCGTGGGGATGTCTTCCTTGCGATCGCGTAGAGGCGGCATCGCGATCGGGAAGACATTCAGGCGGTAATAGAGATCTCTTCGAAAGGCGCCGTCGGCGATCGCAGTCTCCAGGTCGCGATTGGTGGCGGCGATCACGCGCACGTCCGTGCGAATCGTTTGGCTTCCGCCCACCCGCTCGAATTCCCGCTCCTGCAACACGCGCAGGAGAGCAATCTGGGTTTCGGCAGGCAGCTCACCGAGTTCATCCAGGAAGATGGTGCCGTCCTCTGCTAGCTCAAACCGGCCCAGGCGCCGCTGTAGGGCTCCGGTAAAGGCCCCTTTCTCGTGCCCGAACAGCTCCGAGGCGATCAACGCTGCCGGTATCGCCGCACAATTCACACTCACAAAAGCTCGTGCGGATCGCCGTGAGCGCTTGTGGATGGCGCGCGCGATGAGTTCCTTGCCCGTGCCGGTTTCGCCGGTGATCAGTACCGTGGAGTCAGTAGGCGCGACTTTGGCGACACGTGCAAGCACAGCCTGTAAAGGCGCCGACTCGCCCACGATCTCCTCGAACATGGACGTTTTGTCAATCTCTTCGCGTAGCGCGATGTTCTCCCGGTAGAGCTGGTCCTGCAATTTCTTGATTTCATCCAGAGCATTCCGGAGATCGGCTTCAGCCCGCTTGCGCTCAGTGATGTCCGTCACCGCCCCGACGAACAGCAGACCACCCGTCTCATCGCCGCTTGAGGGATGAGCCACCACTCGAACGCATTTGACGGATCCATCGGGCAACTGTAACCGATGCTCATAATCGAAGCTGCTCCTCCGCGCTGCGGCGCCATCGACGGTTTGCCGGACAAGAACGCGGTCTTCCGGGTGAGTTCGCTCAATCGCCAGTTCCAGGTTGGGCCGCGTCGTCGGTTCGTATCCAAAGATCCGAAAGGTCTCTTGAGACCAGTAGATCTCGCCGCTCGAAACATCCCAGCCAAAGCTGCCGGTGTGACTCAGTTTCTGGGCTTCGGTCAAGTAAGCTTCACTTCGCCTTAGCGCTTCAGCCGCGCGGCTCAGCTCGGCTCTCTCCTCGGCCTCGCGCAACGCCCGCCGCACCGAGGGTATAATCCGCGACAGACGGGTCTTGAAAACGTAGTCGGTTGCGCCGGTCTTCAGGGTTTCAATAGCCACTTCCTCGTTCAACGTGCCTGAAACAAAGATGAACGGCACATGCGGCCAACCTTTACGGGCGATCTTCAACGCAGAAAGGCCGTCGAATGAGGGAAGGGTGTAGTCCGCGAAAATCAGGTCAAAGGCGCCCTGTTCGAGTGAAGTAATGAAATCGGCCTCGGTTTCAACCCGAATGAAGTGGCATTCGATATTGTCACTCTCGAGCGTTTCCTGAGTTAGCTCTGCGTCCTTGGGGTCATCCTCAAGTGATAAAATCCGCAACGGCGGCCGCATAACTCACTTTTTAACGCTTCCCGGCGGCGGCTCATTGATGACCGCCCAGAAAACGCCCAGTTCCCGGATGGCATTCACAAACTCATGAAAGTCGACCGGCTTTACCACGTAGGCATTGACTCCGAGTTTGTAGCTGGTCACCATGTCCTTTTCCTCCTTCGACGAAGTCAGCACGACTATGGGAATCATGCTCAGCTTCTCGTCGGACTTAACTTGCTTCAACACCTCTAATCCATTCACCTTGGGCAGCTTTAGATCCAAGAGCATGACCGCAGGGTTATCGCCAGCCCGCAACGCGAAAGCCCCGCGGTAATAAAGATAATCCAAGGCCTCCTCGCCGTCGTGAACGACGACTACCTCGTTGGCGAGGTTGTACTCTTCGAGAGCGGTTAAAGTGAGTTCGACATCCTTGGCGTCATCTTCAACCATCAAAATACGTCCGAGTTTTTCCATAGTCTCCAGATGTCTCCTTACCGTTTAGGAACTGAAAAATAGAAGGTGGTTCCTTGATCAACCAGGCTCTCGGCCCAGACCCTGCCCCCGTGACGATGTATGATCCGCTGAACCGTGGCCAGGCCGATGCCAGTGCCCTCAAATGCATCAGATGAATGCAGTCGTTGAAAGACGCCAAAGAGTTTGTCTACATACTTCATATCAAACCCGACTCCGTTGTCCCTAATGAAAACAACCGTTTCTCCAGTTTGGCCGCCGGAGCATCCGATCTCGATTTCCGCCTGCGGACGCGTGCGCGTGAACTTCGCGGCATTCGAAACCAGATTCACCAGTAACAGCCTCAGCATCGACCTGTCTCCGTAGAACTCCGGCAGTGCGCCGATTTTCCACGCAATCCTGCGGCCTTCGGTCTCTTGCCGAATTTCGGCGAGAGCTTCCTTTACGAGCTGATCGAGGCTCACCAGGGTTTTTTGGGTTTCAGTCCGTCCGATCCGTGAAAAAGCCAGGAGATCGTCGATCAGGGTGCCCATCCGTTTTGCCGACTCCAACATCATGGCCATATATCGATGGCCCTTTTCATCGAGGACCGAAGACGCCCTCTTCTGAAGCAGTTCCGTGTAGCCAGCCATATGGCGAAGGGGAGCGCGCAGGTCGTGGGAAACGGAATAGGCGAAGGCTTCCAACTCCTTGTTGATGGCTTCGAGCTCCGTGGACCGTTTCGCAAGTTCCTGGTTGAGGCCGTAAATTTGCGCCTCGCGGCGTTTGTGATCCGTGATGTCGTTGCTCGTCTCCATGATGGCAACCGGGCGCTCCCGTTCGTCGCGCCGTAACGACCATCGGCTCGCTACCACCACTTCGGTTCCCTCGGCTTTTGTGCGGATCAGCTCTCCCTCCCAGCGCCCGGTCCGCAGCAACTCCGCGCGGATCTCGTCAATCGACGCCGGGAAGCTGGTCCGCAGAAGTTCGTCGGAGCGCTTCCCAATCGCTTCCTCGGGAGCCCATCCGTACAACTCCTGGGCTCCCCGATTCCAGTACGTAATGATGAAACCCATATCACGGACAATGATCGTGTCATGTGTCAGATTGAGCAGGCTGGCCTGGTGGGTCCGTTCCGCCACTTCTCTCTCAAGCTCACCGCGGGAACGCAGGAGATCCAGCTCGACGCGCCGGCGAACGGCGGCAAAACGGCTAACCAGCGATGCAAACATCACGAAGATGAGGAAGTGCGGAATATCTTCGCTGGTCATGCTGAAACTGTAAATCGGCTCGATGAAAAAGTAATCGACCAACAGGAACGAGGACACCAAAGCAAGAATTGTCGGACCGGGCCCTGTGTACCAGCCGGTTATGGCGATGGCGATCCAGAACAGCGGATCCGCGAAGCCCCGGAAGGTGTAGCGGTTCAGTAGAAGGGACCCGCCCAGCGCCACGGCGACGGAAAGTACCGCCAGGCCATATTGCTTAATCGAGGAAAGCGCCTTCGGCATGCGCGGGTTCATTCGGCTGCCCAATTGGGAACCATGATAGTATCTCATTGCTTCGCGCGCTTCGGACCTCAACTGCGGCGACCAAGTCGATCCAGGAATTGCTCCGTTACAACTCCATGAATTCGAAAATCCAGTACCACGAATGGCGTATGGGAAAACTCTGCATCCGGGGGATTCAAATGGCCGTCTAACGTGATAACGCTATGGATCGCAATCGCCTCTTTTACCGATCGGGTGCACGTTGGTTGCCCCCCAAGACGCCGAGGAGGGGCCGATGAGAACACAATTCCGGGGACTCGGACATCGCCTGCTTAGAAACGCAAAGGGTGCGGCGCGCACCGCCAGAAGGGTCAGGAACTATTTCGCACCGCACTCCGTTTTGCGCGTGTTCCTCGAAAGCCTTCTGCTCGTGGTTTGCTCCGCGGTCGCCGCGTGGGGGCAATTGTATACCGGTTCTCTCACTGGTACGGTCCTGGATCCGTCAGGCGCACCCGTCACCGGCGCAAAGATCACTTTAACTGATACTGAACGGAACACGAACAGCGTTGCGAACACGGACGGATCAGGCCGGTATCTTTTTCGATCATTATCTCCAGGCAATTATTCGATCGAAGTAGAAGCGGCAGGGTTCGAACGCTTCGAGCTTCACAATATCGTGATCGAGGTGAATGGGAGCCTGTCCGTAGATCCACAACTCCAGCTTTCGGCCCGCCGGGAAACTGTCCAGGTCGAGGCGGGTCCGTCTGGTGCGCAGGTGGAGAACGCCACCGTCGGCCTGACACTCAGCCGGGAGCTCATCAATGACCTGCCCCTGGTGAATCGTAATGCTTTTGATCTCGCTTACCTGGCGCCGGGTGTCTCGCAGGCGCCAGGCAACACCTACGGCAACGCCCCGGGCACACCCGGATTCGTGACCAATTTTGTCTCCGATGGCAGCCGGAACGCTCAAGCGGATGTGCTTCTGGATGGCGTGAGCATCATGAACAGCGATAACAACCCCGGGGTTCAGAAAGCGCTCTATGTTCCTCCGGTGGACGGGATCCAGGAATTTAAAGTCCAGCAAACCAATTTCAGCGCGGAGTTCGGCAATAGTGGCGGCACGATTGTCAACGTAGTGACGCGATCGGGCACGAATCAATATCACGGCGAGCTGTTTGAATTCCTGCGCAACAATGACCTGAATGCGAATACGTTTTTCGCGAACGCCGCCGGCCTTGCGCAACCGCATCTCACGCGTAACGATTTCGGTGGGACCATTGGCGGGCCGATCTTGAAGAACAAGACGTTCTTTTTTTTCGACTTCAACGGAATCCGTGCCCTGACCGGCCAGACTTCCTCGCTGGCCGGAGTTCCTGACGCGGCGGAACGCTCCGGAAATTTTGGGGAATTGTGTGGGCGCGCGGGCGGAACATTCAATGCAGCCGGCGTTTGCTCCAACCCGGCCGGACAGATTTACGATCCTTACACTAGTAAACCGGACGCGCAGAACAATCCTACCGGCCGTGCTCCAATCCCGTTCGACAACCTGGCGACGTATGTAAGCCCTGGCAATCCGAATATTCCTTTCGGTCTCGGGAATCTGCCGCTCACGGCAGGCAATCTGATCGATCCCGCCGGAGCCAAGCTGCTTCAAGCCTTTCCGCTTCCCAACCTGAACGTAGGAACGGCTGCTTACGACCCGTATCACAACTGGGTTGGGACCGGATCCAGCCCGCTTACCCAGCAATCCTTCGATATCAAACTGGATCAACACTTCAGCGATAAAGACATCGTGAGCGTAAGATTCTCCCATGAATGGGATTCCGGCCAGAACGCGAATTTCTTCGGGAGTGTCTATGACACGAGCACGCAAGGGCCAACCAAGCATTCCGTGTTGGATGGCGACGTCAACTACGTCCATACCTTCAACTCCACAACCTTGGTGAATGCCTCGATCGGATATGGACACAACTGGTATCCCACTGATGGAGTGGCCGCTTCATTTGGCGGGTTTGATCCGGCGAAAATTCTGGGGATGCCTTCGTACATTGATACTTCGGGCTTCCTTACACCGCCTTCGATTTGGCTTTTCAGCGCATATGGCTGCAGTGGCTTCAACGGTTGCGTGGGGGCGCAAGCCTGGTCCATCCTTCGGTTCGCGAGCGAGACTGGTCACTTGGTGGGAGCCGTGGATCACGTCATGGGCCGGCATGAGATCAAAGCCGGCGGCGAGTTGCGGCGGCACCGGATCAACTTCATGCAAGCGGGCGCCCCCAATGGGCTCTTCGCGCTTACCAATAATGGAACGGCGTCCGGGCTCGGCGGAGTAGGCGGTGATGCGCTGGCCGGCTTGATGATCGGATATGTCGACAACGGCTTTAGCGAATATGAGATCCCGCCATTTACCGCGACCCAGAATTACCAGGCCGGCGGATTCGTTCAGGACAACTGGCGCGTGACTCCGAAACTGACGCTGAATCTCGGGTTCCGCTACGACGTCGAGACTCCGCGTACCGAGCGCTACAACCAGATGAGTTACTTCGCTCCCGCCGCGCCGTCGCCGATCACTCTTCCGGGATTGAATCTTCATGGCGCGGTCCAGTTCGTCGGCGTGAATGGCGACCCCAGGACAGAATTCAACACGTACTGGGGGGAAATCGGACCGAGATTTGGTTTTGCATACAATGTTCTGAAGAATACGACGGTTCGCGGGGGGTACGGGATTTACTACGACCCATCGGATCTGGGTGTGGTGGGTAATGCCGTCAGCGGCGGGTTCCTGGGCTATGATGCGATCACGCCCGGAGTAAACAACGTACCGACGTCCCCTTGGTTGCCGCTCGAATTTCTTCGAAATCCATTCCCGTTCGGAATCCAGACCGCCACCGGCAACCGCCAGGGACCCTTAACGCTGTTAGGCCAGGCGTTGGGTGACATCCCGGTTCGAAGCCTGAATCAGGTGCCTCAGGAACAGACCTGGAGCTTGGATATTCAGCATCAGCTTCCAGGATCGATCCTGGTGGACGCAGGGTACATTGGAAGAAAAGGAACGCATCTCTACGCGATGGGATTTGGAAACCAGTTTGACGCTCTTCCACCCAACGTCGCCACTGCGTTTCGCGCGGATCCCTCCTACTATCTGGCACAGGTTCCCAATCCTTTCTACGGCGTAATCCAGGGAAGCGCCGATCTTTCCGGCCCAACCATCCCCCGCTGGAAACTGTACGTGCCATATCCGCAATACAGTAATGGCATCGGCTCAGGAATCAGCAGCAGCTTCGTTCCGTGGGCAAACTCGATTTACAACGCGGTGCAATTGCGGGTAGAGAAACGGTTCTCGCAAGGGATGCAGTTCGAGTTTTCGTACGTGTTTCAGAAGAGTCTTGACGATTCTTCGCTGGGGTCGAGCGGTTATTCTTTCCTGACCGGAGGCGTGGCCACTGCCGAAGGAAACGCGCGAGATCCCAACAATCTGAGGTTAGACCGATCGCTTTCGGCCTTTAGCATTCCCCAAATCGCCCAGTTCAGCTTTCTTTATCAATTGCCATTCGGAAGCCATCGGAAATATGGCGCGAACTTCAATAGTTTCGCGGACGCGTTGCTCGGAGGATGGCAAGTGAACGGCATTTACAGGGTGGACAATGGACTCCCCATCCAACTCGGCTTATGCGGCGGCTGCAGCGTGAATCTGCCGACTTACGGAAACCAATTTCCCAACCTGCTGGCGCCTCTTCAGGTGGCGGGTACCGGCAACCTGAACCACTATTTCGTCAATCCTCAGGTGGCGGTCCAGCCCGCTCCGTACACCGATGGCAACGCACCGCGGGTCCTGCCGAATGCGCGTATGCCCGGCACCGATAATCTGAGCGCGTCGCTCTTCAAGCAGGTCCCACTGAGCTTCCGCGAGGGCGCTAGACTCGAGGTCCGGCTGGAAGTTTTCAACGTTTTGAATCGAGTCCAGTTCGCGGCGCCGGACGCCAATGTCGGCGATGCCACCTTTGGGCAGATTACGGCTCAAGCCAATCAGCCGCGGCAGGTGCAACTTGGAATGAAACTATATTTCTGAAATGCAGCCAATGCGTCGTTTTCGATACAACTCACAATCTGTTCTGATATCCGCTTTGGTGGGCCTAGCCGGCCTTCCGCTCATTTCTCTACTGCTGCATGGCTGCAAATCAACTCTGGCTCACGACACGCCCTCCATCGAGTTCACCCGGGTGCCTTCGGCAGGCGAGGGCGACCCTGAAGCGGTCGAGACCATTGAAGGTCGCGTAAAAGGCGCCCGGCCGGATCAGCAGATCGTACTGTTCGCCCGCAGCGGAGTGTGGTGGGTGGAGCCTTTGGTGACGGCGCCCTTTACCCCGATTCAGGATTCAAAGTGGAAGAACGTAACGCACCCTGGATCTGCTTATGCCGCGCTACTCGTCGATTCGCGCTATCGTCCACCTGAAAAGCTTGCGACACTCCCGGAAAAGGGCGGTCCTGTGGCGGCGGTCGCTACCGTGGAAGGCGGGGCGCCGCGTGTACCTTTAAAGACGCTCCAGTTCAGTGGATATCAATGGGAGATCCGCGGTATTGAAGGAGATCACGGTACCGGACGCAGTTTCTACGACCCGGCTAACGCATGGACCGACCAGAACGGATACCTCCATCTCCGCATCGTCAAAGCGGCGGAGCGGTGGAGCATAGCCCAAGTACAACTCTCCCGAAGTCTGGGATACGGATCGTACCGCTTCGTCGTGCGGGATGTCTCTCAACTGGAACCGGCTACGGTGTTCGCGCTATTCACGTGGGATAACTTCGGCCCTCCCCGCGAGATGGACATCGAAATCAGCCGCTGGGGTGAACCAAGAGACCAAAATGCCCAATACGTGATTCAGCCGTACGTTGTTCCAGCCAACACGATGCGGTTTACCGCGCCTGGTGGGACCCTAACCTATCAGATCGATTGGCAGGCCGGACAGGCGGCGTTCAAGACGTTCCGCGGTTCCTCTTCGAACGTGGGTAAGGACGTCGTTGCCGAACATGTTTTCACGTCCGGAGTTCCGTCGCTCGGAAACGAGAGAATTCACATGAATTTATACGTCTTCGAAAACCCGCGCAACCCGATGCAGAAAGGCGCCGAGGTCATCATTGAGAAGTTCGAATTCCTTCCGTGACCCACCTGCCCTTGACCGTTGGCTGCCCCTGCTGGCGGGGGCCTTTCTGATCGTTACTCTGATCAAGCCCGCGTACGCTCTCGATCCAAACCGGGCCCTTTCGCAGTATGTCCGCGAACGGTGGGGGACTGAACAGGGATTTCCCCGGGGACCCGTCTATGCGATCACTCAGACCCCCGACGGTTACCTGTGGATCGGAACCGAGGCCGGGCTGGTCCGTTTCGATGGGTTGAACTTTCGCCTGGTCAAGGACGATTCGGGAGTCTTTACCGTTAACAGTGTTCTTGGGCTAACGGCGGACAATGACGGCTGCTTGTGGCTGCGGCTCGAAGACTTGTCGATTTTACGTTACTGCAACGGCGTATTCGAAAATCATTCTTCCGAACCCGGGCCATATACGGATATTTCAGCGATGAGCCGGGCAGTTCATGGGGAACTTCTGGTTTGGCAGATGGAGCACGGCGCGTTCAACTTCCATGGCGGCGGCTTTCAAATGCTCGCTCCCGCGAGAGATCTACCCCGATCCCCCGTGACTTCTCTGGCTCAGACAACGGAAGGTGATGTCTGGATCGGGACGCGCGACGCGGGCGTCTTTCATATCCGCGACGGTAAGACGTCCTCGATCAGGAACGGTCTACCGGATCTGAAGGTCAATTCTTTGCTTGCCGACGGCGGCCGGAATCTGTGGATCGGAACAGACAATGGCATCGCGCGCTGGAATGGAAGTGAACTGACCACGACGGAAATTCCGGCATCTCTGGGACATTTCCAGGCTTTGTCAATGACCAGGGACCGCGACGGAAACATCTGGGTAGGTACGGACTCCCACGGGCTGCTGCGGTTCAACTCTCAGGGCGTCGCTTCATTAAATGAGAGCCCCGGCGTTTCACGCGTGGCCATCACAGCCTTATTTGAAGATCGCGAAGGGAACCTGTGGATTGGGGGCGCGAGCGGGCTCGAACGCCTCCGCGACAGCACGTTTGTGACGTATTCTCTTCCGGAAGGCTTGCCGACCGACGGCAACAACCCGGTTTTCGTGGATTCGGAAAATCGCATGTGGTTCGCTCCCGTCGATGGTGGGCTGTGGTGGGTAAAAAACGGGCAGCACGGACGCATCAATACCGCCCATTTGGACCAGGACGTGGTCTACTCGATCGCGGGCAAAGACAGTGATCTATGGCTCGGGAGGCAGCACGGAGGACTGACCCAATTGCGTTTTGAACGTGGTTCAGTCACTGCTAAGACCTATACCCATGCAGACGGGCTTGCTCAAGACAGCGTCTATTCGGTTTATGAAACCCGCGACGGAAGTGTATGGGCCGGAACGCTGAGTGGAGGCGTGAGCAAGTTCAGCGGTGGAAAATTCACAACCTATACGATTGCGAATGGGCTGGCTGCGAACACCGTAGCCTCGATTCTCGAAGGCTCCGATGGAACGATGTGGTTTGCGACGCCAGGCGGCTTGAGCGCGCTCTCGAAAGACCGCTGGCAAGTCTACACGCGTAAGGATGGCTTGCCCTCGGAGAATGTCAATTGTCTTTTTCAAGATTTGAATGGTGTTCTGTGGGCCGGAACCACGGTCGGTCTGGCGTTCGGCGGTTTGGACGGATTTCGAGTCCCTGGAGCAGTGCCCGCATCTTTGCGGGAACAGGTATTGGGTCTGGCGGAAGACAAATATGGATGGCTCTGGATCGCTACCTCAAATCATGTTCTGCGCGTGAGACGCGACAAATTATTGCAAGGCACAGTGTCTCAGGCGGATATCCGGGATTTTGGCCTCACAGACGGCCTGCGTGGCGTCGAAGGCGTGAAGCGGCATCAGTCCGTCTTCCCGGATCCATCCGGGCGAATCTGGTTCTCTTTGAATCGTGGAATTTCCGCAGTCGATCCCGTCCGGCTGACGAGCGGCTCCGCTCCCGCGATCGCCAATGTGCAAACGATTTCAGCGGATGGCAGCCCGCTCGACCTGCAGGGCACCGTTCGTATTAAAGGGGGGCGCAAGCGGATCACGTTCGGCTACGTCGGTCTGAGCCTTTCCGTTCCTGAGCGGGTTCGCTTCCGTTACCAGCTCGACGGATTTGACCATGGCTGGAGTGAGCCGGTCGCGACCCGGGAAGCCGTTTACACGAACTTGTCGCCGGGTTCCTATCGATTTCGCGTGATCGCGAGCAATCCGGACGGGGTGTGGAGCAGTAATGAAGCTACTGTAGGGTTCGAGGTCGATCCGCTATTCTGGCAAACCTGGTGGTTCCGCATGGGCGTCGTCATGGCGTTCGGGATGGCGGTCCTGGCTCTCTATAGATTCAGGTTGCACCAGGTGACCAAACGGCTCCGCGGGAGTTTCGAAGAGCGTCTCGCGGAAAGAACACGCATCGCACAGGAGCTTCACGATACGTTGCTACAGGGATTTCTCAGCGCCTCCATGCAGGTCCACGTGGCGGCGGACAGGTTGGCTTCGGATTCGCCGGCGAAGCCGACGTTGACCCGGGCTCTTCAACTGATGGGGCAGGTGATTGAAGAAGGACGCAACGCGGTGCGCGGTCTGCGGTCTGCTCAGACCGCCTCTTTTGACCTTGAACAGGCGTTCGCGCGGATACAGGACGAACTGCTTGCCGACCAAGTCGCGTTTCGCGTCATCGTTGAAGGCGAGCGGAGGCCCTTGCACCCCGTGCTCCGGGATGAAGTGTATCGTATCGGACGGGAAGCCCTTCTCAACGCGTTTCGCCACGCACGGGCGAAAAGCATCGAGATCGAACTGAAGTATTCTTCCACCCAGCTTCGTGTGTTTGTGCGCGACGACGGTTGCGGGATCGACCCTAAACTAATCAGTACGGGGACCGATGGGCACTGGGGTCTGGTGGGCATGCGTGAGAGGGCGGATCGTATTGGCGCGCGATTTCACGTTTTTAGTAACGCCACTGTCGGCACCGAGATCGAACTATCGGTCCCAAGCCACGTTGCATTTGTCGGCCAATCCCATCGAAGAATGAGATGGTTCGGCACACTCCAAAATTCACGCAATGCTACAAGTGAAAAGTCGAAAGGCAAGAATGGGAAAGGCGAATGAACGAACAGGCTCGCATCCGAATCCTCAGCGTCGATGACCACCCACTCCTTCGGGAAGGGATTGCCACCATCATCAACATTCAGCCGGACATGCTGATGGTATCCCAGGCAGCGACCGGCACCGAAGGCATTCAACAATACCGGGACCACGAACCGGACGTTACCCTCATGGATCTCAGACTTCCGGATCTAAGCGGCATCGACGCGATGATCGCGATCCGGGCGGAGTTCCCCGAGGCGCGCATCATTATGCTCACCACTTTTGAAGGCGATGTCGAGATTCAAAGGGCGCTTGAGGCAGGCGCTCGCGGGTACCTCCTCAAGAGCATGCCGCCCAACGAACTGGTGGATGTGATCCGCCAGGTGCACGCCGGCAAAAAGCGTGTGCCGGCCGAGTTGGCGGCGCACCTTGCCGAGCATCTGAGCGACGAAGATCTCACCACGCGCGAAGTTGAAGTGCTACGGAAGATCGCCGGCGGCAACCGGAATCGGGACATCGCCGATCTCCTCTTCATCTCCGAGGAGACGGTCAAGGTACACATCAAACACATCATGGATAAGCTCGGCGCTCAAGACCGCACGCAGGCGATTGCGATTGCCGTGCGCCGTGGAATTATTCAACTATGAGACAGCTGAAGCGAGGACGTCTCGGACGAGGCCCGAACAGGCGCGCTCTGGAGATGTATCTCGCTTCAAGCAGTGCGTTCTTAATACTTCAGAAACGGTAGCCAAACCCAATGGACGGTTCCGCGCGGTGCGTAATGCGATTGGTACCTGCAAGACCGGAAATATCGTAGGTCGGTGAGTTGTAAACAAACCCCCGATACTCCGCGCGGATATATACATGTTTTGACAGGCTGAAATCCGCGCCGCCGCCATATACGAACGAGGCGCGAGTTTGTGAGCCGATGCCGGCCGTATCGGGATCAAACACCAGGGCACCGGCGCCGGCCAGGACGAACGGAGTCCAGTGCTTCAGAGGATATCGAAAAACGTAGGCAGCCGAGGCTTCGTGCGAATACGACTTCACCCCAATTGAACCGCTCGATAAGCCGTAGGTCTGCGTGTTGAGGGAATAGCCGTAATTCGCTTCCACGCCATTGTAGCGGTTGAATAAGAAGCGGTACGTGCCCAACACCCCGCCGCTGTTGGTCGCGCTCTGATCGACGCCGTTGTTCGTGGTGCTCTTAACGAAGCTACCAAGAGCCTGGACGGTGAATTCGTTCCTATTAAGACCTTCTTCCTGCGAAAATGCCGGAAGTGAAATCAAAATGACCCCACCCACCAGACCGAGAAGCGTTTGCTTGTGAAACATAAGTGTTCTCCTTTTGTAAGTGCGCCGGCTTTCACCGATCCGCTATGCACAATATGCCGGATATGGAATGGGAAACCATCACGAAATCGAAGGCTTTTTAATTACCACGATCGGGCCCAGACGCAGATACTAACATCGTGGTACTGAAGAGCACTACTTGCCATCGTTGCGAGTACCCGCCCCACGCATCCATCAGTACGGCGAAGACCGCTTGCTGACCTGCG
>JBEKBK010000093.1:0-19976 GCA_050015435.1 Bryobacteraceae bacterium
AGCCCCATGCGGATGCCCTCGCCGTCGGGCGTGAAATCCTTGCCGCTGGAATTTACATCCGGCGCGAGCACCGGGATTCCCATTTCGCGGCACTCGTTGATGTACTTCACCACTTTGTCGGAATTGCTGATTTCCGAAGTCAGCAGCGCGGACATGAATTCCAGCGGATAGTGCGCCTTCAGATACGCGGTTACAAAGGCGAGATAAGCATAGGCCGCCGAGTGCGATTTGTTGAATCCGTAGCCCGCGAACTTTTCCATCAGATCGAAGATCTTTTCGATTTTACGGGGCGGGTGACCCTTGGCCTTGGCGCCGGCGACAAATCGCTCGCGCTGCTTGGCCATTTCCTCGACTTTCTTCTTTCCCATCGCGCGGCGGAGCAGGTCGGCTTCGCCTAGCGAATACCCAGCCAGGCGATTCGAGATTTGCATCACCTGCTCCTGGTAGACCATCACGCCGTAGGTCTCTTCCAGGATCTCCTTCATTTCGGGCAGGTCGTAGACGACTTCTTTGCGGCCGTGCTTGCGATCGATAAAGTCGTCGATCATGCCCATGGGGCCGGGGCGATACAACGCGTTCAACGCGCATAGGTCGCCGACGCGATCCGGCTGGTAGCGCCGCAGAATATCGCGCATCCCAGGGGATTCAAACTGGAACACGCCGCTGGTGTAGCCCTTATGAAAGACCGATTCGTAGGTCTTCTTGTCGTCGAGCGGGAGCTCTTCGATCTGCAAGGTCTCGCCGCGATGTTTTTGGATCAGCTTGAGCGCGTCATCGATGATGGTGAGCGTGGTCAGGCCAAGGAAATCCATCTTGAGCAGCGACAGCTTTTCCAGGCCAACCATGTCGTACTGCGTGACAATTTCGTCCTTGTTCGTCTTGTACAACGGGACGAGCTCTTTGAGCGGCACGGGCGATATGACCACGCCTGCGGCATGCACAGAGGCGTTGCGCGACATGCCCTCCAGCTTTTCCGCTACTTCGAGGACTTCCTTCACGCGCGGATCCCTGCGCGCCAACTCGTCTAGTTGCGGCTCCATCTTCCGCGCTTCTTTGAGCTTGATGTTGAGCGGCATCGAGGGGATCAGCTTGCTGATGCGATCAACGTCGGCGAAACTGTTGTCGAGAACACGGCCGACGTCTTTGATAGCCGCGCGCGCGCCGAGCGTTCCGAACGTGATGATTTGGGCCACCTGTTCCCGCCCGTACTTCTCCGTCACGTACTGGATCACTTCTCCACGCCCGCGCGTACAGAAGTCAATGTCAATATCGGGCATCGTGATGCGCTCCGGGTTGAGGAAGCGCTCAAACAGGAGCCCATACTCGAGCGGATCGATGTCCGTGATCTCCATCGCGTAACTGACTAAGCTGCCCGCGGCGGATCCGCGGCCTGGACCAACCGGGATGGAGCGTTGTTTGGCGAAGCGAATGAAATCCCAGACGATCAGGAAATAGCCCGAGAACTTCATCTCCTGGATGGTTCGGATTTCGCGATCCAAACGCTCGGCGTACTCGGAGAGATCGTGCTTCAGACGCCCTTGTGCGGCCAGGACTTCGAGCCGTCCGCGGCGCTTCTCGAAACCCTGCCGCGCGACGTACTCAAAATAGCTGTCGGTGGAATGCTCCGCCGGAACGCCAAATTTCGGGAAAGGCTCTTCCACCGGCGCGAGCTTCACGTGGCAACGTTGCGCGATGTCATAGGTGCGATCGAGCGCGTGTTCTACTTCCCCGAAGAGACCCATCATTTCTTCGCGGGTCTTCAGGTAGAATGCCGGCTGTTCGAACCGCATGCGATTCGGGTCCGACATCGTTTTGCCGGTCTGGATGCAGAGCAGAATCTCATGCGCCCGCGCATCATCCTGCCGCAAGTAATGCGAATCGTTGGTGACCACCAGCGGAATGCCGGTATCGCCCGAGAGGCGATGGATCAGCGGAAGAACGCGCCGGTCCGGTTCGAGGCCGTGGTCCTGCAACTCGAGAAAGAAATTCTTCGCGCCGAACAGATCTGTGTATTCGTAGGCGAGGCGGCGAGCGTCGTCGTAGCGATCCGCGAGCAGGGTTTCATTGATGTCGCCGCGAAGACAAGCCGAGAGCGCGATCAGACCCTTCGACTGGCGTGAAAGCAGATCCTTATCGATGCGCGGCTTGTAGTAGAAACCGTCCAGGTAACCAGTCGAGACGAGCTGGATCAGGTTGCTGTAACCTTCCTGGTTCTCGCAGAGCAGGACCAGATGGTTGTAGCGGTTTGAATCGTTCTTAACCGATTGCCCCTGCTGCGCGACGTACACTTCGCAGCCGATGACTGGATGAACGCCTTTTTCTTTGGCTTTGTTGTAGAACTCGACCGCGCCAAAAAGGTTGCCGTGGTCGGTCATGGCCACGGCGGGCATCTTCTGTTCGACCGCAAGGTCCATCAACTGCGAGATTTCGCATGCGCCGTCGAGCAGCGAATAATCCGTGTGGCAATGCAGATGGACAAAAGGCGCGGGCATAGAAGTCGTCCAATCCCGGGGGAGCAATACCAGTATACCGGTACGAAAAAACGCGAGTACCGCTCGATGATTTGAATTGGACGGGAAGTTCCGTACTACAACAAGTTCGCGCTAGTTTGACTAAGCGCAGAGGGCTAGTCCGCCAGATATCGGTTCGCCCCATCTTCTCCTCTGAGCTAAAGTGACGATTTCTTGAGGAAATCTTGCGATTCGGGTACTGGAACCCCCTCCCTGAAGTAAGCCAAAAAGGTTAGTTCGCGGCATCGGGAGCTTCCCGTAACAGGGTGCAAAATCAGCCACTAAGAGCCAGAGCGCGGGGCTTACAGTGGGTACCGTACTAATGCGTTTGTACTAGACCATTTGGAGAATTGTACTGGGATAGGCTCCAGGGTACCCTTTCAACGGAGGAGTTGCTGAATGAACTCTCGTTTCACTTTGATTCTCGGTACCCTGGCTGCTTCGGCGGTCGCCTTCGCGCAGCTTGGACCAAGCTTTTCGCCAACCGATGCATTCCAAATCGGCTATGCCGCCAACCTCAACATCGGGGAATCGGTCCTGAATATGTCCAACTCCGGATGGCAGGGTGGCTTCATTAACGCCACGCCACCCACCTCCGGAAACATTTGTGCAAACGTCTACATCTTCGATCCGCAGGAAGAAGAAATCTCGTGCTGCTCTTGCCTAATCACGCCTAATGGTCTGAACTCGATTCCCTTGACCACTCTGACCCTGAACACGCTCACTCCGGCAATCCCAACCTCGATCATCATCAAGCTCCTGGCGACCCAGCCGGGAACGACCATCGCCGGGGCTTTTATGAATTGCAATGCGTCGGGGGTTGCTCTTTCTACCACGACCACAATGAACCCGACGGCAACCTTCCCCACCTATACCGCGGGTCAAACCGGCTACCTGGCGGGCGGATTGATTGCTTGGGGTACGACTCTCGAGCCGACAGCCCCCACGGGATATAACGTTGTCTCTGTCGATTACAAGAAGGAAATGCTCAGTGCATCCGAGCTGAATGCCCTGGTTACGACATGCGGCTTCGTTCAGACCGAAGGTACTGGTTATGGTATCTGCCCTTCTTGCGCCACTACCGGGCTATCCGGCGCGAAGAACTAAGTCAATTTGGGAGGACTTCCTGCTTTAGTTTAAAGGGCGGTCCTTCCTGGTTGAGTGAGTGAAAGCAATACCTCCCTCGGTTGGCGGGAGCTACCAAGCTCCCGCCAGTCCGAACTGCCCAGCTTTCCCTTCACGCGGTCGCGGCGCATTCAACTTGAGCGACAAACTCTTCGATCCGGCTCAAGGCAACCTCGCTAAACGCGGCCGCTCGAAGGCTCAACCCTTCGCCGGCCGACAAATCTTCTACCGGGATGCGGCATAGGTAGGCTTTTCCATTGAAGCCGAAGAGAACTCGAGATAACTCGACCACCTCGGCGGGTTGCGAGACATGCGTGAGCGTGGGAGCGTGCGCCATCGACGGCTCCAACCGTTCGAGACTGACTGCGGCCGCGGATGCATCGGCGTCGATAAACAGAATCGCATCGAAATCCGCAATTTCCTGAGCGAGGTCGGGCGTGAGTTGGAACACTGCGCGCGTCTGGACGCCGGTAGTGCGTTTGAGAAGATTAACGACGTAGTGCGCAACACCGTCGTCGCGACGCAGACGATTTCCCACGCTAAGGATTAAGATCCTCAAGCATCACACTCCTCGAGCGATCTGCCGCAAGAGAACCCCGCCAGGTCCATAGACGTGCACCATCAGTGGCATTTGCCCCAGCGCGTGAGTGGAACAGGATAAGCACGGGTCATAGCAACGAATCGCCGCCTCCAGCCGGTTGAGCATGCCTTCTTCCGGCTCGCAGCCATCGGGCGCGGGCTTCAGGAAGTGCCGAGCGGCTTGATCCACGGCCAGATTCATGGCTTGATTATTCTGCGCCGTGGCGATCAGCAGATTGGCCTTGGTCATGAGCCCGTCGTCATCGACCCAATAATGGTGAAAAAGAGTGCCTCGAGGGGCCTCGCACGATCCGATGCCTTCCCGCCGGTTGAGCGACGCCTTGGCCTGGATGTTTTCATCGAACAGGTCGACGTCGGCCATCAATTCTTCCATTCGCTCGACACAATGCAGCATCTCGATCAGTCGCGCGAGATGGTAGTGGAAGGACTCACACACCGCGCCATCGCCACGTTGCTTGAACTCCCGCATTTCGCGGTCGGCGCCGGCTGTTCCGGCGAATTTTGCGACGTTGAGCCTCGCCAAAGGGCCCACTCGATAGTGTCCTTGAGGGTATCCGAAAGGCTGGTAGAACGGAAATTTCACGAATGAGTAATCTTCGCTGGCCTCGCTCAGGTAAGTGAAGTATCGATTTGGGTCCAGCCCGTCCGCGATGGAGTTTCCTCTGCCATCCACGATGCGGATGAGACCGTCATAGAATTCGAGGCCGCCATTGGCGTTCACCGTGCCCAGGAATAGCGATGGGAAATTCCCCATATTTTCAATTTCGGGACGCAACGAATCCAGCAGTCCTTTTAAGCGCCCGAGCGCGACAGTGACCGATTCGACCGCCTCCGGAATCCAGCCGAGAATTTCATCGCGTTGCGCGATGGTGAATTGCCGATGCACGCCTCCAGGACCGCTCCAGCCGGGGTGAATCTTTTTTCCACCAACCAGCTCAATCACGCGCTGGCCGAACTGGCGCAGGCGAATTCCGCGCCGGAGAAAGTCGGCGTCGCTTTTGAGCAGACCGAAAATATTCCGTTCCGCCGGCGGCGAATCCATGCCGAGCAGCAGATCCGGCGAAGAGAGGTGAAAGAAGCTGAGAGCGTGCGATTGCAGGATCTGCGCGTAGTTCAACAGCCGGCGCTGCTGCTGCGCAGCGGGGGGAATCTCCACGCCCAACAGCATGTCCCCCGCCTTGGAACTGGCCAGGACATGGCTCACCGGGCAGATGCCGCAAACCCGGGACATCAATCCGGGCATCTCCTGGAAGGGACGGCCCTCGCACAGCTTCTCGAAGCCGCGGAACTCCGTGACGTGGAACCGTGCGGATTGGACCCGGCCCGAATCATCGAGCTGAATGGAAATCTTGGCGTGACCTTCGATGCGCGTGACCGGTTGAATAAGGATGCGGCGGCTCATGCTCCGAACTTCCTGCCCCGTGTTTCCGGAGCGCGACCCGCCAGCAGGTCGGATAAGAATCCGTGGATGACATCCGCGGAAGGCGGGCAGCCGGGGAGAAAGTGATCCACCGGAACCACATCCTGGATGCGCAAAACGCGATCGAGCAATCTGGGAATGATGCCATCACCCGTGGTTCCGGCGGCTCCGGTAGGCACCCCGCAGACAATTGCGGAGTTTTCCCTGTAGGCCCGATTCAGTACATCGTCGAGCGCAAACAGATTGCGCATGGCGGTCACGTTCCCGGTCACAGCGCAATCGCCGAAGGCAATCAGGGTTTTGCTGTTCTTCCGAATTCGCCGGATTTCCCGCAAGTGGTCTTCGTTGGCCACCGCGCCCTCGACAAGCGCAATGTCCACTTCCGGAAATTCCTTGATGTCGGCGATGGGCGAATAACAGATGTCGACCAGTCCGGCGAGTTCGATGAGCCGCTCATCCAAGTCCAGGAAGGACATGTGGCAACCCGAACATCCTCCCAGCCATACCGTGGCGAGTCTCGGCTTCATGCGATCCACAACTTCTTCTCGCGCGCGGTGGTGATGTATTTGAGGAAGCTCCGGTCCTTGCGCATTTCGGCGACGGTCTTGCCTTTCAAGAAGAGTGCGCCGGTGGGGCATACTTGAATGCACTTTCCACAACCCGTGCAGGTATCGGAATCGCCCCAGGGCTCGCCCATGTCGGTAATCACTCGCGAGTTCCTGCCCCGCCCTGCCACATCCCAGGTATGCGCGCCTTCCACCTCATCGCACACCCGCACGCACCGGGTACACAGAATGCAACGATTATGATCCAGACCAAAGCGGTCATGACTCAAGTCCACGTTGAGATGCGGCTGCTGCGGACGCAGCCGGATATGATCCACGCCGAGCTCGGCTGCCAGATCTTGCAGTTCGCAAGCTCCGTTCAACACGCACACCGAGCAGATATGGTTGCGCTCGGCAAACAGAAGTTCCAGCAGAAGTTTGCGGTGCGCCTGAAGACGCGGGGTGTTGGTGCGAACCACCATATCCTCGGCCACTTTGGTCAGGCAGGAAGCCTGCAGCTTCTTCTGCCCTTCCACTTCGACCAGGCATAAACGGCAGGCGCCGACGTCGGAAAGGCCGCCCAAATGACACAGCCTCGGAATCTTGACTCCGCTTTCCCACGCCGCGGCGAAGATGGTCTGACCCTCGAGCGCCGTGATGGTTTTGCCGTCGACTTCGAGAGTTCGGACGCTCATGCGATCGCCTCCGCGGCTTCCTGTATCCGAGCCGGAATATCACAATGTCCGGCTGGACAACGGCGCTCCCGCACGTGCGCCTCGTACTCCCGCCGGAAATGACGCAAGGTGCTGATCACCGGATTCGGCGCCGCGAGGCCGAGGCCGCACAGGCTGGTCTCCGTCAGCAGCCCACACAGTTGTTCGAGCATCGCAAAATCGCCCTCGACGCCTTCTCCGCGCGTCATACGCGACAAGATATCGTGCATTTGAACCGTACCGGCGCGGCACGGGATACACTTCCCGCAAGACTCGTCCATGCAAAATTCCATGAAGAAGCGGGCGAGATCCACCATACACGAGGAGGTGTCCAGCACAATCAATCCGCCGGAGCCCATCATGGTTCCAATGCTCGTCAGCGAGTCATAATCCATCGGAAGGTCTAGGTATTGGCTCGGGATGCAGCCGCCCGCTGGCCCACCGGTTTGCGCCGCCTTGAATTCGTAACCCGGCGGAACTCCGCCACCCAGTTCGTAAAGGATCGTACGGAGCGAAGTACCAATCGGAACCTCGACCAAGCCCGCGCGCACCACTCGTCCTGCGAGTGCAAAGATCTTCGTACCCGGACTGTTCCTGGCGCCGATCGAGGCAAACGCCTCTCCGCCCATTTCGAGAATAGTCGGAATATTGGCGAACGTCTCGACGTTGTTGATGAGGGTAGGGTTTCCCCACAGTCCACTCTCGGGAGGATAGGGAGGCCGAGGCACGGGCTGCCCGCGCTTGCCTTCAATCGAAGCCAGCAGCGCCGTTTCTTCACCACAGACGTACGCGCCCGCCCCGATCCGCAGATCGATGCGGAACTGGTAATTGCTATCGAACATGCGCCCGCCCAACAGGCCTTCGCGTTGCGCTTGCTCGAGCGCAGTCCGCAGACGGGCGATCGCCAGGGGCGACTCTCCTCGGGCGTAAATGTAGCCTTGTTGCGCGCCCACCGCGCGGCCGGCGATCGCCATCCCTTCGAGTACGCGGTGCGGATCGCCCTCGAGGACACTGCGGTTCATGAACGCACCGGGATCGCCTTCGTCGGCATTACAGACCACGTACTTGGTCGGAGAAGGCTGGCGCGCCACCAGTTCCCACTTCAGGCCCGCGGGATAACCCGCGCCGCCCCGGCCTCGGAGTCGGCTCTTCTTGACTTCGCCGATGATCTCCTCGGGAGCCATCTCCGTTGCCGCCCGCAATAATGATTCATACCCGCCCATCGCGACGTAATCGGAAAAGCGCTCCGGATCGACACGGCCCGAGTTGGCCAGAATGATTCGTTTCTGGCCGGCATAAAAAGGATGTCCGGCTCGCAGGGCGCGGTCCTCAAGCTTGCTTAGATCTCCACTGACCAGTCCGGCGGCATCCTCGGGCGTCACGTTAGTGAAAACGGCGTCCGCCGCTGAGCTGCGTACTAACGGCCCTTGGCTGCACAGCCCGAGACATCCGGTCCCGCAAACTTCGACCTTTCCGGACCTGCCCCGAGCCTCGATCTCTTTGTGGATCGAGCCGCGGACGCGTTCGGCGCCGCCCGAAAGGCAGCCCGCGACCGTACAGCAGAGAATCCGATCCTCGAGCGCGGCTTGGCGTTTCTGCTCGGCATTCCGAAGAACCGATAGAATTTCTCCGGTCATGCGCTGGGCGTATCTCCTATCTGCTTTTCGAGCTCGGCGGGCGTTACGCGAGCGAGCGCCTGACCATCGCAGATGACTACCGGCGCGAGTCCGCACGACCCCACGCAGCGCCCGGCGTTAATGCTCCATTCACGTGCATTGCAGCGCCGCTCGAGCACGCTCATGAGTTCCGTACCGCCCGCGGCGTAGCACGCCGTGCCTAAACACACCACCGCAGTGTGCTCGTGCGGCGGCGTGAACCGAAAGAGATGGTAAAAAGTAGCGACGCCCAGGACCTTACTGGGCGGGAGCCTCAACTTGTGCGCAATGGTATTCAACAACGGCTTGCCCAAGTACCCGTAAAGCTGCTGCGCGGCGTGAAGCACCTCGATCAGCGCGCTGCCCGAATAGTGATATCGGGACATTACGCGTTCGAGCTGCCTTTCACGCGTTTCGGACGGGGTCATTGAACTCGAGCCTCCGTCTCCAGTACGGAATTGGCGATCAGCGCCTGTCCCAGCGAAATACCGCCGTCATTAGTGGGAACCCGGTGATGGACAAATACTTCAAATCCGCGCCCGCGCAATGCTTCCACGGCGAGACCGAGCAGCCGTAGATTTTGAAAAGTTCCGCCGCTCAGACAGACCCGATTCAATCCGTCGGTTACGCGCGTCCGCAGGCAGGAATCGAGCACTACCTGTGACATCGTGCGATGGAAGCGCGCAGAGATTACGCCAACCGGAACACCGGCCAGAGTGTCTCGGGTCAGCTCGGCAATCATCGGGCTAAGGTCCACTTGAAACGGGCTTGCATTGGTTAGCTTGAACGGATACGTTCCGTCACCGGACGTGGCTGCCATCTCCAGCTCGATCGCCGCTTGACCTTCGTAAGTGGTCTCGTGCCGGATGCCCAGAATGGAAGCAACCGCGTCGAACAGACGTCCGCAGGAGGACGTGTCCACAGTTTGAATCCCTCGCGCGATCATCTTTTCTACTAGTGCGATATTGCTTCGCGGAATCTCTTCGAACAACGGCAGCTTCAGCGAGGGTGCCTCAGTTCCGAACGACGCCTGCAAATACGCGAGTGCGCTGCGCCAGGGCTGGCGGATGGCGCGGTCCCCTCCGGCTAGCGGAATGTAGCGCAAGTGGCCGCGGCGCTCGAATCCGTCGAAACCGCAGACCAGGAATTCGCCGCCCCAGATCTTTCCATCCGTGCCGTACCCGGTTCCGTCCAGTGCAACCCCGATGACCCGCCCGCGCAACCCGTTGTCGGCCATGCAACTGGCGATGTGCGCATGATGGTGTTGCACACCAATCGTACGCAAGCCGGACTCTTCAAGCGCGAATCGCGTGCTCATATAGTTCGGGTGCAGATCATGGGCCACGGCCGCAGGCGACACGCGAAAGAAGCGCTGCAGGTGAACGAGCGTCTCACGGAATAAATCCATTGTCTCCAAATTCTCGAGATCGCCGATGTGCTGGCTCACGATCGCATAGTGGTCCTTGGTCAGACACAACGTATTCTTGAGTTCGCCGCCACACGCCAGAATCTCGCGCACCGGCATTCCCAGATCGATGGGCTCGGGGGCATAGCCGCGCGATCGTCTGACGGGATACTCTCGTCCTTCGAACGTCTGGACCACCGAGTCGTCCACGCGCGTCTGTATCTCGCGGTTGTGCAACAGGAAGTTATCCGCGAGCCCTCCCAGACGAGGCCAGGCATCTTCATTGCGGCTGACGATCGGCTCCTCGCTCAGGTTTCCGCTAGTCATCACCAACGCCTCATAGCCAGGCGAGTCCTCGAACAACAGATGATGTAGCGGCGTGTACGGCAGCATGACGCCCAGATTCGCGGTCCCAGGCGCGACGTGCCTGGAGACCGAGGCACTTGACTGGCGGCGCATCAGCACGATCGGACGGCGGGCGCTAAGCAGCAATTCTCGATCCGCGCCGGTCATGACGCACAGCCGCTCGGCCGTGGCGAGATCCCGAGCCATGATCGCGAACCCCTTTCCACTGCGCCGCTTGCGCTCGCGCAGGAGTCCCACGGCGCGATCGCTCGCGGCGTCGCAGGCCAGATGAAAGCCTCCCAAGCCTCGAATGGCCAGGATTTCTCCCGCTGCCAGCAGGCTTCGTGCTTGCGCGAGAATGGTCTGACTGTCGTGTCCGAAACGCGGCAGAGCGCCGCAGGCCAGCTCCGCTCCGGAAAGAAGCGCTAACGACGGCCCGCAATCCGCACAAGCGTTTGGCTCTGCGTGAAACCTGCGGTTACCGGGATCTTCGTATTCGGCCTGGCATCGCGGGCACATCCGGAAGGGCTCCATCGTGGTCTTGGCGCGGTCATAGGGAACGTCGCGGATGATGGTATAGCGCGGCCCGCAATTGGTGCAGTTGGTGAAGGGATAGCGGTAACGCCGGTCGCCCGGGTTTCTGAATTCGCGGGTACAATCCGGACAAGTGGCGATATCCGGAGGGACCAGCGCGAACTTCCCGGCGGCCGCGACGCTTTCGCGAATCACGAAACTCGGCTCGCCATTCGGAGCGAGGTCCGCGATACGCATTTCGTCGATCCGCGCGAGCGGCGGCAATTCGGCGTGGAGCGTCGTGAGGAACCGCCCGATCGCGGGTCGGTCACCCTCGGCCTCGATCACGACTCCCGCGGAGCAGTTCAGCACATAGCCATGCACCCCGGAAGTCTTGGCCGCGCGATAGACAAAAGGCCGGAATCCTACGCCTTGCACTACTCCCTGAATTTCAATTCGCTTGCGTAGATTGGAGGTCCCCATTCCGTCCTGCTAACTGCATGCGGGTGGCATCCAGGCGCTCGGTGACCACGTCGAGGAGCTTCTTCATCAGCGCAAATCCCATTCCAGTATCCCGCTCACAAGCTTCCCGGATCCGCGCGCTCGAAAACGCGATGGTCGATACCGGCGAGAGTGCGCGCGCCTGAAAATGGGTGCGGGAATCGCTCGCGAGCGCGGACCATCCCATCGCTTCGCCCGGATGCAGGGTCTGTACCAGGACCGGCTTGGAGCCTGCGGTTTCCTCGAGCGCCACCTCGCCGGAAACGATCAAATGAAAGAAGGACGATTGGTCCCCTTCGCGGAAGATGACCTGCCCACTCCTGAATTGTTTATCTTCCGCAATGGGGAGCAGCTTGCGCAGTTGCTCGGGCTCGAGTTCGCTCAATACCCGGTAGGTTTGAGTCATCTTCACGAATTCGTCAGGAATCATAGGGATCTCCTTGGTTGGGTCACCGGGGCTTTGAGCGCCGCACGGTTTCCGGCAGGGCCTCATCGGCTTCGAGAGCCCGCTCTACGTTTCTGAGAGTACCGTTGCCATTCAGTTGCTCATGCTCGAGCTGCTCAATCGCGCGCTGCGCTAGCTCCGCGCTGACCCGTTCAGTGGCGAAGCCGACGTGAACCCGGACATAGTCGCCTACATGCGCGTCAGGAACCAGGTCCAGAAAAATCGGCCGGCAGGTGTCGCCGAACTGCACCAACCCCAGACGGTTTTTTCGAACCGTATACTCTTCTACGATCTTGCCTGGAATTTCGAAACTCATAAAGTACCTCCTCTTTCGGCCGCGCCCCACGACTGCAACTGCGCGATAACCAGGTCGAGCAATGGCGGCATCGCGTCCCGCACCCGCGGAGTCAGCTCCGCGCTCCATTCGGTCGACACTGGTTGCACTCCTAAAACGACCACTTCTTCAGGCGCGTCTCCCAGTAGCTTCATGGTGATCATCAGATCGGCAAAGCCCAGTTGATGCACCGTGGCCTTGCCGGGAAGCCCGTCGAGGGCCTTCCCCTCGAAGCGCACGACGGTCCCCGGCGCTTCTCCGACGTCGACTGCATCGATCACCAGGAGCCGGGGAAACCCGGAGATGTGAGGAATGAGGCTCAATCCCTGGGTCCCCCCGTCGAGTAAAACCACCCCGGCTGGAACTCGGGCATCGGTCTGCAGTTGGTGAATCGCATGGACTCCCACCCCGTCGTCGCTGTGCACGAGATTGCCCAGGCCGAGCACAGCAACCGCGGATTGGGAGAATGCCGTCATGCCTTCTCCGCCGCCGCTTTCCGTTCTTCATCTTCGAGCTCGGCTGTGGGAATGACTTTGTAGCCGATGAAAATGCTGTCCATCAGGCCCTTCTTTTCTTCGCGCGAAATCAGCATGGCCAGATGCACATGGAAGACCCCAAAGGAGATGAACACGAACATCAGGAAGAAATGAATCAGTCTGAGGTTCGGGAGACTGACCACCCTGGGAATCCATCCAACCAGCGGCGCGAGAATCGCGCTGTGCCGTAGCCAATTGAACATGACCAGCCCGGTTACGATCTCCACCAGGACTAACGCGTAGAGTCCGATGTAGGAAGCCGCGGCCATCGCGTTATGGCCAATCTTTGAGACCGCCTTGGGCGTGATGAATGCGTAAAACTTCATCACATTCAGCATTTCCTTCCACTGCGCGGCATGCAGAGGCACATATTGCCGCCAGCCCTCCCAGCGATTTCCCTGGAAGAACAGGTAGAAACGCACCGCCAATAACGCCGCTAAGAGCATTCCGAACGATTCGTGGACGAAACGGAACCAACCCATCAGGAAGGGCCGATTCACCTGTCCCACGATGAAGGGATCGTGGATGTAGTAGCCGGTGAACGAAAGGACTCCAATCGAGAGCACCAGGCCCCAGTGGACCAGGCGCAGCGGGTATTGCCACACATAGACCGCCGTTACCGGACCTTCCGCGATCAGCGGATGCCGGGCGTCGACCAACGGTTCAGCTTCGATAATGGGATGAGCTGCCATAAAATCCTCCCGTCAGACCGCTTTGGCCAACGTGTACTTGCGCCCGTTTCCGTCGATCACATGTACTGCGCAGGCGATGCAGGGATCGAACGAGTGAATCGTGCGCAGGATTTCAAGAGGCCGGTCCGGATCCGCGACCGGCGTATTCAGCAGCGCGGCTTCATATGCTCCGCGCTGGCCCATCGGATCCCGCGGGCCGGCATTCCAGGTGGTGGGTACGACGGCCTGATAATTCTTGATCGAGCGGCCTTGAATCTCCACCCAGTGGCCGAGCGAACCGCGCGGCGCCTCATGCCATCCGAATCCGGAGGCGGAGGCGGGCCAGGTGTCCGGGTCCCAATGCACTGGATTGAAAATCGTGACCTTGCCGTGCGCGAGGTTGGAATCCAGAGCGTCAACCCACGAATCCAGACGATGAACCATGATTTGGGATTCGATCGCGCGCGCCGCAATTCGCCCCAGAGTGGAAAACAACACCGCAGGCGGCGCGTTGAGCGCCTTGAGCACTCCGTCGATGGCGCCCTTGATCTCGGGTTGGCCCGCGGCGTAGCCCACGATCAGGCGCGCCAGTGGCCCAACTTCCATCGGTTTCCCGTTATAGCGCGGCGTCTTGAGCCAGGAGTATTTCTTGTCAACCTCCAGATATTCGTATGGCGGCTTCGGGCCGGTGTATTTGGGGCTGGTCTCGCCTTGCGAAGGATGCTTGCCGTTGGCGTCGCCCCCCGAATACTCATACCAGGAGTGGCTGATGAACTCACTGATTTGGGCGGGATCTACCGGCAGGACCTTCGTAAGGTCCCGGCCCATCACGATGCCCCGCGGGAACAGGAACGAGGCCGGATCTTTTTCGTTGGTCGAGGAGTAATCTCCGTACGACAGGAAATTGCCGACGCCCTCGCCCAGCGAAAACCATTCTTTATAGAGCGGAGCAATGGCCAGCACGTCCGGAATGTACACCTGATCGACGAACTTGCGTGCCCCCTTGACCAGCGTCCGGAGCTGGTCGATTACCACCGGGTTTATTACCGCGAACGGCTCATTCGGGTCCATCGAGGTGGTCATGCCGCCTACGAGGAATGTTTGCGGATGCGGATTTTTTCCTCCGAGGACCGCGTGGATCCGGATGAAGTCCTTCTGAAACGCCAGCGCCTCCAGATAGTGCGCTACCGCAAGCAGGTTCACCTCCGGCGGTAAATGGTACGCGGGATGGCCCCAGTAGCCGCTCGCGAACAGGCTCAACTGGCCGCTGTCGACGACAGCCTTAACCCGCTGTTGAATGCCGCGGAAATAGGTGGTGCTCGATTTTTCGTAATCCGAGATCGATTGCGCGATCGAGGAGGTCTTGGCCGGATCGGCTTTTAGCGCCGACGCCACGTCCACCCAATCGAGTGCGTGCAGATGATAGAAGTGGATCACGTGGTCCTGCACCATCTGCGAGCCGGCGATCAGGTTGCGCACGATGCGGGCGTTCTCCGGAACATCGATGCCGAGGGCGTTTTCCACTGCCCGCACGCTCGCAAGCGCATGCACCATGGTGCATACTCCGCAGATACGTTGCGCCCATATCCAGGCTTCGCGGGGATCGCGGCCCTGAAGAATCAGCTCGATTCCACGGAACATCGTCCCAGCGCTCCAGGCATCCGAGATCTTGCCTCCGTCGAGTTGGGCCTCGATGCGAAGGTGGCCTTCAATACGACTAACAGGGTCTACCACCAGGCGAGCCATGTGTCACGCCTCCTTTCTTGTGTCGTCCGCGGGAGCTTCCGGCTTAGGCGCGGGCTTGATCATTTTGATGAGACCGTGGGCGGTCACGCCGGCAATTACCGCGCCGGTGAGCCCCAGCCCGATTTCACCAGCCGAGACTTCGACGCCGAATCCGGGGACGTTAGGCAGACGTTCATAGAACGGCGACATATGGTCCCAGAAGCGCGGCGAAGCGCAGGCGATGCAGCCATGCCCGGCACGGACCGGCCAACTGGTATGGTCGTTCCACTGCACCACCGGGCAATTGAAGGTCGCTGCCGGACCCTTGCATCCCATCTTGTATAAGCACCAGCCTTTACGATGCCCTTCATCGCCCCACTCGGTGACGAAGCGGCCGGCATCGTAATGCGCGCGCCGCTCGCATTGGTCGTGAATGACCCTTCCGTAAGCGAACAGCGGCCGGTTGTACTGGTCGAGCGCCGGCAGGTCGTTGAAGGTCAGGTAATGCACCAGCACCGCCGCCGTGTTGGCGGGGTTGTGCGGGCAGCCTGCCATGTTGATGACTTTAATCCCGGGAACCGCCTCCTGAACCCCCAACGCTCCGGTGGGATTGGGAGCCGAGCGCACCAGCCCACCGTCAAAAGCGCAGGCCCCCACCGCGATGGTCGCGGCGGCGTTGCGGCACACGCGATCGGCGAGTTCCATGGCCGAATGGCCGCCGATGGTGCAGTAGGCTCCTCCCTCCGCAGTCGGAATCGCACCTTCCACCACCACCAGGTACTTGCCCTTCTCGTCTTTGACGATGCGGTCGAGCAGGGCGTTCGCGGCCTTGCCAGCGCCGGCCATGATCACTTCGTGATACTCCCAGGAAAGCAAGTCGAGAACGACATCGGCCACGTCCGGATGGCTCGACCGCAGCATCGACTCCGAGCATCCTGTGCAGTCCTGGAATTGCATCCAGACCAGCACGGGTTTTTTGGCCTTGCTGACTGCGGCGACGGTTTGTGCGAGATACCGCTCGGGCATGGCCAGCATGGCGAGCATTCCACTGCAATATTTAACAAGCTGCCGGCGAGTGATGCCGCGGCGGGCAAGACTGGCGCCTAGATCTGAATCTGCTGCAAGCATAGCCAAGCTCCTTCGTACAGGCTCATGTTTAGGCGAGGTTTCGGGATAAAGAAGCGGCACCGGCCCCCACCCCAGCCGACGCTTTCTTCCGCGCTCTGGCGCGTAACCAGTTCATCCAGTCCTCCAGCCCAATCCCCGTGGTGCAAGAGGTCTCGATGATCTCGATTTCAGGATGAATGCGGCGCGCATTCGCGCACGCGATTTCCAGATTGAAGGGAACATGCGGGAGCAGATCGATCTTGGTAAGAATCATCAGCTCCGCCTTCCGGAAAATTCCAGGGTATTTAAGGGGCTTTTCCTCGCCCTCCGTCACGCTCAGGACGACGATCTTGGCGTCTTCGCCCAGGTCATAGCTGGTGGGGCAAACCAGGTTGCCGACATTCTCGATCAGCAACAGCTCGAGGCCTTCGTCGAGCCAGTTTTCGAGGTGCGCCTTCACCATACGAGCATCCAAGTGGCAGGCGCCCGCCGTCGTAATCTGGCGCACCGGGTATCCGTAGCGCATCAGACGCCGCGCGTCGTTGTCGGTCTGGATGTCGCCGGTCAACACGCCCGCTCGCGTGTGCGGGCGCAGCAGCTCCAGGGTTTTCTCGAGCAGCGCCGTCTTGCCCGCGCCCGGAGAACCGATGAAATTCAGGGCCAGCGTGCCGCCGGCGCCTAAAGCTTCCCGCAGCTCCGCGGCAATTTGATTGTTTTCGCTCAGAACGCTTTTTTCGACCGCTACTCGGTTCATGTCGTCTTCACCGCCATTTCCGCCGGCTCCTCTAATTCGAGGTAGGCGATTTCCAATTCGTCGCCTCGCCACTGTTGCGCGACGCTACAAGACTCGATCTCCAGGGTTATGGGCGCCAGCTTCTCGCTCTTCACGATGGCGTCGAAACAAAACCTCAACGACTCGATATCAACTCCGGCGAACTCACCGATCCGCAACCCGATTTTCGAAATTTTCTGCCCGGGATAACGATGCTGCACCTTGTGAGCCGACTCCAAGACCGAGTTTGCAATTCCCATTTCGTGCATGGCTAACACATTTCCTTAACAGATTCGAGGTAGTTGATCGCCGGCCAGAAGATCCACGATCCGGGTGGAGCCGAAGGTCGTTTTCATGGTCACCAGACCTGCACGTTTCTCGCCAACAGTTCCAATGATCGAAGCAAGCGCACCGAGCGGATGCCTGCGAATCGCTGCGAGCACATCGTCTGCATCCTCAGCCGCCACGATCGCCAATAGCTTGCCCTCATTGGCCACGTACAACGGATCGAGCCCCAATAACTCGCAAGCTCCCTTGACCTCATCGCGCACCACGATTTGAGACTCTTCGAGGTGAATACTCACGCCGGATTGCTCGGCGATTTCGTTCAGCGAACTCGAGACCCCGCCGCGGGTGGGATCGCGCAGACAACGGATCTGGGTGGATACGCCCATTATCGCTGCCACCATATCGTGTAATGGCGCTGAATCGCTCTCGATTTCGCTTTCGAACTCCAGACCTTCGCGGTGCGCCAGAATCGCGATGCCGTGATCGCCGATCGGCCCGCTCAGCAGGACCTTGTCCCCAGGCCTGGCCTGATTCGCTGACAACCGGACACCGTCGGCAACGATGCCAATCCCGGTGGTGTTGATGAACAGGCCGTCGCCCTTTCCCTTCTCCACTACTTTGGTATCGCCGGTCACGATCGCGACCCCGGCAGCCCGCGCCGCCTCCGCCATCGACGCCGCGATGCGGCGCAGAACATCGGTGGGCAGACCCTCTTCGAGAATGAATCCAGCGCTCAGGAAAAGCGGCCGCGCGCCGCCCATCGCAAGATCGTTCACCGTACCGTGCACCGCGAGCGAACCAATATCACCCCCCGGAAAAAACAAAGGTTGAACGACGAAGGAATCGGTGGTGAAGGCCAACCGTGCCCCTCCGATTTCGAGCACCGCCTGATCGTCCATGCGGTCGAGGATCGGGTTCGAGAAGAGCGGCAGAAAAATGTCCCGCAACAGCTCCGCGCTCAGTCTGCCACCGCTGCCGTGACCCAGAACGATGCGCTCCTTGGCGGGCAAGGGTAAGGGGCACGTCATTTTACTGGGGTCTTGCGTGATTGGATCTGCGAGCGAATTAGGCATGGGAGACCAGGTGACGCCGGTATTGGTAATACGCCGCACACGCACCCTCGGCCGAAACCATGGGCGCGCCCAGCGGATGCATGGGCGTACAGCGGGTGCCGAAGGCTGGACAATCCACGGGCTTCTTCATCCCCTGCAGCACCAGGGCACTGATGCATTCCGCCGGTTCCTCGGCGGTCACATCCTCTAAGCCGAACCGTTTCTCCGCGTCGAAGGCTGCGTATTCCTCGCGCAGACGATAGCCGCTATCGGCGATGGCTCCGATGCCCCGCCATTTCCGGTCGGACACCTCGAACACTTCGTGCAGCAGGTTTTGCGCGGCGAGATTACCTTGATAGTTCACCGAACGCGCGTACTGATTCTCAATCTCAGCCCGCCCCTCTTCGAGTTGCGCCACTAGCATCGCGATGGCCTCGAGCAGGTCCACCGGTTCGAAGCCGCCCACGACCATGGGAACGCGAAATTCGTCTACGAGCTCCTCGTACTCACGAAAGCCCATCACCGTGCAGACATGACCTGGCGCGATGAAGCCTTGCACCCGGTTCGACGGCGAGTTGAGGATCAGGCGCATGGCCGGCGGCACGAGCACGTGCGACACGATCATGGAGAAGTTGGTCAACCCTTCCCGCTTGGCCTGCCAAACCGCCATGGCGTTGGCGGGCGCCGTAGTCTCGAATCCAACGCCGAAGAACACGACCTGGTGCGAGGGATTCGCCCGAGCCAGCTTGACCGCATCCATGGGCGAGTAGGCGATCCGGACATCGGCGCCGGTGGCTCTGGCCTGGAACAGATCCGAATGCGAACCGGGAACCCGCAGCATGTCCCCGTAGGAAACAAAAATCACGCCGGGAGTGGATGCGATCCGGATGGCGCGATCCACCATCTCGAGCGGCGTCACGCACACCGGGCAGCCGGGTCCGTGCACCAGTTCCACCTCAGCCGGCAGCAGTTCGTCAATTCCATACCGCATCAGCGTATGAGTCTGGCCGCCGCAGACCTCCATCAGGACCCACGGACGGGTGACCTGGCGCTTGATTCGATCCACCAGAGCGCCCGCGATCTGCGGATCGCGATACTCGTCCACGTACTTCAAGAGCGCTCCTCTTCGACGGCGGTGGGCACGAGCCCCTCTTCTTCAAGCGCGCCGATTTGAGCGAGATACTGAAACGTGCGGGCGGCTTCTTCCCGGTCCACGCGAGTCAGCGCAAAGCCGACGTGCACCAGGACGTAGTCCCCCACGATGACCTCCGGCGTGAACGCCAGATTGACCATCTTCCGCACGCCGCAGAAATCCACGTTCGCACTGCGAAACGCCGGATCTCCGTCTTCAATGCTGAGAACTCTTCCAGGAACGGCAAGGCACATAAAGAATCTCTTCGGTCAAAGCAAATGGGAGCCCATACAATAGTGTTGGCTAGAATCAAGACTCGCTAAGAAAAGCGGGGAAGAACGACACCTGCACCCAGACTTGTTGGGTGATATAACCCAGGCAACCTGGGGTATTCAGCGCAGGCTGATAGGACTAGGGAAAATCCTATCGAGGGTGTTCATGAGAGAGCGACGTGAAAAATGCTACAGTTTTTGCATGCATACACGGACTCTGTATTGGCTTTTGGCCGTCATGATCGGCGCTCTCGGGCTTCTGGCGCAGGATAAGAAGCCTCCAGAAAAGCTGACGTTTACCACCAAGAAC
>JBEKBK010000094.1:0-19956 GCA_050015435.1 Bryobacteraceae bacterium
CAAACATCTTTTGAAATAGGGACTTAACATAAAAGTAGAAGACTGATATACTGTACGCGGGCGGCCCGTGGAAGACGTTTGTAGTGTAAGTGCGAGATTTGTGTCAACTGATTGTAACTATAAGAGATGTTGGCCCGGTGATCGAAACCCCAAGCAAACGCCCACGAACGATTCGTGGTTGATGGCGTTGCCGATTTGGGGGAGGTGAAGGCTTGGACCATTTTGAGGATCAATTCTTAGGCGAGGGGAACGAACCTCTGGGGCTTCCTTTTGACGAGGAAGCAAATTTTTTTCACCCAGAGGAAGTCCATGATGGCGAAGAGTTTGCGGCTTCGCACCCGGCCGAAGAGTCCATTTACACGGACGATCCGGTACGTGTTTATCTCCGCGAAATGGGCGCTGTCCCTCTGTTAACGAGGGAAGGCGAAGTGAATCTCGCGCGTCGCATGGAGCGTGGGAAACTCCGTATGCAGAAGGCCATCAGCCGATCGGCACTGGTCCAACTGCGCGCCGTCGAGATTGCCGATCAAATCCGGCGCGAAGTAGAGGACCTGGATGCGTTCGCGGATCTGGGCGATCTGGAAGAAGACAGCGCGGCTTACGCCAAGCGTCGCAATGAGGTGAAACAGGATCTCGGTGAGATCGGGAATCACCACAAGAAGTTGGGGCAGCTCTCCGAGAAATTAAGCACCATACCGCTGAGCAACAAAAAGCTCCGCAAGCGTTGGCTCGCGAAGTTGGCCCGTAGCCGGGTGCAGGTATCGCTCTCGATCCGAAAGGTTCCGTTTTATCTTTCTCAGTGGAAGCAGTTCTCAAAGGAACTCGAGCGAGTGGTGGAGGAGTTGTCTCACCTCGAGCAGGACTTGCGCCGAATCGAGGGGCGCTCCAGCCAGACCGCTCAGGCAAAAGCCCGTGAGCTGAAGCGTGAGATCCGCAAGCGGGAAACTACGGCTGGTGCGGGGCTTGCCGACCTGAAGCATACTTTGTCGGTGATTCGCCACGGCGAGATCGAAGCCGAGCGCGCCAAGAAGGACCTGGTGGAGGCCAACCTCCGCCTGGTGGTTTCCGTGGCCAAGAAATATGTCAACCGTGGACTGCATCTCCTGGACCTGATTCAGGAGGGCAACATCGGCCTGATGCGCGCCGCCGACAAGTTTGAATATCGGCGCGGCTATAAATTCTCGACTTACGCGACGTGGTGGATCCGGCAGGCGATCACCCGCGCGATCGCTGATCAATCCCGGACGATTCGTATCCCCGTTCACATGAACGAGAGTATGAACAAGTTCCTCCGCGCGACGAGAGAACTTGAAAAAGAGCTCGGCCGCGTACCCACGAACGATGAAATCAGCCGCCGGATGGACATTCCGGTGGAAAAAGTCCAGAAGCTAAAGACGATTTCACGCGATCCGGTCTCGCTCGAAACGCCGGTCGGCCGCGACGGTGAGTCCGCCCTCGGCGATCTGATCGAAGACCGCTGGGTTGGATCGCCCGTGGACGCAGTGATCGATACCAACGTTCGCGATGAGACCGCGAATATCCTCAAGACGCTTTCCCCCAAGGAGGAGAAAGTGATTCGTCTGCGCTTCGGCATCGGCTGCGAACGCGAGCATACGCTCGAGGAGATCGGCCAAGAATTCGACGTGACTCGCGAGCGCATCCGCCAGATCGAGGCCAAAGCACTGAGACAGCTCCGCTCTCCGGAGCGTGCGCGGCATCTGCGAGCGCTACTCGCAGCGCGGTAGTCAATCCAGTCGCATCCTGGAAAAGATGATTCCCCTCTCGCGGGAATCGTGTTCATCCGGCCGCAGGGCGTGGTTCAATTCGAAGTCTATTCGCAAATTGGTGTTCGGTTGGTCCTTCGGAAAAGCCACCCGGCGCACGATCGGCTGCTTCCCGGCTTGATCGAAATCCTGAGTGAATAGGTGAGTTGAGCCGGATGTAGCGACCAAGCTTAAGCGCCCTTCTTGCAGGCATTCTCGCGACACATAAACTTCAAAGTGGAGAGCCCTGGGTCTTGCGGGAGGACTGGGAACTTCAATCGAAAAGCAGCGGCGGGTCCAGCGCCAGCCGCTCGATTCCGGTTCATGCCAGCCGTTCAGCAGTACGATGTTGGTGATTCCATAGGTGCTGCGCGCGAGGCAGAAGACGCGCTGGTCGCGATCCACGCTATCGGGACTCGAATTTTCCACGCCCGGTGATTTCCAGTAGTCCAGAATTGCCCAGTTTGTGCGTTCGAGCAGACGCTTGAACCCGGCCTCTGAAAAGATCCAGAAGTTGCTATTGTCCTGGTTGAGCTCGTCGGCGGCGAGCAGATAGCCGATCGGCCACTTGGCGATGGAAGTACGCTGGTCCGGAAGGCAGTTCGCGATTTTCGTGCTCATAATGCAGTATTTCGAGTGTTTGGACAGCTTCTCCAGGACATAGAAGGGATTCTTAAGGTGGTAAAGCACCCCAAGGAGCAGCGCGACCCCGGCTTCAATACCATCGAGGGAAAATTGAGAGTCGAAGTCGACTCCGACGATCTCGATCGAAGCCTGAAGCTTCTCTTTGAGGCTCCGGATGCCTCTCATTTCATTGTGGTTCGTGGGACCGTAGTCCATGCTCACGACTTTGCATCCAAGAGCAGCAAAGAAGAGGGACAGTTCGCCATCGCCGCAGCCGAGATCGAGGAGGGTCTGGTCGCCGATCAGTTCAAGAACGCGCCGGTTCGATCCTGTGAGCAGCTGGTCTAGGTGCCGGAGATTACCGAGCGTGTCGTACGGATACCATTCGAAATCGCGAGGAGCAATCTGGGCTTTCGCGTCCCGGATCTGGGCCGCCCATCCTGGGACCAGATTCAGCAACTCACCGATATCAGTGTCGCAATTGATCAGCCCTCCATTGTAGCTATTGCTTTGGCCCAGGCGCAAAACGGAGCCTGGGTCGCGGCTGGAACGTAGCTGCTATGTTAGGGTCCACGACCCTGCCCTTTGCGGCTAATCTGCTGCAACTTCTAGGTTACTTAGTGCTCTAATACTGTGAGTACCTAGATATGCCCTAATGTTGACGAACAATGGGGGATATCTCTACAATCGAGGTGTACTGAATGACTCCAGTGATTCCAAAGCCGGCGGTTAAGTCCGCGACCTCTCTGCTTGGCCAGATCGGGAACACGCCGCTGATTCGGCTGTCGAAGCTGGATGCCGAGTTCCCTGGCGTCGAAGTCTACGCCAAGGCGGAGTTCTTCAATCCTGGAGGTTCGGTGAAGGACCGGGCCGCGCTGAACATGATTCTCGACGGTGAACGGACTGGAAGACTCACCAAGGAACGGATTCTCCTGGACGCGACCAGCGGCAACACGGGCATCGCGTACGCCATGATCGGCGCACTTAAGGGATACAGGGTGAAGCTGTGCCTGCCGGGCAACGCCTCGCATGAGCGTAAGCAGATTCTGAAGAATTACGGCGCCGAGATGGTTTTTTCGGATCCCGCCGAAGGTTCGGATGGCGCGATCCGGCTTTGCAAAGAGGTCTATGAAGCGGACCCGGACAAGTACTTCTATCCGGATCAGTACAATAACCCGGCCAACTGGAAGGCACACTTTGAAGGTACGGCGCTAGAGATTCTGGAGCAGACCAACGGTGCAATCACACACTTCGTCGCCTGCATGGGGACCAGCGGCACGTTCATGGGGAATTCGCGGCGATTCAAGCGCGATATGCCGTCGATCCGTTGCATTTCGGCGCAACCCTCTTCCGGGTTTCACGGTTTGGAAGGCTTGAAGCACATGCCTACGGCGATCGTGCCCGGCATCTACGATTCCTCGATTGCCGATGATAATCTGTGGATTGAAACGGAGGATGCGTATCGCATGACGCGCTGGCTGGGCCACAACGAAGGTCTGCTGGCAGGAATGTCTTCCGGAGCCAATGTCCACGCCGCGCGGGTGGTCGCCAAGCAGTTGGCGGCCGAGGGCCGGAATGGGGTGGTGGTGACGGTGCTGTGCGATGGTGCCACGAAATATCTGAGCGAGCCCTTCTGGAATGATCAAGATTGATAAAGGCGCGTGGGACGTGATGGTGGCCCACGCCGAAGCCAAATTCCCCAGCGAATGCTGCGGAGCGATGATCGGGAAAGCGGGCGATGAGAAGCACGTGACCGCCGCCGTTCCGCTGGAGAACGCTTACGCCGGCGAACAGGGCGCGCGGTATGAACTGCGTCCCGAGGATTTGCTCGCGGCCGATCGCAGCGCGCGGGCGGCGGGCCTCGATCTGATCGGGATTTTTCACTCGCACCCCGATTGCGACGCGTATTTCTCGAAGACCGATCTCGAGAATTCGTGCCCTTGGTATTCGTTCGTCGTATTGTCGGTAAAGCAGGGTAAGTTCGATCACGCGGCCAGCTTCCTGCCGAATGCCGACCAGACCGCCGCGGAGAAAGAAGACTTGATATGGCCAAAATCCTGATTCCTACACCTCTGCGCCAGTATGCCGACAAGCACGATTCGGTGGAGTTGAACGGCGCGACCGTCGGCGAAGTTCTGGGCGCTCTTACGTCGCAGTTTCCCGATCTTCGCAAGCAGCTCTTCAATGACGAAGGCAAGCTGCGCAGCTTCGTGAACGTGTATCTGAACGACGAAGACATCCGTTACCTGAAAAAGGACGCAACTGCGGTGAGCAACGGCGATACGCTGTCGATCGTTCCGAGCATTGCGGGCGGATCGACGAGCGTCGCGGAGCTGCCGGTTACGCTTTCAAACGACGAAATCCTGCGGTATTCGCGGCACCTGATCATGCCGGAAGTCGGCATGGAAGGTCAGTTGAAGCTGAAGAACGCCAAGGTCCTGATGGTCGGAACCGGAGGATTGGGCGCCCCTCTGGGACTCTATCTAGCGGCCGCGGGTGTCGGACGCATCGGCCTGGTGGATTTCGACATCGTCGATTTCACCAACCTCCAGCGCCAGGTGATCCACGGCACGAAGGACGTAGGACGAAAAAAGCTCGACTCGGCCGCGGACCGGATGCATGACATAAATCCGAACGTCGAACTGGATCGTTACGAGGTTGCGCTCTCGAGCGAGAATGCGCTCGATATTCTTTCCGGCTACGACATCATTGTAGACGGGACGGACAATTTCCCGACGCGTTATCTGGTCAACGACGCCTGCGTCCTGCTGAAGAAACCGAACGTCTACGGGTCGATTTTCCGCTTCGAAGGTCAGGCCAGTATATTCGCGTATCCAGGCGGGCCGTGCTATCGCTGCCTGTATCCGGAGCCGCCTCCTCCGGGTCTGGTTCCTAGTTGCGCCGAGGGCGGTGTCCTGGGCATTCTGCCCGGAACCATCGGCCTGATCCAGGCCACTGAGACCGTGAAGCTGATTCTGGGTGTGGGCGAGCCGTTAATTGGGCGGCTAGTTTTGTACGACGCCCTGGCGATGCGCTTCCGGGAATTGAAGCTTCGTAAGAATCCGGATTGTCCGGTGTGCGGCGACCATCCGACCATCACCAAGCTGATCGACTATCAGGAGTTCTGCGGCATTCCGCAGCACGAGCCTGCGCCTGCGCCGGGCGCGAAAGAAGGCGAGATCAGCCCGGTGGAAGTGAAAGCCATGCAGGATCGCGGCGACAAGTTCCTGCTTCTGGATGTGCGCGAGCCACACGAATTCCAGATCTGCCGCATTCCGGGCTCGAAACTCATCCCCCTGGGAGATCTGAAAAAGCGCGTGAATGAGCTCGACAGCGCCGTCGAAATTGTGGCCCACTGCAAGAGCGGTGTCCGCAGCGGCAAGGCCGTCAATCTACTGCGCGAGTTCGGCTTCCGCAAGGTAAAGAACATGACCGGCGGAATTCTCGCCTGGAGCGATAAGGTCGATCCTAGCGTTCCGAAATACTGATCATCACCAGTGCGGAGGGATGGGCGGTACGGGCTCCTTTCGCGCGCCCGCTGTTCGGCTCAGCAGGAAAACTCTTTCGGGCGAGTATTGAATCCGCTGAAAACCTTGCTCGGAGTCGCCTAGCGATTTCTCCCAATACGTCGGCAAATAGAAGTCGCTATCGGCGCGCGCGCGCAGGACCGCCGTTAATTCCGAGAGAGCGTGCACGGTGATCGTCGTACCGATCGGTTCCGGCGAGTCGAGACCCCAGTCACTCAGCCGCCTTTCGAACTCCGGCTCCAGCTTGGGCAGATCGGCGAATTGCTCCGCGGTCAGTGTAATCCCGAGCGGCACGTAGTGCGGTCCGAAGTTGGCCACCCAATTTGACGGATCGAAAACGCAATAACGCACATGCGGTAAGGGGATGGTCGCTCCGTAGAAACTGTCGTCCGGATCTACCAGAATTAATTCCGCGTCGCGATGAAGGCGGTAATAGTCGCGCATCGCCTGCGCCCCTTCCAGAGGAGGCGTGGCGGGCCGCAAAGACCAGGGCGCTCCGTTGGCAGCGACTTTTGCACTGAAGAGCACGGCCACGCCGCAAACTACAATCCAGGTGTGACGGTCCAGCAAGCGCGGGCTACATAGAGCTCCCGCCATGCATAAGGGCGGCAGTACCAACACAACGTAAGGAAGATTGATGGATTGATATGCGCAAAGCGCGGCAACAGCGATCAATGCCCAGCACATCGCCAATAGGACCGCTGGCTGTTTCCGCATCCGACTAGATCGGAAAAGGCCTGCGAGGCCGACTATCCCGAGCAGCGCGGCGAATGGGTCCATCTGGAGAAGCCGCCGCGCGTAGTAGAGAACCGCTCCAGTCCTTTGCGGCCGGATCCCGAGCCCGAAGAGCTCCACCTGTACATAGTCCGCCCAAAACCATTTCGGATGGACAACGGCTTCGTAAAGGTGCCACGGAATCAAAACCAAACCGCCGATCAGCAGGGTTTCAAATAGTGCCGCCAGCCTTGGCCGTCCGTCTTTCGGGAGCAGCATGAAGTACAAGACGAGCGCCGCGAAGGGCAGCAGCCCTCCAATGCTTTTCGCCAGAATCGAAGCCGAAGCGAAGACCGCGAAGGCGATGCAGGTGCGATGGCGTTCCATTCGCGGGTCGAACGCGACCGCCAGCAGCGCAAGAAGGGCGGAAGAACTCGCAAGCACGTCCGTGTAACACAGTCTTGAAAACGTCTGCCAGAAAGGACTGAACAGCAAAACGGCGGACGCCAATATGCCTGCCCCTACCGAGCGCGCGTGAGCCACCCACGCGAATACTCCCGCGACGCCGGCCGCGCCCATCAGTAATGCGGGCAAGCGTACTGCGAACAGGCTCAACCCGAAGAGCCGGATGCACGCAGCGGACATCCACATCAGCAACGGCGGTTTGTAAAGCAGCAAACGGCCCATGAACTTCGGCGTTATCCAGTCGCCATCCTGCGTCATGCGTATGGCAGAATTGACGTAGATGGCTTCGTCCTGAGCGCGCACGCGATCGATCGGATCGGAATAAGCCGCGGAGATTCCCAGGGCGTTGATGTTCCATGCGAGCAGCACGAAGCTGGCGAGAAAGACGACGGCCGCGTAACGGATCACAGTGAGCGAAGGCTCTTCTTCAGGAAACATCTCCGGCTCCGCTGCGGCGCGAGCGCCAATCCGGCGAACGGTGACGCTCGTGCTCCCAATCTTCAACGAGGAGCCGAATCTGGAACGCCTGTTCGGCCACATCGATGAATCGTTACACCCGGAATCGCTAGTATACCGGATCATCGCCGTCGACGACGCCAGCACCGACGGCACCCGACAAGTGTTGGATGGGTTCCAGTCCCGCGCTCCGCTCCAGGTGATTCGCCATAGCGTCAACCAAGGCTTGGGCGGGGCGATTCGCAGCGGATTGATGGAGGCGATGCGTCTCTCCTCAGAAGAAGACATTATCGTGACCATGGACGCGGATGACAGCCACGGGCCGTCGCTGATCGCAACCATGATCGAGCCGATTCAACGAGGCTTTGATGTGGTCGTGGCGTCGCGCTTTCAGAAGGGATCGGAATGCCACGGTGTTCCGCTGCATCGCCGCGTTCTGAGCTCTGCCGCGTCAATCGTATTTCGGGTGCTCTTTCCGACGCCGGGCGTGCGCGATTTCACTTGCGGTTATCGAGCTTATCGTGCTGTCGCACTGCAACGTGCCCAAGCGCAATTCGGAGATGCTCTGTTTGAATTCGACGGATTCCAGTGCATGGTGGATCTGCTGCTGAAGCTGCGAGCGAGCGGCTCGCGATTTACGGAAGTGCCCTTCGTGCTTCGCTACGATCAAAAGAAAGGGCACAGCAAAATGCGCGTGATGCGAACCATCATCCGGACCCTGCATTTGTTAGTGCGTCGCAGGGCTGGCCTGTAAGGTACGCTGAATTATGCGGAAACTGATTCTGGCGTTCGCGTTTGCCACGGCCGTATTCGGACAAACGGGGCCGACGTTTGATGTCGCTTCTATCAAGCCGGCCGTTCCGCCAGGCATGCCCGACCGGATGTCCGGCAAGTTTCGTGTCGGCATGAATATTGATGGCGCGAGGGTGGATATCGGCTTCATGTCGCTCGCGGATTTGATTCGCATCGCATACCGCGTGAAGCCGTATCAGATCACTGGTCCGAACTGGATGTCGAGCGAGCGGTGGGACATCCAGGCGACGTTGCCGGACGGCGCCTCGCGCGATCAAGTGCCCGAGATGCTGCAAGCGCTGCTAGTGGAGAGATTCGGCCTGAAGGTGCACCGCGAAAATAAGGAGCATGCTGTTTACGCGTTGATCGTGGGGAAGAACGGACCGAAGTTGAAGGAGTCCGAACCAGATGCGCACGCGTCCGCCAGCGCTGGATCTAACCAAGTCAGCGTCAATCGGGATGACAAAGGCGTAGTCGTGACGGGCGGGAGAGCGGGGAACACCCGCATGTCAATGGGTCCGGGAGGCACGATGCACATGGAAGCGGCGGGCATGACCATGGCGCAGCTGACCGAGATGCTATCGGGCTTCGTGGATCGGCCCGTGGTGGACATGACGGACCTCAAGGGGAATTATCAGGTTGCGATGGACGTCTCGCGTGAGGACTTGGTAAATGTCGCCAGAAGAGCGGGCGTGATGATGACTCCGGGAGGCCTCGGGGGGGATCCGGGGAAACCGCCGGAGGAAACGGCGTCCGATCCCTCCGGCAGCTCGATTTTTGAGGCTATACAACAACTCGGGCTAAAGCTCGACCCCCGCAAGGCGCCGCTCGACATTATCGTCGTAGACCATCTGGAGAAGGCTCCGACGGAAAACTAAGTAGCTGAAGACAAGCCGGCTCGCCGGCACGACGGCCCCACCAGCGGAGCTATCGGGCTGACATGCTGATTTCTTTGCCGCTGTTGAAGCGCTTCTCCGCTTCCTGCCAATTCACCACGTTCCACCAAGCGCTGATGTATTCCGGGCGGCGATTTTGATATTTCAAGTAGTAGGCGTGCTCCCACACGTCTAGTCCGATCACCGGGAATTCTCCCGACATGAGAGGGGAATCCTGGTTGGCGGTAGAGGTTATGACGACGCCCGAATGCGTCTTCAGCAGCCATGCCCAGCCTGAGCCGAATCGGCCAGCAGCCGCGGCTGTGAACTTTTCCTTGAATCCGTCGAAACTGCCGAACGCCGCATTGATGGCCGACGACAGATTGCCGACCGGCGCGCCGCCCGCCCTGGGCCCTATAATCGTCCAGAACATGGAGTGGTTCGCGTGACCACCGCCATTGTTGCGAACCGCAGTGCGAATGGCCTCCGGCACAGTGCCGCAGTCGTTGGCAAGCAGTTCTTCCAAGGTCCGATTAGCCAATTCCGGCGCAGACTCCAGCGCCTTGTTCAGATTCGTCACGTAGGCATTATGATGCTTGCCATGATGGATTTCCATCGTCATTTTGTCGATGTGAGGTTCCAGTGCGTCAGAGGGGTACGGCAACGCGGGTAAGGTAAAGGGCATTCGATATTCTCCTTGTCAGTTAGATGCTTGTTGGTAAGCGTCCGCGACACGAAACATGACTGTTTCATTGAAATGACGCGTCGAAATTTGCAAACCGACGGGAAGGCCGTCCGCGGTGGCGCCGCAGGGCACGCTCATGCATGGGATGCCTGCTAATGAGCCGGTAATGGTGTAGATATCGGAAAGGTACATGGCCACCGGATCGTCCACTTTCTCGCCCAGCTTGAACGCGGGAAAAGGTGACACCGGCCCTACGATGGCGTCCACCTGCTCGAAAGCCTGCGCGTAGTCGCGAGCGACCAGCGCGCGCACCTTCTGCGCCTTCAGATAGTAGGCATCGTAATAGCCGGCGCTCAGCACGTACGTACCAAGCATAATGCGTCGCTTGCACTCCGCGCCAAAGCCTTCGCCGCGCGTAACGCGATACATGTCGGTGAGCGTGTTCGCCGATGCGGCCCGGCTGGTGTACCGCACACCGTCAAAGCGGGCGAGGTTGGAGCTGGCCTCCGCCGTCGCGATGACGTAGTAGCAGGCGATCGCATAAGGGGTGTGCGGGAGTTTAATATCACGTATCTCGCACCCGAGTGACTTGAGCACATCTACCGCTCGGGTGATCAGGTCTCCGGTCTCGCTCGCGAGCCCGTCGAAGAATTCACGGGGAAGTCCGATCTTCAGGCCCCGGATGTTTCCATCCAGGGCAGATACATAATCGGGAACGGGTGCGAACGCGGAGGTTGCGTCCATCTCATCGCGTCCGGCGATCACCTGGAGCAGCGTCGCGGCGTCGCGCACGGATTTCCCGAACGGTCCGATGTGGTCGAGCGAGCTGGCGAACGCCGTCAAACCGTAGCGCGACACGCGGCCGTAGGTCGGCGTCACACCCGTAATTCCGCAGAAAGAAGCCGGCTGGCGAATCGAGCCGCCGGTATCGGAACCCAGCGCGAGCACAGCCGTGCCCTGCGCCACGACTGCTGCCGAGCCGCCGCTCGATCCTCCTGGTACGCGGTCCAACGCCACCGGATTGCGAACCGGGCCAAACGCCGAGTTCTCATTCGACGAGCCCATCGCGAACTCATCGCAATTCGTTTTCCCCAGGATCACACCGCCGGCCTGCTCCAGCCTGATTACGGCAGTCGCATCGTAGGGCGCGACGTAATTTGCGAGCAGACGGGACCCACACGTTGTCCGCAGACCACGCGTCAGGATGACGTCCTTTACCGCGATTGGCACGCCGGCCAGCACGCCGGGATCTTCGCCCGCCGCGATCTTCTTATCCACCTCGAGCGCAGTGGCAAGCGCGCGCTCCGGGGAAAACCTCAAGTATGCGTTGGTCTTCGGATTCTCCGCCTGGGCGTACGCAATGTACTCGATGGCCAGTTCCTGCGCGGTGAACTTCTTCGCCATTAAACCGGTCCGGATCGAGTCAATGGTATGGGCAGCCGCGCTCATCGCTCGATGACCTTGGGCACCTTGAAGTAGCCTGCACCGGCAACTGGCGCACTGGCCAACGCAGCGGTGTTGCCTAGGGTCGGCCTCTCCAGGTCGTCGCGCAAGGTGGCGGTTTCCTCAGCGTCATAGAGCACCTGAGCCATGGGCTCGACAGCGGTTGTATCCAGCTCGTTGAGCTTATCCACATGCGTCAGGATATTGTCCAGATCATGCGCCATCTTGCCAATCTCTTCGTCGGTTAGCGCCAGATTCGCGAGCTCGGCCACTCGCCGGACGTCCTGTTCGGTCAGCTTCACGCCAGTTCCTTTTTCTGCGATTGTCGGTAGAGCATTTCGAGTACAGGATCCTTAATTCCTTCCGTCATCCGGCGCGGAGTTTCCGCGCGCTGCGGCAATCGGCGTGGAGGCATGGGCCTAAAATCCAAGTCTATAACCAGCTCCTCACCTAACACCTTGGCCATATTTCTGATCAGAACCGCCCGAAGCGTCGATAGCTGCTTCTGCCAGATGTAGTCCTCTACCTCGACGATCAGCGATCCGCGGACCAGCACCGTCGGACGGGTGTGCCGGGCGATTTTCTCTCCGGCCGCGACCTTCCATGCCGCACGCGCACGAGCTTCGGGTTCAGCCAAGACAGACGAAAGTTTCAATTTCCCGATAAGACGGCCGGCGCGTTCCATGTTGGTTTGCCGGGGGAAGGATTGATTGTAGCATGGGAGGTGCCTCAACTGATCCTTGCATCTCAATCTCCGCGGCGGCGCGAGTTGCTGACCGTCGCAGGCTTGAAATTTTCCGTGCGTAGCCGGCCGGTATCGGAAGTGCGGCGGGAAGGCGAGACTCCAGAGGCCTATGTTTCCCGACTGGCCCGCGAAAAGGCGGAGGCTGCCTGGGTTGACGCCGACGAAATCGTGCTGGGAGCGGACACGGTGGTCGTCCTGGATGAGCGGGTACTCGAAAAGCCGTCGGATGAAAATGATGCGCGCGCGATGGTACGGCTTCTTTCGGGACGCACTCACGTCGTGATGACCGGCATTTGCCTGCGCCATGCGGGGGGAGCAATTGTCGATTGCGCGTCGACCGGCGTGCATTTCGTCCCGCTCGAAGATCGCGAGATCGCCGAATACGTATCGAGCGGCGAACCGATGGATAAAGCCGGGGCGTATGCGATTCAAGGGTTGGCTTCCAAGTTCGTCGATTCCATTGAGGGTTGTTATTTCAATGTCATGGGATTGCCGTTGGCACTGGTGTACCGGCATTTGAAGAGCCTCGGAGGGATCGCGTAGAATCTAAGCAGACTATGCCGATTACAATCGACCCCAAACTTGAGGCACGACTCCGCGAACGGGCCGCCGCGGAGGGGCTGTCAGTCGAGGCTTACGTCGAGCGGCTGGTCAGTGCACATGAAGCCGCCGAAGAGGAGCTCGGAGCACTTGCACTTGAAGGTCTGAACTCGGGAGAGCCCCTTGAGGTTGGCCCCAGTTACTGGGAAGAAAAGCACCGCCGTCTCGATGAACGTTTGAAAACGCCCTCGAACGGTGAGTGAAAGAAGCTACATCGTCCGGCCAACCGCAGACCGGGACCTTGACTTTTGCGCCACTGAGACGAGTCCTGAGGTCGGCCACAGGTTCCTTCTAGCCGCGCATGACACATTCGCGCTTTTGGCCACCCAACCCAACATGGGATGGCGGTCCCGTCTCAGATATCCTGACCTCAAGCTTCTGCGCGTGTTCAGGGTGTATCTCCCGTCGGCCGACGGCGTCGAAATCTCGCGGCTCGTTCATGGGTCAAGGAACCTGCAAGAGCTCTTGCGGAGCGAAGGAGCGGATTGAATTAAACGGGTTTTGAGGACCGGTGCAAAACGTTTGGAACGACCGAAAGGCGACCCCAAGCGAGAGACGAGCATATGCAAAAAACCAACCGCGCCCGAGCTAGTGAAATCCGCGCGCTGAAGCGTTTAAAGGATAAAGAGATCGACACCACGGACATTCGGCCGGTGCTCGATTGGACCAACGCTGTCGTGGGCAAATTCTATAGGCCGACCAAGAAACCGCTCAAGATTAGGCTGGATGGGGCGTTCTCGCCTGAGTCAAGGGGGGCAGCGGTTATCAGATGGAGACCTCGGTCTCCAAGTAAGGATCTGCTTCATCATGTCTTCGCAGTGTGCTACATAGGCGGCGACTAGTTGCAAGAGGGATACCGGAGGAGCGTTTCCGATGACGCACGGCGTATCCAGCTTTTCCTCCGGAATAGTGGTCAGAATATGCACCAGAAGACCGTTCACGGAAGACAGATCTCCGTGAGCTTGAGCCAGGGGAAGCTGTGGTAATGCTGAATGACGGCCCACTCCTTCGGCGGATATCCTGAGGCGACCACCGTCGGCTCGGATAGCGCGCAAGCAAGCCACTGGTGATGCGTGGTCGCCCAGTCGATCAATTGGCCTAACGCTTCCTTCGGTTCCTCGACCGTGACGACCGGGAGCGCTCGCAATTGACGATCCGACTTAACGATCAAACCGTTCAACGTCTCGACCAGAGCGCCGAGTCGCCCGGATTGAACGACCCGTCTCCCAGTACGGGTTTTTTCGGCGACTTGCTCACGAGCTCGCTCCGTGATCTCTTGACGAAACAGGTTTGCGTCAAGGCCGTTTTGCCGGAGCAGTATCCATGCGAGCGTATTCTCTTCGCGAAGCAGGCCAAGCAGGAGATGCTCGGTGCCGATGTGACGATGGCTCAACTCTGTTGCTTCCTCCGCCGCCGCCGTCAGGACGCGCTTTCCAGACTCGCTTAGGGGTAGATCAACACTTGTGCAAACGGACCGGGCGGCAGGAAAGGTTCGCGCGATGGCCGCGCGGATTTCGTCGAAGGAGAGTCGACCAGCGAGGGTGCGGTCCTCGCGCAACAATCCCAGCAGAAGATGTTCCGGTTCAATGAGGCGCGACCCAAACTTGCTCGCTTCGTAGCGCGCAAAGAAGATGCTCCGGCGAGCCGCCTCTGTGTATCGTTCGAACACAACTCAGTTCAAGCGTTCGCCGATTACGCCCTTCCATTTGCGCATCACCAGTTCGACTAGAGTCAGGAAGATCGCGAACGCGAGGAATCCCGGCCAAAGCGACAAGGTGGATGCGATCGAACGCTGGCCGGCGTAGAATACGCTTTTCGGGTCCGGCTGGAAGCGCCCGCCGGTGAACTCCGCCACCTGGCGCAGCAGCGATTCATTCGATCCATAATCCGCCAGCTCCGGCTCGGGGCGGTAGAGTCCCGCTTCCGGAAACGCTCGCGATTCCACCAGCGGACGGACTCGGAACAGCCCCTCGCGTGCGCCGATCTGCAAACGGCCACGGAAAGTTCCCGCAGCGATTTTCTTCACTGGAATCGGCCGCTGGAATCCATCGGGTCCAAAGACGAAAATTCCGGGGATTGTATCCGGTTCCGGAACATCCTGTCCCAGTCGGTAGTCCACGACCAAATCTCCGTTAGCGCTGTCGAACTCGACGGTCGCTTCCCCCGCCTGCGCGTGCGGCAACAAATCCCGCGAAAGATTGGTCCAGAATTTGTCATAGCTTTTCCAGGTGACCCAGTCCGCCGCCCAGCGGGGCTTCGCGTCGGACGCGAACACGGCCACGCGTCCCAAGCCATACTGCCAGCGTGAAAGCAGGGGGTCTTTATCGATGCTCAACACCGTTTCCGCGGTCGGCTTGGCGATAAACTTCACATAGCCTTTGAGCGCAGGCGCCGTTTCCATGCCGACACCGTCGAGGATCTCGGCTTGTTTCACCACCTGCGGCACCAGCGGTTTTTCCACGGCGGTGGTGCCGGTGTGCTCCATCACATCGCGGAGCACGATCTGCTCCAGGCCGGCGGGTTCGTTCAGGAAATAGGATTTCCCAGCCGCGGTGTTCGCGATTTTGTCCAAATAGGCGCGATTCACATCCTGTCCCAAGCCGACTGTGGAAATGGTGACATGTCTCGACAGAGCTTCCCGCGAAAGGTCCATGCTGTCGCCTTCCTCGGAAATACCGTCGGTCAACAGGAGGATGTGCTTATAGGTGGCGTTCGCCGGCAGAATCCGGTGATAGGCTTCCGCCAACGCCGGTGCGATCTGCGTACCTCCATCCGGAGTGATTCCGGAGATCAGCCGCTTGATCAACGTGCGATCTTCCGCCTTTCGGATCGGCACCGCCCAGGAGAACGAGTTGTCGAAGATCAGGACGCCTACCAGGTCGATTGGCCGCAAGTTGTCCACCACGCCGATTGCGGCTTGCCTTGCAAGCTCAATCTTGCGTCCTTCCATCGAGGAGGATTTGTCGATGATCAGGACGACGGCTGTGCCTTCGGGCGAGCGTGGAGGCGCGAGCTTCGCGGGAAGCGTGCGATCCAGCGCGTCCTCTACCTTCTTGCCTTCCACGTAGACGTTCCGGTCGCCGCCGATCACTAACAGGCCGCCCCCGCTCTTGACATACTTTTCAAGATCCTGCTTGCGCGCAGTCTGGATCCCTTCGAGATCCCAATTATCTAGGACGACGAGTTGGTAATCGGAAAGACTGGCGCTTGGAAAATCCGCGACGCGTTGAATCTCGAATTGCGCGGCAGTCAGGCTGGACGTGAGGTGCGAGTCGGTGTCCGGGCGGTCCTGAGTTATGTATAGCACCTTCGGACGACGGAGCATGATCGCCTGATCGAAACGCACTTCTCCGGCTCCCGGCGAGCGGATGGCAACTGCGAGATCCAATGCGCCGGGCGTATTCAAACTCGCATGCAGCCGGATCGGATTTGTGCCTGCATCGAGTGAAATCTGCGAGCGTCCCAGAGTCCTGCCTTCAGCCGAAAGTTCCACCTCCGCCGGACCGGCTTTCGGAGTTGAGACCGTGACGTCTACCGGAAATTGTTCGCCGGTGAACGCGATACTCGGCAGGCTGATTGTTTCCAGGCGCAACGCGGGTTGCTCCCGACCCGCCAGTTCGAAGGTGTCGATGGGAATCTTGAGTTGCTGCGCCTGCCAGGCTGCGCGTGCGATGCTGCCTTTGTTCTGCTTGCCGTCCGAGACCAGGGCCACTCTGGGCACCATGCCCGCCGGCAGCGACGCCACCGCTTCGCGAACGGCCGCTTCCAGATCCGTCGCGCGTCCGTTTTCGCCGGAAGTGAGCTGGAGGTGGAAGGGCCGTTGGTCCTCGCTCGACTCGAGCGAGCGCGTCGAGCGGGCGAAAGGAATCACGCGTAGCCAATTTCGCCCTCGCTCGCCCGCGATCGTATTCGCAAGTTGAGATTCGCGTTGTAAATCGTTCTGCGAAACGCTCGCCGATGTATCCACCAGAACCGCAAGTGCGACTTTGGTCTCATTCACGTTCAAGCGAGGCTCCGCCAGGGCGATCAGGATCGCAACCAGTGACAGGGCCTTCAAAGCCAATGGCACGCGTCGCGTCGTACGCCGCCATTCATAAATCATCCAAGCCAGCGGAATCCAGGCGATGGCCAGTACCCACACGCGATCGAACGTCATGAGGCCTTCCTCCAGGCTGCGCGACGCCACGCAGCGCCCGCTAATTGCCCGGCTCGCAAGCGGAACGCGCGGCTGCGGCCGAACAGGAGCCAATCGATCAACAGACCCAGTCCGCCGAGTGCGGCCAGCCATGGCCACAGGTCGGTGGCCGCAACGCTAGCCACCGAGGCGCGCGGAATGCCGCGGCGGACATTCTGCGGCGGGCGCCAGGTAGTATCGCCCAAATCCGGCAGGGTCAGCGAGTAAGTCATTTGCCGATCGCCCACCATGACCTGAACCGTGCCTGGAGCACCGGAAAAGAATCGCAGGCTGTTGCCTTCAACCGTGAAGGGAATGGGGCGCTGGTCCTCGGTGACCACCCGCACACTCGCGGGATCAGTACCATTATCCAGTGGGACCGTCACCGTGCCCACGGTCCCGGCTTGCACTTCCCAGCGCCGGTATGTTTCCGGATTCATCCAGCGCAGGATGTTCGCCAGAAGCAGTGGCGTCGCGAGTTCGTATTTTAGGGAGGGCTGCACGGGATTAAACCCGATCACGACGATATTCGGTGTTCCGGGCCGGGCAACGACGAGCGGGCCATCCGTGCTTTCAGCCACGGGGATATCCCCGGGCGCCGGATTGAAGATCTCGCCGCTGTCTAGCACAACATCTTTAGTGTGCAGACCGCCGCCGAGCGCGGTTTCCGATCGCCAACGGTCCAACTTTACGCTGGTTTTTGTTCCCCGCAATGGAATCGGCGAGCCCGATGCCGGCGGTTCAATCCAGATTGAGTTTACGGCAGGGCGCACGGGCGGTGCGAATCGGTCGAGCACCACGATGTCCGCTTTCACTTGGGCCTGATACTGTGCAGGAGCTTCAAACACGGCATCCACCAGCGGGTTCGATGCGATCAGCGCGCGTAGCGATTGCGGCTCGGCGGAATACACGACCACGCGAAGCGCTTTCTCGGACGGCAACTCGATGACGGCGCGGTCGTCCTGAGGAAATGCATCTGGTTTCCCGTCCACGGATCGAATGCGAGCCTCCAAATAACCCGCCACGCGAGTGCGGTAGGTGAAGGTCGCCTGCTCCTCGGCGCCTGGCTTGAGGGTCAAGCTCTTGCTCCCTGCCGGAGAGCCCCCGAATTGGAGTCCCAGGTCGACGTTGTGCGGCCGGGCGCCATAGTTACGTACCGCCACGAAGATTTCCCAGGTATCTGGTGACGCGGGCGAACGGCGGAGCCCAATCTTCCGCAATCCGACATTTTCCTGAGTGGCCGCGACGCTGAGAACTCTGAGATTTGGAGGAGCGGTGAGGAACTCCGAGTCTTCTTCGGCTACGCGTCCTGCTCCGGTGAACACAATCTCTCCCGCCTGCTGCGATTGCAGTTGCTGGGCGCGCCGTGCAAATTCGAACGCCTGTTCGAGATTCAATCTCGAAGCGCCAGGCTGGGATTGCCGGATAGCTTCCTCAATCACCTTCCGGTCTTCAGTGAACGGCGTGGCCGGTGTGGCCAGAGCATCGGCCCGGACGACCATCACGCGATCGTTGGAGGCGAGGGATCTCAAGTATGAGCGCGCAGATGCCTTGGCTTCATCCATCAAAGTACCGGGCCGGGCTCTGGTTCCCGGAGCCGGTTGGGTTTGAGTACCCATGGCGGCCGACGTGTCGAGAATCAGGACGTGATCGCGCGCGCGGCCCGTGGGACCGCCCAACCTGGGTCCCGCAATGGCCAGCAGCAGCAGTGCGATGCTCAGGAGTTGAAGCACCAGGCTCCAGGGCTGCTGAATGCGGCGGCGATGCTTCAGTTCCGTGCGCACGTCGGCGGCGGTCCAGAACCGGAGGGTGGCTACTACCTGACGACGTTTGGAACGATCGAGCAGGTACAACGCCACGACGCCGGCTGAAATAGCTCCGACCAGCCCGAGCAGTTCACCGAGACTTAAGTTGAGAAAGCTCATTCCACCGCTCCGGCGCGTACCAGCGGGCCAAAGATAGCCTCGTCGATAGGAATGTTGGTCGGAAGTCCGACGTAGCGGCCATTATTGCGCAGCGCCACACGGCGCAGAGATTGCGAGTATTCTTCGAACGCCGACGCGTACAGGGCGCGGGCGTCGGCATCGAACGAGAGCTCGACGCGCTGTCCCGTTTCGGCGTCTTCGAGATCCAGTTCCCCCTCCCACGGCGGGTCACGGTCTTCGGCGGCCCACACCTGGACCAGGATCAGCTCGTGCCCGAAATCCGATAAGAACTGAAGAGGTTTTTCGCAGTCGTGGTCGTCAAGAAAATCCGAGATCACGATCACCAGGCCACGCTGCGGATAGTTGGAAACGAACTGGCGCGATACTTCCAGGAAATTCGTGGTTCCGCCGGATTTCACGCCCGCCAGAAAATTAGCTGCCGGCTGAAACCGATGACGGCCGCCGCTGGCCGTGAATGCGTGCGCGAGATTCGCCGCGAACGGCTGAATGCAGATCGAATCCAACCGGACCAATCCTACGTAACACAACGCCGCCGCGAGCTTGCGGGCGTATTCGAATTTCGGGATCGAGCCTGTTTCCATGGACCGGCTCGTATCCAGCAAGAGCCGGACGGGGATGCGCGGCTCCAGTTGAAACATCTTCAGAAACAGCTTTTCAAGCCGGAGAAATACTCGCCAGTTCACGGCCCGCACATCGTCGCCGTGATAGAAATTGCGATGGTCGAGAAACTCCTGGCCCGAACCGGCGAAACGCGAGGTATTATGCCCGCCCACTAAGCCGGGTAGCGACTTTTGCCAATGAATCGTAAGCCGCTCGAGCTTTTCGAGCAGGCTGGTCTCGATAATCGATTCCGCCACGTTAATGAACCGCTACGCCCACGCTCGGAATAATGGTGTTGAGGATGGTCTCCGGAGTGTGTCCTTCCGCGTGGGCGTCGAAATTCAAAATGATTCGATGCCGGAGCACGGCTGGCGCCACCGCCTCGATATCTTCCACGGCGAGATGGAGGCGGCCTTTCATCAACGCATAAACCCGTCCACACTCTACCAGCGCCTGCGCCCCGCGGGGGGAACTGCCGTAGCGCACGAACTTGTTGGCCAGATCATGGGCTTTGGCGGTGCCTGGTTGCGTCGCCATCACCAGATCG
>JBEKBK010000095.1:0-19942 GCA_050015435.1 Bryobacteraceae bacterium
GACGTATTGCTCCGACGTGGCGCTGATGGTGCAGGCTCCGATCTTCCACGTGAACGGCGACGACCCGGAAGCGTGCATCCGCGCGATGCAGCTTTCCTACGATTACCGCCAGCGCTTCCACCGCGATGTCGTGATCGACATGCTGTGCTACCGCAAGTACGGCCACAACGAGAGCGACGATCCGAGCTATACCCAACCGATTCTGTATCGCAAGATTCGCAGCCAGAAATCCGTGGCGACGCTCTACGCTGCGCGCCTTCAACAGGAAGGCGTGGTGACGGCCGACGAAGTGAAAGAGTGGCAGGAGGCACAAAAGAAACGTCTCTATGAGAGTTACGAACAGGCCGAGAAGGACAAGCAAAAGTACGAACTTCAGGAGTTGAGCGCGATCCCGGCGGAGGCGATCCTGATTGAGCGCCCGCCGACGGCAGTCGATCGCGCGGTAATTGACCGGATTGTCGAGGGGGTGACGAGTTTTCCGGGGGACTTCCATTTGCACCCGAAGCTCGCCGGCTTCATCCAGAAGCGGCGCGAGGCGCTGCGCGGGGGTCACGTCGACTGGGCGCTGGCGGAAACGCTCGCGTTCGGCAGCCTCGTGCTCGAAGGAACCCCGGTGCGCTTGAGCGGCGAAGATAGCGGCCGCGGCACGTTCAGCCAGAGGCACGCCCAATATCACGATGCGGAAGACGGCCGGGTGTACGTTCCGCTTCAGCATTTGGCTCCAGGTCAGGCGCGTTTTGACGTCTACAATAGCCCGCTGAGCGAGTTCGCGGTCATGGGCTTCGAATTCGGCTACAGCGTCGCGGATCCCCTGACGCTGGTGCTGTGGGAAGCCCAGTTCGGTGACTTCGTGAATGGCGCGCAAATCATTCTAGACCAGTTTCTGGTCGCGGCCGAATCCAAATGGGGTCAGCCGAGCGGTTTGGTGCTGCTGCTTCCGCACGGTCAGGAGGGGCAGGGGCCCGAACACTCGAGCGCGCGGCTGGAGCGTTTCCTGGTGCTCTGTGCCGAAAACAACATGTGCGTGGCAAACTGCACCACTCCGGCGCAGTACTTTCATCTGTTGCGCCGCCAGATGCACGGCGGGTCAGATCGCCGAGGATTGCGAAAGCCGCTGATCGTGATGACGCCCAAGAGTCTGCTGCGTCACCCGAAGGCGGTCTCGTCCATTGACGCACTGACGCGCGGCGTATTTCATCCCGTGCTTTGTGACGATCCGGCGGGCGATCCCACCCAGGTGCGTAAGATCCTGGTGTGCAACGGAAAAGTGTACTACGATCTGCTGGCCGCTCGCGAAGAACGCAATGCCAACGACACCGTGATCGTGCGGCTGGAGCAACTCTATCCATTTCCGGAAGCAGGGTTCGCCGATGTTCTGTTGCGCTATCCCGCCGCGGGCGAAGTAGTGTGGGTCCAGGAAGAACCGCGGAACATGGGCGCGTGGATGTTCATCTGCGATTGGGTCCGGCCTACCATGGAGGCGCAGCATCGGCAGATCGGGTATGCAGGAAGGCCCGAAAGTGCCAGCCCGGCGCCGGGATCGCTCAAGCGGCATCAGCAGGAGCAGGCGGAGTTGATTGCGCAAGCCTTCGCGCCGCCGACGGTCGAGCGGAAATCCTGGAAGCGTCTAGTTCGCCGACGTCAGGCGCGCTAGCATTTCATAACTCCCATTCGTCGCGCGAAATACCGGCCAATCGCAGGATTCTACTCAAGAGGTCGACTCCCACGTCACCCTCATGAGGATTCGGAACCGGCAGACGAAGAGCGCCACGAGTCATGAATGGGTGTTTGCCTTCCTGATAAGGTCCTTGAAAACCAAGAGCCCGAAGTCGCCGGACCATTTCTCGCCGGGAGATCGGTCGCAGTTTAGACAAAGTCTCGTCTACACATCGATAGGTTCTAGCTTTTCGGGTGCTACGGCGATTCCGTCTATTACGGGTATGGGGTGGCCCATGCGGAGACCGAGGACGATCCAGTCTTCCAAAACACTCTGCAGTTCTTCGCGACAGGCTTCCAGAGTTTCACCGTTCGCCCACACGCTTTGGCATTCCGGGATCGAACCGAAAAATGGCTTTGGATCGTCGATGATTTCGTAGTGCGCGTGGCGCATGGCGGCTTGGATGAAGCCCGTCAGCATGTCTTCATTCTACTGAAAAGCGTTTGGCCGCGGAAGAACTTCGCAGGGTCCGCGGATGGCCTACTAGACCAACGGGCGCACGATCTCCCAGACGCTTTGCGCCACTTCGTTCTCGGGGCGTCCTCCGTCGATCAGCCGAACCCGCCCGGGTTCGTCACTGGCGAGTTGATGATACGCGTCGCGGACCTTGCGATGGAAGCTCACTTCCTGCTCATCGAAGCGCGTTTCGATCTGCTGCGTCTCCTGATTCCGGCGGTGCGCGCGCGCCAGTCCGGTTTCCGTGTCGATATCGATGATCAGGCTCAGATTCGGTACCAGCCCGCGGCAGGCGATCCGGTCGATTTCATAGACCACCTCCGATCCCAGACCGCGACCCGCGCCCTGATACACCAAAGTGGAATCGGTGAAGCGATCACACACCACGATCTGCCCTTTCGCTAGCGCCGGCACAATGCATTGGTCGACGTTCTGCGCACGACTTGCAAAATTTAGCAGCAACTCAGCGGTAGGGCAAAGGTCATGGTTCTTCGGATCGAGCAGAACTCTGCGGATCTGCATGCCAATCGGCGTACCGCCCGGCTCCGCCGTTTCGAAAACCTCACGACCCATCTCGCGCAGGCGCGCAACCAGGATTCGAAGTTGGGTGGATTTGCCGCTACCGTCCGGGCCTTCAAAGGTCAGGAACAACCCTCGTGGCCGGGACTCAGTCGTAGACATAGTGGAGGACCTTCTTCAGGTCGTCCCAGGCTTCGCGCTTCGCGTCCTGATTATAGGGACGCAGCAAATAGGAAGGGTGATAAGTCACGATCAAGGGAATGTCGCGCCACTTGTGCCATTTCCCTCGAAGCCGCGTCACCCCGTCCTTGGTGGCAAGCAGTGCCTTGGCTGCGGTCGAGCCCAGCGCGCAGATTGCCTTCGGCTTGATCGCCAGAAGCTGGCGAAATAGAAACTCGCCGCAAATTTCCATTTCATCGGGCAGCGGAGTGCGATTCTCCGGCGGGCGGCACTTCACGACGTTGCAGATGTACACGTCCGGCCGGCGGATCGGGATGCCCTCTTTCGACGCGGTGTTGTCGATCATCTGCGTCAGAAGCTGACCGGCACGCCCGACAAACGGGAACCCTTGCGCGTCCTCATCCGCGCCCGGACCTTCGCCCACGAACACCAGTCGCGCTTTTTCGTCGCCCGACCCGAAGACGATCTTGGCGCGTCCCTCGCACAAGCGGCAGCGCTTGCAATCACCCAGATCTTCGCGAATCCTCAGAAGCGTGTCGCCGTCCGGGGCGAGGGGTAACAGTTCCGGAATACTCTGGACAATCTCTACGGGCTCGGCGCCCGCAACGGCCGTCGCAGCTCTACGGCGATAGATTTCTTTCACACCCAGATCCTGATAGAAGGTTAAGTATTGACGAATTTCTTCTGAATTCATTGAGAGGCGTGGAGGGACAGACGCAGCTTGATCATCTCGTCAAAAATCCGCTGAGCGATCGCACGTTTCGGAGCTCGTTCCACCGGAATCGACTCACCCGTGCGTAGCACCAGCACCACCTCGTTCTCATCGGATTCAAACCCGGTGCCCTCTTGCGAGACGAGATTGGCGACGACCATATCGCAGTTCTTGCTCTCGAGTTTCCGCCGCGCTTCTTCCACCAGATTCTCGGTCTCCGCGGCAAACCCGATCAGCATCCGGTCGCCCTTCTTCTTGCCCACTTCAGCCAGAATATCCGGCGTCGGGTCGAGCTCGAGCGACAGTCGTGCCGCCGTCTTCTTCACCTTTTGCCGAGGTGGATTCGCGCGATGGTAATCCGACACCGCAGCCGCTTTAATGATCACGCTCGATTCCTGCAAGTGATCCATCACCGCCTTGCGCATCTCCGATGCCGTGCTCACGGGAATCACGGTGATTCCGCGAGGCTCGGGCAGATGCACTGGTCCGGAAACGAGGATGACACGCGCACCACGGGAGTGCGCCTCTTCAGCCAGCGCGTAGCCCATCTTTCCGCTCGAACGGTTAGTCAGGTAGCGCACGGGATCAAGCGGCTCCTGCGTAGGTCCGGCGGTGACCAGCACGGTCTCGCCCTCCAAGTCGTGCCTTGGGTTTTGGACGTTCTTGACTAAATTGGAGACGGCGTCCGCAATCGTGTCCGGTTCGGCCAGGCGACCTGGGCCGACCATTCCACACGCGAGCGCCCCCTCGTCCGGCTCGACGACCAGGTGGCCCCGCTCGCGTAGCAGGCGCAGGTTCTCGCGAGTCGCCGGATGCTCCCACATATTGGTATTCATCGCGGGCGCCAAGACGACGCGGCCGGTGAACGCAAGATACATGGTGGTCAGCAGGTCGTCCGCCAAGCCGTGCGCGAACTTTGCCATCAAATCCGCGGTGGCAGGCGCCACCACCAGAATCTCATTCTCCTGGGCCAGGCGGATGTGTTCGATGGCGCTCGAAAGAGTATCTTCGGCACTACCTGCGGAAAATAGGCTGCTCAGAACTTTGCGCCCAGTCAGCGCGGCGAACGTCAGCGGGCGGATGAATTCTTCCGCCGCGCCCGTCATGACCACCTGAACGGAGAAACCCCGCTCCATCAGCGCACGCGCCAACTCCGCCGCTTTGTACGCAGCGATGCCTCCGCCTACGCCGAGAGCAACGTTCATCGATTATTCTTCTACCGGCTCGTCTTCCACACGGTGGAACGCAGGATCGTCGTATTGAACCAATCCACGCCGCACTTCTTCCATGGCGGCCACCGTGGGCTTCTTCGAAGTCGTCGGGAGAAAACTGCGTGCACCGTTCTGCAACTGGCGGGCCCGTTTCGCGGCCACGATGATGAAGCGGTAAGCGCTCGCTTCCGGGTCGTCGGGAATCACGCTCTGCGCTGTATTTTTGAAATTCGTCTCAGGCATCTTTAAAAGTCTCCAGGATCGGAACCACTTGTTCGACCATCCGGTCGCGCCGGCTTCGCGTAGCTTTCACGATGGAGGTTAATATGTCCACCGATTGCTCCACCTCGCGGTTGACCAGCACGTAGTCGTAGTCCCGCTGTTCACGGATTTCTTCGGCAGCCGCACGCAATCGTTGGGCGATCACCGCCTCGGAATCCTGGGATCGCGCACGCAACCGTTCTTCGAGAACCTGCCTGCTCGGGGCAAGAATAAATATAGAAACGCCGGCAGGGATCCTCTCTCTTAATTGTCGCGCACCCTGAACATCGATGTCGAGGACCAGATCCACGCCCTCGGCGGCCGCGCGGGCAAGCTCGCTGAAATGGGTCCCGTAATAGTGGCCGAACACGGTCGCATGCTCGAGAAATTCGTTATTGGCCACCCGCGCTTCAAACTCCTTAGGCGAGATAAAAAAGTAGTCCTGGCCATGCCGCTCCTGGCCTCGGGGCGGGCGAGTGGTGTAGGAAATAGAGAAGCGCAGATTCGGAACGCGATCGAGCAGATGTTTCGTCAACGTGGACTTCCCGGAGCCCGACGGCGCCGAGATGATAAAGATGTTCGTCATTCGGTCTTTATCATTCGAGATTGAGCGATTGCTCGCGGATCTTTTCGATGGCCGCCTTCACGCCGAGCCCCAGCTCCGTAATCCTCAAGCCGGAATCGCCCACCCCATTGGTCTTGGAGAGGATCGTGTTCGTCTCGCGATTCATTTCCTGAAGCAGAAAGTCGAGTTTCTTACCCACTTCGCCTCCGGCGTCGAGCAGCCCGGCGAGCTGCCCGGAATGAATCTTCAAGCGGGCCAGTTCTTCGCTGATGTCGCTGCGGTCGGCCAGCACGGCGGCTTCTTGCGCCAGGCGCTGCGGATCGATCTGGACTCCTTTGAGCAGGTCCTTGAGACGCTCAGCGAGCCGGGCCTGAAACGCCCCTGCCGCATGCACGCGGAGCTTTTCCATCTCTGCAGCCGCAGCGGCGACGTGCGCGTTGTGTTCGCGCATGTCGGCTGCGATTTCCGCGCCTTCGCGCGCCCGGAACGCGTTCAGTTGATCGAGCGCTTCCCCGAGCGCCTCAAGCAACGCCGCCTCGGTTCCTTCCGCCGGTTCCGCGCCTCCCCCGTCTCCTTCTCCGAACATTCCGGGTACCCGAAACGCGGCATTCAAATCGGGAACCGCCGCGACGCCGTGCGCATGCGCCGCTTCCCGGAATGTCTTCAGATAGGTTTCGAGAAACGCATGATTCAGTGCCGGCGCATTTCCGTCGGCGGCGGCTTGAGGGAGGGACACCCGCACTTCGACATGTCCACGCACCACGCGGCTCTTCACCAGGGCGCGAATCGAATTCTCAAATGGATCCACAGCCGAAGACGCGTGGACCTGCAGGTCCAGTCCGCGGTGATTCAGGCTCTTGACGCCCACCACCAGTTCGCCCTCGCCGAACGGCCGGCGCACGCGGGCGAACCCGGTCATGCTACGTAGCGGTGCTTTGGACATTATGGATTCACCACGGAATCGGGTTCCAGAAATTGTAGCTCATGCAAACGTTGATAGATACCTCCGTGGTTCACCAACTCGTCGTGCGTACCGATCTCGGTAATGCTACCGCGGTCGAGCACCACGATTTTATCGGCGCGGCGGATAGTCGAGAGGCGATGCGCGATCACAATCACAGTCCGGTGCTGCATCAGATTATGCAACGCGGTTTGCACCAGCCTTTCGGATTCGGTATCCAGGTGCGAAGTCGCTTCGTCCAGGATCAGGATCGGTGTGTTCTTCAACAGCGCACGCGCGATCGCCAGCCGTTGCCGCTGGCCGCCGCTGAGCTTCTGGCCGCGCTCCCCGATCATCGTATCGTAACCTTCCGGCATGCGCAGAATGAATTCCTCGGCTAAGGCATTGCGGGCCGCATCTTGAATCTGTTCGCGAGTCGCATTGGGGCGGCCGTAGCCGATATTGTTCGCCACCGTATCGTTGAACAGAAAAGTGTCCTGCGCCACCAGGCTGATCTTGTCGCGCAGCGAGGCCAGCCGCAAATCGCGCACGTCCCTGCCGTCCACACGCACGGCTCCGCTGGTCGGGTCGTAGAATCGGGGTACCAGATTGGCGAGCGTCGTCTTACCGGCTCCGCTTGGGCCTACCAGCGCGACAATTTCCCCGGCTTTCACTTCGAGTTGGAGCGATTCCATGCGGAATCCATCCGGCGCACTGGGGTAGTGGAAACTTACGTCATCGAACAGAATCGATTTTTCAAAACGCGAAAGCTTTACCGCACCGGGCCGCTCCTTAATTTGCTGCTCCCGGCCCAGGTACTCGAATACTTTTTGCGACGCGCCGAGCGCCTGCTGGAAAATATTGTGGATCCCTGTGAGGCGCTTCACCGGTTCGAGCAGCATCAAGAGCGCAATCACGAAGCTGATGAACTGTCCGGTGCTCATGTCGCCCGATTTGATCTGGAGGCGAGCGTAAGTCAGCAAAGCAACGATGGTCACCGCTCCGAAAAACTCGATAAGCGGTGAGGCGATGGCCTGTTGAGATACATACCGTAAATTTGTACGGCGCAAGCGTTGCGCGCGGTCGCGGAACCGGTTCGACTCGATTTCTTCCGCGCCAAACGATTTCACCACCTGGTTGCCGCTGAGCGTTTCTTGCAGCACTTGATTGAGTTCGGCCGCGGCATCCTGGGCGTGCCGGGTGGTCCGGCGGATTCGTTTACCCAACCGGATGGTCGGAACCAGAACGAACGGCAACAGCGTCAGGCTCGCCAGCGCCAGCCTCCAATCTTTCTGAAAAACCACCGCGAGCAGCGCCAACGCCGTAAAACTCTGCCGCAGCCAGTCCGCCAGTATGTGCGACAGCGCCACCTGGATCTTTTCCAGATCGTTCATGATCGACGACATGACCCGGGCCGTCGAGTTTGACTCAAAGAACTGCGCATCCTGCTGGAGGACGCGATCGAATACGGTTTGGCGCAGATCCGTCACCGCGGAAAAACCCACGTAGTTGATGAGGTAATTCGCGAAGTAATCGCACAGGCCCTTGATGGCGAAGACCGCCAGGATGCTGATGGCGACCATCGTCCACACGTTATGAATCGAGGCCGGCATGAAGGCATCGAGATAGACGTCGCGCTTCAAGAAGGGGATGGTGAAGAGCAGCACCGGAGCATCCGCGGACGCTGGATTCAGCACGCGATCGAAGACCGGGCCGATGAGGAGCGCGGTGAGCGCCTGCGCGGCTCCCACGCAGGCCATGAGCACCACGGACACGATCAAATGAGGTGCGTAGGGGCGCGAATAGCGGAGAAGGCGCCCTAGTTCCTTCACGCCTTCACCTTTACGGCTTCCGCCGCCGCGATTACTTGAGCTACGGAGATCCCCCTGATACCGTCTGGGGCGATCAGAACCTGGGATTCGGTTCGCCAGGGGGCCCAAGTCACGGGATCGGATGACCCGAACAGCGCCACCACGGGCACTCCGAACGCGGCAGCGATGTGAGCGGGTCCGCTATCGTTTCCGACGAACAGTTGCGCGCCGGACAGGAGGCTTTTCACTTGAGCCAGTGGGGCGTTCTGCAAAACGCGGAAGCCCGAGAACGGCGCGACATCGTCGTCGGGTCCGGCGAGGAAAACCGGTTCAAGTCCGTAATGATCGCGGAGATAGTCGGCGACTGCAAGGAACCGATCGGCGGGCCACGTTTTCTCCGGGAGCGAAGCGAAAGGATGAATTGAGGCATATTGACCCGGCGCATTCTCAGCCATGAGTTTCGCCCGCGGAATTGGAGCCTGCGGAACTCCTAGCCAAAACACCGCGGACGCCAGGTGCTCCGCCGTGTGGACCCTCCGGTTCACTCCGAGAATCTCCTGCGCCCTGGGGATCTTCGCGGAATAGATGAAGCTGTAGCGATGATGCGCAAAGCCCGCGCGGAATTTGGCGCGGCAGGCCAGTGTGAGCAGCATGCTTCGCGTCCCACCATGGAGGTTCAGCGTCAGATCCGCTCGGGTCGCCCCCGGACGGATATCGTCAATATCAGGATTGTCCTCGAACACGCCGGCGAAGCGCGGCTCGACGACCACAGTGAGCTTCAAATCCGGACGATAGGCTTTGAGCAGGGCCAGGGCCGGCGTGGTCAACACGCAATCGCCGAGCGAACGCAGACGGATCACTGCGATTCGCGAGCCGGACGGCAGCCGCTCCAGAAGATTCTCCATCGTCGAGTTGTAATGCGCCTACTCTTCGATCCGAGCTTCGTCGACGAGCATCACCGGAATATCATCCCGAATCGGATACACGCGCTTGCACTCGACACATTTCAGGCCGTTTTCGTCCTGTTTTAGCTCCACCGGCGCTTTGCAGAGCGGACAGACAAGAATTTCCAGCAGATCTTTGCTGATGGCCATAGTATTGTTCAGTTTAGCACCGGGAACTCAGTACAGAATGCGCGTGCGTATGGTGCCGGGCACCTCATCGAGCCGCCGTTTGAGATGGAGGGATGCTTCCCGCTCGCCAGTCTCAACGTCGATTACGACGTAACCGATCTGCGGGTTGGTCTGTAAATACTGGCCCGCGATGTTGATTTTTTCCTCGGAAAAGACCGCGTTAATGGCGGATAGTACACCCGGCTGATTGTGATGGATATGCAGCAAGCGATGCTTGCCGGGATGCTCGGACAACGACACTTCCGGAAAGTTCACGGCGGTCAGGGTGGTGCCGTTGTTGCTGTATTTGATCAACTTATCGGCTACCTCGCGGCCGATACTCTCCTGCGCTTCTTCCGTGCTGCCGCCGACGTGCGGGGTAAGCAGGACGTTATCCAGCCCGCGCAACGGTGAAACGAACTCCTCGCCCGTTTTTGGTTCTTTCGGAAAAACGTCGATAGCCGCTCCCGACAAATGCTTGGAGCCCAGCGCCTCGACCAAGGCGTCGATATCCACCACGGTTCCGCGGGAGGCATTGACGAGGCTCGCTCCCAGCTTCATTTGGGCCAATTGCGCTGCGCCGATCATCCCTAGGGTCAGGGGCGTCGCGGGCACGTGTAGAGTCACGACATCGGCTGCTTCCAGCAGCGCTTCTAAAGTTGGCGTCGGACGGGCATTCCCCAGCGCAAGCTTGCTTTCGATGTCGTAGTAGATCACCTGCATGCCAACGGCTTCTGCGAGCACCCCGACTTGGGTACCAATGTGCCCGTATCCGATGATCCCCAGGCGTTTGCCGCGCACCTCGCGGGAGCCGGTCGCGGTTTTCAACCAGCCGCCGCGATGGGTTATGGCATTGCGCTGTGGAATCCCGCGCAACAGCATGATCACTTCGGCCAAGACCAGTTCGGCGACGCTGCGCGTGTTCGAGAACGGAGCGTTGAACACGGGAATTCCGCGAGACATGGCGGCGTTGAGATCCACCTGGTTCGTGCCGATGCAGAAACACCCGATTCCCGTCAGCCGGGGAGCGGCCTCCATGACTGCCTCCGTCAGACGGGTAGCCGACCGGATGCCAATAAAATAGGCGTCCCGCGCAGACTTGATCAGCTCGGCTTCGGGGAGCGACTTGGGGTGGTACTCGATACCGGTATAGCCGTCCGCCTGGAACGCCTCGACCGCGCTGGCGTGAATACCTTCGAGCAGAAGGATTTTGATCTTGCTTTTGTCGAGGGAAGTGGTCGTCAAGCCTTCATTGTAGGCTGACCTTATAACATCACCGGCTGATCTAACGTGAATTTGAGCCGCGTTTCCGAAGGGATGCGCACCCTTTGACCCTTGGTAGCGATTTCGGCAACGCCGCCGGCTGCTCCTCCGGCGCCGGCTCCGATGGCTGCGCCCTTTCCGCCGCCCGCCAAGGCTCCGATGATCGCACCGGCCGCCGCTGCACCACCGATCACCTTACCACTCCGAGCTGTCCGGGAGGCGCTCTGCTCGGTCACGTTTTGCGAATTCACGTCCGCCATTCGGCCGCTCGCCTGAACGGAAACCAGGCTCAGGGTCAAAACGGTGCGTCCCGCGAGTTTTCCGGATTCCTTATCGTCAATCAGTTTCACGATCGCGTCCGCGCCGCGGGGGATCAAGGTGTTCCCGTTGGCGTCCATCACGGGTTCGTCAAGCGAAGCACGAAACGTCTTTCCCACCTCGTCGCGCTGCGAATCAACGCTATCGATCATTCTTATCGTGAGCGCAGTGCCAGCCGACAAGGTAACTCCTTGGGGCGGCGGGGGCGCCACGTCATCTCGTTCCGGCATCCGTTGGTAAGGCGCGGGTGCCGGCGCGGGGGCGCTAGCCACGTCACCGCCGAAAGTGATAGTCGAAATTTCCTCCACCCGGTAAGTGTCCACGTGATCCCCCACGGCGATTCGAACGGTGCGGGCGTCGCCCCCCAGATAGGACCCGTTCACCACCCGGCCATCGCGGAGAGCGATGGTATCGGCGAGCCCGAAACCAGCGAGCAACAGAAAAACGCTGACCACGCGCATAGAGTAGTTCCTCCGTTAAACGACCTACATCATTTTAATTTAACGCCATCCGGACGTTACTGGTTTGACGTGAAGTACCAGTGCCAGGTTGCCCGTCCGGTGTTAGACTGGGACCAGCATGAGTTCGCTTTCGCCTAGGCTGCAAGTTCGAGTCCAGCAAAAGCAGATATTGACCCCTGGACTCGTCCAGATGGTTAACCTGCTCCAGCTGAACCGGCTGGAGCTGAAGGATATGATCTCGGCGGAGATCGCCCAAAACCCGGTCCTGGAAGAGTCGACGGAAGGTGGCGAGGAGCTGTCGCCAGAGGAACTCCAGCCGTTGCTCGAAGCCGAAAGACTGTCGGAACCGGCGGACCAGTCGATTCTGGAAGTCACCACAGGGCCGCAGGAATCGGAAGGGCGGGAAGCAGACGGCGCTGAAATCGAGGCTGCCGCGTTCGACAACCCCGAACCCGCCATTCCGGAAAGCGCCGTCGTCACTGACACTCCGGAAGTGGTTGAAACCAAAGCCACAGACCCTTTCGAAGAGATCGACTTTGGCTCCTATTTCGACGATTATCTCGACCCGGGCTACAAGAGTCCGGCGTCGGAGAACATAGAGAAGCCGTCGTTTGAGACTTTCCTCTCGTCACCGGTCACGCTGCCCGATCATCTGCATTCCCAGTTGGCTCTGGTGGCTCTGACCGAACAGGTTCGCGACGCGGCGGAAACCATCATCGGGAATTTGAACGAAAACGGATATCTGATGCTCACTCTCGAGGAGTTGGCTGCGTCCGGCGGTCATGCGCCGGCGGATGTGGCGGAGGCCCTGCGGGTGGTTCACACGCTGGATCCGGCCGGAGTGGGAAGCCGTGACCTACGGGAGTGCCTGCTCCTGCAACTGGAAAGTCGCGGCGGCAAAGGCGGCCTCGCGTGGCAGATTGTCTCGGATCATCTGAAGCTGGTGGAGCTGCGGCAGATGAAGGAGTTGGCCCGAGTACTTCACCGGCCCCTGGAGCACGTGCAGATCGCCGTGGACGTGATCCGTCACCTGGACCCGCGCCCCGGATTGCGTTACTCGGGACCCGGAGCCCGCCAGGTTGAGCCGGACGTCTACATCTCCAAAGACGGCGAGGATTACCTTATCCAGGTGAATGACGACGACATCCCGCAATTGCGGCTGAACCCACAGTATCGCCGGATGCTCGACCGGGAGCAGGAGCCGAACCGCGACGTCCGCAACTATGTGAAGGAGCGCTACGCTTCCGCGATCCAGCTCATGAAGAATATCGAGCAGCGAAAGCAGACGATCCTGAAGGTTTGCCAGAGCGTGGTGCGCCGCCAGGTGGACTTCCTGGAAAACGGGATTGATCAGCTCAAGCCCATGATGATTAAGGAGATAGCCGAGGAAATCGGCGTTCATCCCAGCACGGTAAGCCGTGCGGTTTCAAGCAAATATGCCCACACACCCCAGGGCGTATTTGAACTGCGTTATTTCTTCTCCGAAGCCGTGCAAGGACCGTCGGGCGGCGCGACGCCTTTGCTCATTTTGAAGCGCCGCGTCAAGAAAATGATCGAAGAAGAGGATACCGCCCATCCACTGACCGACGAGCAAATCACCGAACGGTTGCAATCGGAGGGAATCCAGGTGACCCGCCGCACCGTAGCCAAATATCGCGAAGATATGCGCATCCCGTCCACTCATCAAAGACGGGTTCGTAGTTGATTTGCACTAGACGGTTTTGCAAAAAACGGAGAGATGACCATGAAAGTCAGTTACAGAGGGGTGCAGAAGGAGTTCCCGCCTAAGATCCAGGAGAAGCTGGATGCGAAGTTTTTGAAGCTCTCGAAGCTTCTGGAACGGCGGGGAGAAAAAGAAGCGCATGTGGTGCTGACCTCCGAACGCCACCTGCACCAGGCGGAGATCACGGTCCAGTACTATGACCACCAATTGGTGGGCATCGGATCCGATTCCGACGAGGTTATTGCGCTGAACGCGGCGCTCGAGAAACTCGAAAAGCAAGCGGTCAAGTTGCGAGACAAATGGCGTGAGAAAGGCCGCCGTTCCGACATTTCTGAGACGGAGGAAGGCGAACCGGCATCGGCTGTCGCGGCCGCTGACGAAAGCCCGGCCGGGAAGCGCGTCTTTCGGATCGATCATCACGAGCGTCGTAAACCGATGACCCTCGAGGAAGCCATTCTCGAAATGGAAGACGACCGGGATTATCTCGTCTACCGCGATGCAGACCGGCAATGCGTCTCCGTGCTGATTCGGCGGCGGGACGGAAACTTCGACCTTATCGAATCCTGAAAATGGCCGAGCCCGCTCCGACTCTTGCCCGTGCAGCGCTGCAGACGGAACTAGTCATCATTACAGGGTTGAGCGGTTCGGGCAAAGGGACGGTGCTCAAGGCATTCGAGGACCTCGGCTACTATTCGGTCGACAACCTTCCGCTCGAGCTTATCCCAAAGTTTGCCGAACTGACCAAGAACGCGTCGACCATACGGCGCGCCGCTCTGGTTGTGGATATCCGCGAAGGTGCGGCGTTGAACCGGTTTCCGGCTCTGTTCAAGCGGATCCGGCGCGAGGTTCCGACCCGTCTACTCTTCCTGGAAGCGGACGACACCGTGCTGATCCGGCGGTTCAGTGAGACGCGCCGGCCGCATCCCCTCGGAATCGGTCAAAGCGTCCAGGCCAGTATCCGGAGCGAGCGGGAGCGCCTGGAGCCGATTCGCCGCCTGGCCAATCCGATTATCAACACCAGCAAGTTCAACGTTCACGAACTGCGGGAAACCATCCATAAGACGTTCCGGGGCCAGCAGCCGGAACCGGGTATCCTGGTCCAAGTGACGAGCTTCGGCTACCGGCATGGCGTTCCCCCGGACAGCGACCTGGTATTCGACGTACGTTTTCTGCCCAATCCTAACTACATTCCGGCGTTCAAGAATCTCAGCGGCAAACATCCCAGCGTGGCGCGCTACATCCGCTCCTTCCCGCAGACCGTCGAGTTTATTCAACGCATCTCGGACCTGTTGATCTACCTGCTTCCGCACTACATCGCGGAAGGTAAGAGTTATTTGACCATTTCTTTTGGATGCACCGGCGGGCATCACCGGAGCGTCTTGATCGCGAACGAAATTCGCAAGCGCCTCGCCCGCGCCGGTTTTCGGGTGAAAGAAACACACCGTGACGTGAGTAAAACATGATTCTCCCCTTCCTGCTGCTGCTGCCGTTTCAGATCCACATTGATCTCCCTCTCGCGCCCACCGATTCCAGGACCGAATTCGAGAATGAGTGGGTCCGGATCGTGCGCGTCAATTACAGCGCTTATCAAAAGACCGCGGTGCACGACCATCCCGCAGCGCCCACGGTGTATGTGTACACCACTGATGGCGGCCGATTGAAGATTGTCCATCCGGAGTACCCGGACCCCACGATCCGGCCGCCCGTGAAGGCGGGCGGCATCCGCTATCAGAAGGCCGAGGCCGAACATCACAGCGTGGAAGAACTCGACGGCGTGGCGAGCGAATATATCCGCGTGGAGCTGAAGATTGAACCGATCGATCCGCCGCCGGTGGACGTGCGCCGCCCGGCCGGCGATCGCACGCCATATGAAAGCCAAATGCTGCGGATCCTGCGGGTGACCTGCTCGCCGCATGCTCCGTGCCCTGGTTCGCAGCATGCCGAGGATCCCGCCGTGGTCATCACCGGTCGCGATTTCAAGTGGCTGGACGCCTTTGCAGCGCCGTTGGTCAACCCTTCCGATCAGCCGCAGGAGCAGGTTCGAATCGAGTTGAAGGCGAAGCCGGTTCACTGAGATCCGCATGCTCTCCTTCGAAACAGCGAGATGCCTACGCGTTCTGCGATACCGGAACCCACTCCCTCACGGTCGGGGCTCGGAAGGACATTTCCCAGCCCCGACCGTCAGGAAGTGGGAAGGACTCGCCCGGAAGGTATCGACTACCCCTCCGACTCCAGCCTTTTTCGGCTAACCTTGATGTAGGCGCAAAGAATGCGTTTCCCTAGCCTCCGCCGCCGTTAGTCAACCCTTCCGATCAGCCGCAGGAGCAGGTTCGAATCGAGTTGAAGGCGAAGCCCGTTCACTGAGATCCGCGTGCTCCCCTTCGAAGTAACGCAGCGCCTGCGCGATACCGTCCGCGTAGAGCGCCGCTAAATCCGAGTTGGTGGAGCGAATGGTTTCGAGTCCGCGTTCCGCCGCCTGCTGCAGCTCAGGCGCAGCGGATGGGCTCCAGGCTTTCCGTCCGGCCTTGATATAGGCGCGCAAGGAATGCGTTCCCATCGCCTCCACCACGCGCGTGGCGTCACGCCGCGAGAAGCCTGCCTCTCGCATGCTTTCGACCGCCGCCGCAATCCAAGGCAATAAGAGGTGGGTCGCGAAATGCGCGCCGGCGATGTAGAGCGCTTTGGACGCCGGAGGAATCGTGATGAGTTTGCGGTCTTCCTCTGCCAGCATCCGGTCGAGCTCGCGCATGACATCGGGATCTCCTTCTCCGATGAAGGCGCGCTCATCCGACTGTTCGATCGCGTTGAGCGTTGCGAGGCGGGCGTGTCCAAAACGCAAGGGACTGGGCGAAAGACTGCTGCGCATGGACCCGCAGATGACGATCATCGTGCCGTCGAACGAAGTCCCGGCGGCCAGCTCGCGCTGGATTTTATCAAGCGCTGCGTCCGGAACCGCGATCCAGATCAGGCCGCACTGCTCCAGTTCGGAATATTGCTCCGCTGCTACCCCGGCCCGCAATGAATTGACGATTCGCGCCGCGACTCTCAACGAAGCGGCTTTCACTGGACCCAGCCTGCCAAGGATTCGGGGCATCCGGGTCAGGAAGGAATCGTGCACGCCCCCGGCGCTGATCAGGCCGGTGACCAGAGGTGGCTTCATGGAAGCGCGCCGGCGACCGCACTCGATTTAAGAGCTTTGATGCGATCGCGGTAAGCGACAGCCTGTTTGAAGTCGAATTTCCGCGCAGCCTCACGCATGCGTTCTTCCAGCTCGTGCAGATATTCGTCCATCTTCTCGGGCGGAATCGCGCTGACATCGTCTTCGGCTTCGAGCGGTACCGTTACGTAATCGCCCTCGGCGACGGCTACCAGGCTCATGTCGATCGGCTTGATAATGGATTGCGGCGTAATATTGTTCGCTTCGTTATAAGCGACCTGAAGCGTGCGGCGCCGCGTGGTTTCGTCGATCGCACGCCGCATCGAGTCCGTCATCACATCTCCGTAGAGAATCGCCCGGCCGCGCAGGTGGCGCGCCGCACGTCCCATGGTCTGGATCAGTGAGCCGGACGAACGGAGAAAGCCTTCCTTGTCGGCATCGAGAATTGCGACCAGCGAAACTTCCGGCAAGTCCAGCCCTTCGCGCAACAGATTGACTCCGATGAGCACATCGTAGGTGCCGCGCCGCAAATCGCGCAGAATCTTGACGCGATCGAGAGTCGAAACCTCTGAGTGGAGATACGCGCACTTGACGCCGGCTTCGGAATAATGCTCGGCGAGATCTTCCGACATGCGCTTGGTCAAAGTGGTCACCAGCACGCGCTCATCTTGTTCAGCGCGGAGCCGAATCTCATGCAGCAGATCGTCCACCTGGCCGCGGATAGGCCGCACGTCTATCTCCGGATCCACCAGACCGGTGGGGCGGATGATCTGCTCGATCACGGCGCCCGACGTTTTCGTCAGCTCGTACGGGCCCGGCGTCGCGGAAACGTAAACCACCTGGTGAACCCGGTTTTCAAATTCCTCGAACGTTAGTGGGCGATTGTCCAGCGCGCTCGGCAGCCGGAATCCGTACTTGACCAGTGTCTCCTTTCGCGAACGGTCTCCGTGGTACATGCCCCCGAGTTGCGGCACGGTCTGATGGCTTTCATCGATGAACAACAGCGCGTCATGCGGCAGATAATCGAGCAGGGTGGGGGGAGCTTGGCCCGGCAGCCGTCCTGAAAAATGCCGCGAGTAATTCTCGATCCCGTGGCAATATCCGATCTGCTTGATCATCTCGAGATCGAACATCGTGCGCTGGTACAAGCGCTGGGCCTCGATCCGCTGGCCGTTCTTTTCGAGTTCGCCTTTCCACCAGGTGAGCTCGTTTTCGATGCTGCGCAAGGCGCTGTTGCGAGTCTCCGGCGTCATCACGTAATGCGTCTTGGGATAGATCGGCAGCCGCAGATACGTCTGCTTCACCTGGCCGGTGAGTGGATCGATTTGCTCCAGCGACTCGATTTCGTCGCCCCACATGCTGATGCGATAGGCCGAGTCGTCGTAGGTGGGGAACAACTCGATAACGTCACCGCGGACGCGGAAGCAGCCGCGCTTAAAATCGCCCTCGTGACGTTCATACAGGATGTCGACCAGGCGGGAGGTGATCTCCTGCCGCGTGATTTTTTGTCCCTTTTCGAGCATCAGCAGCATGCCGTAGTAGGCATCCGGGGAGCCCAATCCATAGATGCAACTGACGCTGGCAACGATGATGCAATCGCGGCGCTCGAACAGCGAACGAGTCGCAGAGAGCCGGAGCTTATCCAGCTCGTCATTGATGGTGGCTTCTTTCTCGATGTAAACGTCGCCTGACGGGATGTACGCTTCGGGCTGATAGTAATCGTAATAACTGACGAAGTACTCGACGGCGTTCCCCGGAAAGAACGTCTTGAATTCCTGGTAAAGCTGCGCCGCCAGGGTCTTGTTGTGCGCGAGCACCAGCGCGGGCCGCCCGAAATGCTCGATCACCTTCGCCACAGTGAAGGTCTTGCCGGACCCGGTGACGCCCAAAAGGACCTGGTGCTGTTCGCCTTCTTTCAACCCCCGGACTAGTGAATCGATCGCCGCCGGCTGGTCACCCCGTGGCTTATAGTCAATGCCAAGGCGGAAGGACATACCTTTCAGTATAAAGGTGCGACGAAACACCGATAGGCCATGCTGCGGTAATTTTACCCAGTCCCAGCCGTTACTCGAAACAGGCATCTCGGTGATATAGTGGGCGCAACATCGTCGAGATTATTTATGCCGCTTGCCGAGATGTTACTAACCGCAGTTGCACCAGGGATCGCAAAGACGGTCCTAAAGCTTTGGGTCGGCGATGAGAAGTCGGTCGAGGAAGGGGGTGCTGCAGCAATCGACGTCCTTGCCAAATTGGTACCTGACCTCCGAGCTCGAAACGAAGCCAAACGGCAACTGGAGGCGATAGGAGAAAAAGCGGCGGAAAGCCTTCAGTTCGTTTTCGAGGCTGAGGGTAAAGCCCTCTTGGTGGACGACCAAGAAGCAGTCGCGAAGCTCGTCGCCCAAACGCTGGACCGCACCAAAATTACAGCCGAGCTTCTGGCTCAAAAGGACCTTGACCCGCTAAAGCTCGCCGCTCATTTCATCACGGAAGCCGACGAGCAACTTGCCCTGCTGCCCGACCCGCGAATTGCGCTGTTTCGGCGGGTGATTGAAGAAGCCAGCCAGTCGATTGTCGACATGGCGCATCAGTTACCCAACTTCACCGAACGCACCTTTTCGGAGCTCTTGCGCGGAAACCGCGTGCTCGTGGACGCTGCCGCTCGAACCCTCAGAGAGCTGGAACGAATTCGATCTCAGGCGCCGCCGGACCAGGAAGCGGAATCCGTGAAATTCGAAACTGATTATAGGCGGGCCATTGTTCGTAATCTCAACAAAATGGAACTGTTCGGAGTGGATCTCGCTCACACTAGCAAATTTCACCCGTTGAGTGTAGCCTACGTAAGCCTCGAGGTCAGCCGCTCCGTGAAAGCGCCTGAGCTACCCGAACACGAGGATGAAGACTCAGTAATTCACAACGTGGAAACGGCCTTGGCCGAAAACAGACGCATACTCATCAAAGGTCCAGCGGGCGCCGGGAAGACGACCCTTGTCCGGTGGATCGCGGTTCAAGCCGCCTCCCGAGGGTTCGAAGATCCTCTCAAGGACTGGAACGACGCGCTTCCATTTGTGGTTCGCCTCCGCCAGTTCAGCGGATCGCCTTTTCCGCCCCCGGAGGATTTTGCTGCAATCGCCGCGCCCACGGTGGCAGGCACAATGCCCCGAGGTTGGGTTCACCAGAGGCTGGAGTCCGGCAACGCCGTTGTAATGGTAGATGGTGTCGATGAGGTCCCAGAGATGCGGCGCGAGGAGGTCCACAACTGGGTCAAGGAACTCACGGATACCTTCCCCGGTATACGGATGATTATCACTTCCCGGCCACATGCTGTCGAAGAGGGCTGGCTTGCAGCAGACGGTTTTGGCGAGGCAGATCTTCAGCCCATGGACACCAGCAGCATCGAGAACTTCATCGATCACTGGCATAGAGCCGTTGCCTAGGAGGTCCAACAGGACGTCGAAATGGCGAGGCTGACGAGCCTTGCCGTAAAGCTCAAAGACACGCTCCGAGGCTATCGAGCGATCCGACGACTCGCGACCAGT
>JBEKBK010000096.1:0-34753 GCA_050015435.1 Bryobacteraceae bacterium
AGAAGAATGGCGCATACCAGTCCGTCAAAATCGCTTCGAGTCAGGAGTCTGTATTTCTTCGTTTCGAGGCCCATCTTTCCTCCGCTTTTTACCATCGGCGGAACAGTCGCATATCTGCATATCTAAAGGGGCGCGTAATTGACACCACCCGTTTTTCGTGAAAGCATGGACTGGTCTTATGTGGATCACACAACGCTGCGCAATGCTCGCTCTCCTCGTCGCCGGCAGCCTCTGGGCGCAAAATCCGCCTGGCGCCGCCGCCATCGACAACAAGTTCGACACGCCGCAGGTGCATGTCTATGTTGCAACTCTGGCTCCCCATACCCCTGTGCCATCGCGGACTGGTCACGCGACCAATCGCGTGTTGATTTATCTCGATTCCGGCGTGATGACACGACAGGACGGAAATGACAAGGCTCAGAAAATCGAATTTCATCGCGGCGAGGTCCGCTGGCGTCCCGCGAGCGGCGCCTACGTCGCCGAAAACATCAGCGATCACCCGATTCGAATTCTAGAGATCGACCTCAAGGGCAAGCCCTCGGGTCCGGCGCCTGTTTCAAAACTCGATCCGACGGTGGTGGATGCGAAACACTACAAGGTCGAATTCGAGAACGAGCAAGTGCGCATCCTCCGCGTCCATTACAATCCGCATGACAAGGGCGAACTGCACGAACACATCTTGAACAGGGTGGTCTTGTACCTGAACGATCAGCCTGGCGCAAAGACGGACGACGTTCGCATTTCCGGTGCTGGGACGCACACCGAGCAGAACGCCAGCGACCAGCCCGCCGACAGAATCGCGGTCGAACTTAAATAGGCCTTGGGCCTATCTTGCCGAACAGACGGTGAAGGAATCTCTTTGAGTCTCCAGTACACCCTCGAGCATGCGCCTAAGATTTTCCAATCTTGATTCCACGCCGATCCGTTTAGCTTTACTGATCTCGTCGGTCAAGGGAATCAGCCGGGACACTTCGTCGTATGCCTTCTGCGCTCGATGGTACAGCTCTTCGGCAAAAGCCCTAGTCTCTGCAGACCTGAGGGCTTGGTGTGCGTCACGGATTCCACGGTCCAGCCCATTGTTGATGAGTTGGATGAGCTGTTCTTCCGTCCTTAAACGTAGGCTATCGAACCTGGAAAGTTCACCCATGGAAGCTCCTTGATGCGACGCTGGCACGGCACGTCTAAAGATTGGATGCCCGAAAGCGTTCATGGATTCAGACGAGTCGAGGAACAAATGGTTAGGCGACCGTATCGCGAGGGAGACGCCATCAACTCACTTTTCCGACTTCAGATCAGCAACATATATATTCGATGTGAGATCGTTGCGTTCGAAAACGATCTGGTCACCTTTCGGGGACCAGGAAGGGTAGCGAACGAATCCGGACTGCGCGGTGAAATGGGTGAGTTGCTCGACCTTCGCGGTCGAAAGTGAGATCCAATAAATGTTCCACACGCTGTTCTGAAGTCCCGCGAAAACAATGCGTTTGCTGTCGGGCGACCAGTCGTAAACAAAATATTGAGTAAAGTCCTTCGCCAGGGTTCGGATCTCTCCTCCTGCGGAAGGAAGCACGACCAAGGTTGAGGTGCCGTGCATCAGCTCCTCAGCGGCAATCCAGTGGCCATCTGGTGACCAGCACGGGAATCCGATGTTTCGATTCGCCGGGGTCAGGGCACGAATCGCTCCGCCGCGCAGTCCCCCGGCAACCACTTGGAAGCCGCTCTGCGTCCTCACGTGCCCCGCCAACATAGTTCCATCGAAAGAGAGGCGCAAGCTCTCGGCATGGCCCGGATCCAGCGCCGTATTGACACGTTCGGGGTTTCCCTGGAGCGGCGTGATCCAGTAGGTTTGCTTGCCGTCTCGCTGAACAACGTAGGCCAGCGTCAATTCTTTTCCGACCCATTGCGGTCTGCTGGAAGTTTGATCCGCTGGCGTAATCGCCATCGGCGACGACCCGTCGGCATTCGCAACATAGAGCACTTCCCCACTGCCAGCCGCGATCGAACCCCAGACAATCTTGGAGCCATCGGCGGAAAAACTCGCGCCGAGATTCCGGGCGCTACGGTCCCTGATCAGCGGCTTGGGCTCACCGGCCGTGGCGCCCTGAGCATCGACCGGGACGGACCATATCGCGCTTTCGCCGTTCTGCCTACTAAAGGCAAGGCGTGATCCGTCGGTGCTCATCGTCAGGTCGCGCGGGCCAGCGCCATCAGATGGAATCAGAGGCTCCTCACTCTCGATCTTCCACTCCCGGCCGATTCTGGCGTGCCATAAACCTGCGACCTTTGCAGTCCTGTCCGCGAAGTACAGATCCCGGCCGTCCGGCGAGAAAACCGGAAACCGGGGGCCCGTGCCGGCATAGATTTGTTGCAATTCGCGGGATTCAGTGTTGACGATCCACAAACCTGGGCGGGAGTTCGGAGGCGCCGAACCAAATACGATATGACGGCCATCGGCCAGCCAATGCGGAGACGAAGGATTGAAGGGAGGCTTTTCCTTATCCGTCAACGCGACGGCTGGCCCTCCCGCGGCGTCAATCCGGGCCAGCACTGCACCGGGTTCAGCCGGGGTCGTTTCAATTGCAGGATTGAGATTCGGATTGGACTCGCGAATCGCCAGAGTGCGGCCGTCTGGCGACCATTGCGGCGAATCTCCGGTGTCAGTGAGATACCGGGCCGGACCGCCCGAAGCTGGAATAATTTTGAGTCCACCATGCAACCTGGGGACGTAAGCAAGGTATCGGCCGTCGGGGCTCCATGCGGGTTGAATATTCTCTTGCCCATCCGAAGTGAGCTGGCGTTCCGCTCCGTCCGGGGCCAGGGATCGCACATAAATCTCATATTGGCCACTCCGGTTTGAACTGAATGCGATTTGGCTGCCATCGGGTGAAAACGAGGGCCAGAGATCTGCTGCCGCGGACTTGGTGATCTGGCGAATCGCGACCACTCTAACCGGTGATTGCGAAGGTCGCTTCGCCAGCCAGATGCCTCCGGCGACGATTGCGAGTATCGTAACCAAACCGATGGCTATCCACGCGAAGGAGAACTTTTGAAGAGCAGGAGGCGGCGTTGGCGGCAACGGGTCCGCCTTCTCGATCAACTGGCCGGAAAAACGATACCCGATGGTCGGGATTGTTTCGATATAGCGGGGCTGCTTCGGGTCATCGTCGAGCGCCTTCCGAATCTGCGCAATGGCACGGGTCAGTGCATTGTCCGAAACCGCCACTCCCTCCCAAACCACGCTGAGAATCTCTTCTTTGGGCACGACCCGGTGCCGGTTTTCGACTAGAAACTGCAACAGCCGGAAAGATTTCGGTTCCAGGGTCCGGATCTCACCCTCCGCCGTAAGTCGCAGATTCAATGGATCTAAGATGAATCGATCGAACCGATAGGGAGGCTTCGGTAACCCGATCATGATTTCATCACCCGCCTTCGCCATAACATCCGCCCCGCATCACGACTTGCTGCGCCACCAAGCCGCATTGTGGCCGCATGTCAACACGAATGGCGCTGTGCACACTCATGATAATCTCGGCGGTGGTTTCCTGCAACGCCCGTTCTCTTCAAGTTCCGGACGGATCGATCCGGCTGATCACCTTATCCGGAATACCGGTCGTCGAAGGGGTTTACCTCAACGGGTACGGCCCTTACCGTTTCCTCCTCGACACCGGCGCGCAGACCAATCAGGTCGAAGCGGCAGTCGCGCGTAAGATAGGCCTTGTCCCGGCTTTTCAGGTCGAGATGGCCACGGCTACCGGAACCACCCACGTCGCCGGCGGCCGGGTTGTGAAAATCTCTCTTGGATCGGCCGCGGCGTCCGACCAGGAGATCCTGTTCACCACACTGGATGGCGCCCACGCCCTGTCCGGCGACATAAGGGGCGTACTCGGCCAGGAATTCCTCGCCCACTTTGACTACCTTCTCGACTTCGCCAGGCATCGCCTTGTATTCGGGGAAGCGGCTCCGGAAGGAGGCACCCGCGTGAGCTTCGAAACCATCGATGGCCGTCCTGCGATTCAGACCAGCGAGGGGAAGCTAGTACTGGACTCCGGAACGAATTCCACGATTCTCTACCGCTCCTCACAGTCGGGGCCAGACGGCCCGATCATCCATACGGCCTCGGGTACGGCGTCCGTATCGAGGATTCAGAATCTGCGCCTCCGCATCGCTGGACACGAATATCGTTCTGCTAATGCGGCCTCCATCCCTGGAACCTTGCACAGCGGAGATGGCTTGCTCCCGGCCAGCCTGTTCCACTCCGTTTTTGTCAGTAATTCAGGAAAGTACGCAATTCTCGATCCAAGTGTCGACGCTGGCGCCAGAAGAAATACAGAATAGCTCGCGTGTCGTAGAGGAAAAGGTATACTGCCTGCGATGCCCATGATGAAGGATCCGTTGACCTGGCTCTACCCGCCCGTTGAGCCATTCAATACGGGGCGGCTCCAGGTCTCGCCCCTGCATGAGATCTACTTCGAAGAAAGCGGCAACCCCACTGGTAAGCCGGTGATCTTTCTACACGGTGGTCCCGGCGGCGGCAGTGATCCTAAACAGCGCCGTTTTTTCCATCCCGAAAAGTACCGCATCGTGAACTTCGACCAGCGTGGCTGCGGCAAGAGTACGCCTTACGCGTCGCTAGAAGCCAATACAACCTGGGACCTGGTTGCCGATATTGAGAGAATCCGGGAGCACCTGGGCATTGAGCGCTGGCAAGTGCTTGGCGGATCCTGGGGTTCCACCCTCGCTCTGGCTTATTCTCAAACTCATCCCGATCGAGTGACCGAACTGGTGCTTCGCGGCATCTTCCTGCTTCGCAAGCAGGAGATTGATTGGTTCTACCAGCGCGGCGCTTCGGTCCTCTATCCTGATGCGTGGGAGCCGTACCTCGCCCACGTCCCCGAGGCCGAGCGCGAAGATCTACTCTCCGCCTATCACCGCCGCCTGACCAGCGATGATCCGGCCACGCGGCTCGCGGCTGCGAAAATCTGGAGCGGATGGGAAGGAGCCACCTCCAAGCTCCTGCCCGATTCCGCCTTCTCCAGCCATTACGAAGAGGATGAATTTGCTCTCGCCTTTGCGCGCATAGAGGCGCACTACTTCGTCCACAGAGGATTCTTAGAAACCGACGATCAGTTGTTACGCAACGCGTCACGCATCCGCCACATCCCTGGTGTGATCGTGCAGGGCCGTTACGATGTCGTCTGCCCCATGGAAAGCGCGTGGGCGCTCTACCGAGCGTGGCCCGAAGCCGACCTCATCATCACTCCCGACAGCGGCCACAGCGCTTTCGACCCGCCGAACAGCCGCGCTTTGGTCGCCGCGACGGACAGATTCGCTGGTGCCTGAGCCGATACTGATCGACACGGATACCGCGTCCGACGACGCACTTGCCCTGATCATGGCGCTCCGCTCCACTACTGTCCGCGTGATCGCCATAACCACCGTGGCCGGCAATGTTCCCGTGCGGCAGGCCACGCGCAACGCGCTCTACACCGCTGAACTCTGCGGCGCAAGCACGCGGGTCTATCAGGGAGCCGAAAAGCCGGTGGCGCGTCCGCTCAGCACCGCCGAGTGGTTCCACGGCGTCGACGGCCTCGGAGATCATGGATACCAACCTCGCAGCCGTGGCGCCAACGCGATGGCTGCATCAGTAGAACATGATCCGCTTACTCGGTTAGGGTTCTCTGCCGAGTGTCGACTGGCCTGGCCTCTTCGTACGAACGAGGCCTCCGGTCTTTGAGCAGTGCGCGGCTCGGTGGGGTCACCCGGACAATCGAACGGCCGTTTGCATGCTCGACCTTGACCAGACCGCGATCGCCCGCGTCCTCCCAGACCGGAAGTCGCGGGCACGAGGTGCGCCATGCGTCCATCGTTTCCTGATAAGTGCGCTCCCGGCTTCCAACCCACTCCAGCAGATCGAGAATCAAATTTTCGACTGTGTCGGCCATTGTTATCCCCAGCGCGAGTAGATCTCCGCTTTCATTTGCCGGTCAAAGGCAACCGAACGTTCACGTACTGATTGGGAAACAGCGCGTGATCCTTATTCTCGAATTCAGCCTTGAGTTTCGCCGTGCCGTTGGTCGCGTCAATCTGATTATCAACCGCCGTCAGGCGGCCCGTCGCCAACTTTCTTGCCATGTCGCGATCCCACGCCTCGGCGGAAAGGGTTTCGCCCCCCCGCACACGTGCCAGCACCTGAGGCAACGAGTCTTCCCCTAGGTTAAACACAACCGAGATGGGCTGGAGTTGGTTAATGACCACTATGCCGGTAGTGTCTGAAGCACGAATCATATTACCGGGGTCCACCAAACGTAGACCGGCCACGCCCGTGATGGGTGAAATTATACTCGCGTAAGTCAATTGAAGCTTTGCGCTATCGACTTTGGCCTGATCGCTCTTTATGTTACCCTCCACCTGCGCGATCTGAGAATCGGATTGCTGTTTGGGAGTCGTGTTTTGGGCGAGCCTTGCTTCGGCGAGCCGCGCTTGGTCCCGAGCGAGCTGCCCCTCCGCCTCAGACATTTGCAACTGAAAAGGGCGAGGATCGATTTGCGCGAGCATCTGGCCAGTCTTTACCAGATCCCCCTCCTTGAAGTTCACGGACATCAACTCGCCGTCAACCCGCGGCTTGATCGTAACAGTGTAAGCAGCAACCAGGCCCAGCCCCCAAAAACCCGCTGGAGCCACGGTCTGCGGAGGCATCATGTTCCCGCCCCGGCCACGAGGACCGGCCCTGCCCGAAACTTCGCTGGAATTCTGGCTGGACGGCTGCGCCTGAACTGCGTCAGAAACGGCCGCCGGCGGAGCGGTGACGACCCCAGCTTGCGGCGCGCTTTGCGGACCCGCCGCCGCAATCACATACGCCATCGGCGATGCTAGTGCCAGAATCGCTACCAGGCTTTGCCGGGTGACGCCGCGCGATAGAGCCGTCGAATCCAAAATGCGATGGATGCGCTTAGCTGCCGAGCCATACCGCGCCATCGGGATCCCCAGCCAGTTCGGGCGTCGCACCCCGCGCTGAATGAAGCCCAGCACCACTTCAGCGTAACCGGCGCGATCGCGAGTTATGGTGATCGCCGCATCGTCGCTCGCTTCTTCCGCTGTTCGTACGATACTGCGGTGCAGGAACCAACTCAACGGGCTGTGCCACAATAGCGCGCGATGAATCGCCGAGAGCAGTTGCACTATCAGATCGCGGCGCTGGATGTGCGAGCGTTCATGCGCCAGCACCGCATCCCGTTTGGCGTCGTCCCATTGGCTCCAATCGGCGGGGAGCACAATCGCCGGGTACACGATCCCCAATGTAACTGGCGTAGTCACGTAGTCCGATTCGCGAATCTCAATCCCCTCCGTCGACTCCTCCGTCGCACGGCTGCTGGATAGCAGTCGCAGGCTCATTGCCAGACCGAGACACAGGCGCAGCAGTAGCGCGAAGGCGACCAGAACGTAAATCGTTACGGCGGCGTGTGTCCAGTCGAATCGTTTCGAGATGCTAGCGGCGCGCCTTTCCGGCTCGACCCCAGTGTGGGACGCTACGCCCATCGGCTGCTCCGCTCTGCCGATCACCGCGGGCGCTTCAACCCCTCTGGACGCCAGCCGCATGAACCGTAACGGCATCTTCGGCAACGCCGCGGTAAGTACCGGAATCGCCAGGGAGCTACACAATATGACCGTCCACGCCATCAGACGGATCGACGGGTCTTTCACGCGCAGCACGCACAACAGCAGTGCTCCGCTCAGCACCAAAATCGAGGAGCGGAGCGCCCAGTCCGCGAGAAACTGTAAGGTGTTCATTCTTTTTTTCCCTTGCGCGAAGCAATCTTCTCGGCCAGCCGCCGCAGTTGCTTCGGTTCCAACACCTGGTTATCCACCAATCCAACGAGGAACTCCTCCACTGATCCGCCGCAGAACCGCTCGATGAGCTGCTGCGCCGCCTCCACCGCAACATTGCGCTTGGTGTCCGCGGCGCGGTACACGAAAGTGCGCCCGTCGACCGTGTGTGTGGCGTAGCCCTTCTCTTCCAGGTTCCGCAGGATCGTGCGGATGGTCGAGTCCTTGAGCGCGCGTTCGCCGGCTACGCCTTCGCGGCAAACCTCCGCAGTGCAACCGGGATGCGCCCACACATATTCCATGATGTGTTGCTCCAACTGCGTGAGAGCCTTGCGGCGGCTGTGTCGTGTGTTACGCATTCTAGCGTTATTACTTTTAACATTAGTTCCTCGAGCTGTCAAGCGTCCGCGGTTGCCCGCAGGAGGCCCGAGCTCATCATGACCGAGGTTACCTCCGGGAGCCTTGGAACCGCGCTTGTTATCTTTGAGGCGTGCCTGAGCCGATCCTGATCGACACGGATACCGCGTCCGACGATGCCGTTGCTCTGATCATGGCGCTGCGGTCCGCCACAGCCCGCGTTATCGCCATAACCACTGTGGCCGGCAACGTTCCCGTGCGCCAGGCCACGCGCAACGCGCTCTACACCGCTGAACTCTGCGGCGCAAGCACGCGGGTCTATCAGGGCGCGGAAAAGCCGCTGGCCCGTCCGCTCAGCACCGCCGAGTGGTTCCACGGCGTCGACGGCCTAGGGGATCACGGATACCCGCCTCCTAGCCGCAACGCCGAAACGCAGCACGCTGTCGGAGCCATCATCGAAATTATCTGCGACAACCCCGGCCTGACAGTGGTTACCCTTGGCCCGCTCACCAACATCGCCCTGGCTCTCACGCAGGCGCCGGACATCGCGCATAAGGTGGGCCGCTGCGTCGTCATGGGCGGAGCTCCGTGTTGCGAAGGCAACGTCACGCCCGCGGCCGAATACAACATATGGGTGGACCCTGAGGCCGCGCGTTTGGTCCTTCGCAGTGGTCTGCCCGTTGAACTGGTCGGTTGGCAGCTCTGCCGCGGCCCTGCGGTGCTTGCACCCGCGGACATCGAACACATCGACCGCATCGGCACCGAGTTCGCCCATTTTGCCATTGAGTGCAATAGCACGGCGCGCGCAGCCTACCGCGTGCAAACTGGCGAGGACGGTATTTCACTGCCTGACCCGGTGGCAATGTCCATCGCCCTCGACCCTTCCATAGGCACGCGGGTGAGCCGTCACTACGTGGATGTCGAAACTGCCAGCGAACTCACGCGCGGCATGACTGTAGTCGACCGCCTGGGCGTCGCGACAAACCATCGCAATCGAGGAGTGTGGGCGGACCTGATCCAGCGAGAACCCAATGTGAAGGTGTATTGGGCCATCGACGCGTTACGCTGGAAGCAAGCCCTCTACGGATCTCTGTAGGGCAGGCCATGGGTCCGGCATGACTGCTCAGCTTGAATCGGGGTGGTTCCCAGATTTCCTTTATCGCAACGGCCGCTTCGAGAGCGGTGTGGCGATGTTTATCGACCAAGAAGGACGAATCACCAGGTTCTCTCAGGCGCCCGGGGATCTCCGCCAAGCGCGAAGGCTTCCTGATCGTGCGATCCTTCCGGGTCTGGTGAACGTACATTCCCATTCGTTCCAGCGAGCCATCCGGGGGCGAACGGAACGCCGCACGGAGGCCAGCCGCGACACGTTTTGGACTTGGCGCGAAGCGATGTATCACGCCGCAAACCGGCTCTCGCCCGAGGATATTTACGATGTTGCTCGCATGGCCTTCCTCGAGATGCTGGTTTCCGGCATCACGACGGTCGGCGAATTCCATTATCTGCACCATGCAGCCGATGGGACGCCATACGACGATCCAAATCTGCTGGCGCATCAAGTCTTGCGGGCGGCTCGTGAGACCGGCTTGCGGATCGCGCTCTTGCGAACGGCCTATGCGCGCGCGGGTTGGCGCTGCGATCTGAATCCGGGACAGGCCCGTTTCCTTACGCTTTGCGTGGGGGACTTCGTCAGGCACACCGACGCGCTCCGAGCGGAATTGGCCGCCTCGTCTTCGCCGGATTCCGCGTGGGTGGGCATCGCTCCCCACAGCGTTCGCGCCGTACCGCTCGAATACTTGCTGGAAGCAACCCAATACGCGCGCGCGAATCAACTGAAAATTCACATGCATGTTGCCGAGCAACCGGCTGAGGTTCAAGCTTGCCAGGCAGAGTTCGGTCTGCCGCCGGTTGCCTTGCTGCATCACAACCAGGCGTTGGATTCGAACTTTACTGGCGTCCATGCCATACACGTCACTGAAGATGAAATTGGGTACCTGGCCGCTGCGGGTGCAAGAGTATGTGCGTGCCCCACGACTGAACGGAACCTGGGCGACGGCATCAACCCCGCGGATCGATGGCTCCAGTCCGGCGTGGGCGTTTGTTATGGGTCCGACAGCAACGTCCAGATTGATTTGCTCGAGGACGCTCGCGAGTTGGAGTATCACCTGAGGCTGAAGCGTCTCGAGCGCGCCGTTCTAGCTCCGGATCTGAAACCCGAGAGCCTGGCAGAGAGTCTGTTCGCAAGCGCGACCCAAGTTGGTTCGGAGAGCCTGGGAGGCCCGGGAGGAAGTTTGGAAGTGGCGCGGCCCGCGGACTTCTTCACTGTGGATCTGAACGACCTCTCGACAGCGGGGGCTGATGCGGATTCGCTCCTGAGCCATATCGTCTTCGCGTCCGGACGCGCGGCGATTCGCGATGTGTTTGTCGGCGGGGAGCCGGTGATTCTAGAAGGCCACCATGTTCGTGAAGATGAGATCGTGCAACGATTCATCGCTGTCCAGCGCAGATTGTGGGGCCCAAGCTCTACTTAGCCGGGTCGCCTGGGTTGTCTTTGCCTTACATCAGGAGTATGCTGATCCCGTCTCTTGAAAGGAGGCAGACTCTATGGCTACGCCAACCAGACCGCATCCGAAGGGTGCAGACCCAGTCAAGGTAGACTCCAAGCACTACACCGTTGAGTCTGAGGACGCAAAGGTCCGCGTGATACGGATCAAGTATGGTCCGCGTGAGAAATCGGTGATGCACGGGCACCCGGCGTTAGTGGGAGTAATGCTTACAGACTGTCACATCCGATTCACTTACCCGGATGGTAAGACGGAGGAGATCACTGCGAAGGCCGGACAGGTCGTATCCTTCCCGGCTCTCGAGCATCTTCCGGAGAACTTGAGCGATAAGCCGTTCGAGGCAGTCGGAGTTGAGTTGAAAATCTGAAACTCGGCTTCCACCAACTGTATAGGCTGAGAGTCTGACGCCACCCCAACTCTTGGCGCATCTAACTGATTGTTAATTCAGTGTGAACTATCCGAGAGGAAATCCTTCTCATCCCGGCACTGGCGCGGTCATTTCTAACGAGAACGGTCCCAAAGGGGGCGATGAAATCAATTTGATTCTACCGGGCCGCAATTATGGCTGGCCGCTGGTGAGTTACGGCCGCAACTACGATGGTCCGCCAATTTTCTGAATCGCCTACGCGCGAGGGCATGGAACCGCCGCTGGTCGTTTGGGTCCCTTCGATTGCGCTTTCGGGCATGGCATTTTAAACGGGCAATCGCTTTCCGGAGTGCAAGGGACATGTCTTTATCGGCGGGATGCGGTACGGCGAATTCCCGGAACCGGCCGGTTGGAACGGGTTGTGTTCAACGACAAAATGGAAGAACTGCGGCGGGAATCGCTCCTCACGGAATTGAAGCAGCGAATTCGCGATGTGCGCGAAGGGCCGGACGGCCTCCTGGATCGGGAACTCTCTTGTTCAATTCGCCCGAGCCACTCTTCATCAGCGATTGGTCCTCGACGGCGACTTTCTGATGTATAGCGATCCGTTTCCGTCGGTCAAGGCGGATCTGATGCTTCTGCCCTTCACTGACGAAAAGAAACCTATCCCTTATCTAGCATCAAAATTCCAGGAACGGCACGGACAGGTTTCGCCGGATGGAAAATGGGGGAGCCTACGGTTCCCTGGAATCTGGCCGCTATGAGATCTACGTGCAATGTTTCCCCTCGGGGAAGGCCAAGTTTCAAGTAAGCAAGGACGGCGGAGCATTCCCGCGTTGGCGACGGGACGGCAAGGAACTGTTTTATTTTGATGGCGCCAATCGAATTGCGAGTGTTGCACTGCGGCAAAGTGCGAATGGTTTCGAATTCGGCGCACCCTCGGCCATTGTCCAGGCGGTGGAGCCCACCGGTCCCTTCGCATTCCCCTACGACGTCACACCGGACGGCAAGCGTATTCCCGCTCTTGCCCCTGCTGGCGGCCCGTCCGCGATGACGAATGAACTGGCGAGAGAAGCTAAAGCCGTAACATTCCGAAGCCGGATGTCGTATCGCCGTTGAGAGCTCGTCCGCCTCCATAGTACTACCGAATATTCGAAGACTCGAATATAATGTAGCTATGCAGAATGCTGTCCGGCAGCTCAAGGCCGAAATTTTCCAGGCCCTCTCCCACCCCACTCGAATCGCGATCCTCGAGCAACTCCGCGACGGCGAACTTTCCGCCGGCAAGCTGACCGAGCAACTTGGGTTGGAGCAGGCCAACGCCTCCCAGCACTTGGCCGTCCTACGTTCGAAACAGATCATCGTCAATCGGAAGAAAGGCAACCAGGTGTTCTACTCCCTGCGCAGCCCATTGCTCAAGAAGGTACTCGATATCATGCGCCGTTACTGCCAGGCGCATGTAACCGAATCTATGGCGGCTCTAGGCCAGATCAAGAGGAGCGAACTCCGGCGGGCAAGTACTGGGCGATGACCATGTCGCGACGGGATAAACTTCGCGAGGTGGTCGACCACGCGGCGCACCTGCTTCCGATGCAGGGTCCGATCGGAGTTTTCGTCCACCACAATACGCTGCATGCGTTCGAGCACCTGCCGTTCGAGGAGGCGGTGATCGAGGCCTCACACTTGTTCGGCGCCGAACCGTATATGTCCGAAGCGGATTACCGGGTCGAACTCGCCCGTGGCCGCATCCAGCCGGGAGACGTGGATGCAGTGCTCGATAGCGAGCCCGATGCCAAGGTTTTCCCGAGGCTGCACCGGCGCTCGCTTCGCCGGGCCATGATCACGCCGGGTGTTCGGGAGTTTGACGCCGCCACAATCCTGTGGCGGACGGAGCAGGGCGACCTGTCCAGAGATTTTCTTCATGCGGATCTGCGGGACTTGTTCGATGCATGTTTCGCCCGCACCGTCGCCCATGAAGAAGAGCCGGCGCCGCCGCGCCCGGTGGACGAGGTCATCCATCCGTGGCTGATACGGTTGTGCTCCGTGTTTCTCGATCAAGGCATGGCGTATTGGCCCATGCCGAATCGCGAGAAGGGATTCTATGAGAGCGTCCGGACATTGCTGTCCCAGCCTGCCGGTGTATTCCCTCAATATCTGACGGGCTTGGACGAGGAGTTCCGGCGGCAAGCTTACTTCTCTTTCTCCGCGACCGACGCAGTGTTGGACTTCCTCGACACCCAATACTACAAGGCGGCGGACTGGGATAGTCTGCTCCAGGAAGAGTTGCTGGCGTTGCCCGGTTGGGCGGGCTTGATGCGGAGGATCGAGGAAGATCCCGGGTTGGCTCCACATAAATCCGTTCCATCGTCCCTGATGGATTATCTTGCGGTGCGGCTGACCATGACTCGCGTGGCCTCCCGGATGGGCGCCGCTGAGTCGATCGCCGAGGAGAGCCCATTCAAGACCCAGGAGAAAAGACGTCTGAGCCGTGCGGCGCGCGTTTATGATGCGGCCCGCGTCGTGTCACTCTCCGCGGATGAGGTAACCAGGCTGTCCGACGTCGAGTGGGAAGCGTTCGTGAGCGAGGTGAAAGCCTGCAATGGACTCGAACGCCGCCGTATTCTCCACCTGGCCTATGAGCGCTGGCATGAGCGCGAAATTCTGCGCGGGCTGTCGAGCCATAGGAAATACCGCGGCTTGTCCGACCCGCCAGCCAGACCTTCCGCACAAGTCTTCTTCTGTATTGACGAGCGAGAGGAGTCCATCCGGCGAGCGCTCGAAGAGGTGGACCCGGAAGTGGAGACCTTCAGCTCCGCCGGCTATTTCGGTGTTGCCGTGGACTACAAGGGAATCGACGACGCGCATGGGGCTGCGTTCTGTCCCGTGGTGGTTACGCCGCGGCATGCTGTACTCGAACAGCCCCGGGCAGAAGACAGCGCATTGCTGGAGAGCCGTCGCTGGCGCAGGAAACTTCTCGGCCTGCTGATGCGGAATTCGTTCGTGTCGTCAAGGACGCTGGTACGCGGATGGCTGTCGACTACCGCGCTAGGATTGCTCTCGGCCATCCCCCTCATTGGACACCTGCTAGCGCCCAGACAATACGCCCGGCTGCGCGAGTGGTTGAACAAGGCGTTTCTGCCCGAGCCGCGCACTGAACTGACGCTCATGCGGGACACCGCGCAATCGCACGATGCCGTGTCGGGTCTGTTGACCGGATTCGCGCCGGCGGAAAAGACAGAACGAGTGGCCAGTGTTCTAGGCCCGGCGGGCCTGACGAGAGGGTTCTCTCGCGTCGTCGTTATCCTGGGCCACGGATCGACGAGTCTCAACAATCCCCACGAGTCGGCGCACGATTGCGGAGCCTGCGGGGGACGCCGCGGCGGTCCCAACGCGCGGCTCTTCGCGGCCATGGCCAACCGGATTGAAGTGCGCAAACGCCTGCGCGAGCGCGGCATCGATATTCCCGCCGATACGTGGTTCGTGGGCGGTTATCACGACACATGCAGCGACGACGTAGAACTTTACGATCTGGATGTAATTCCCGCCACGCATCAGGCCGATGTGGAGCGAATTCGTGAAACTCTTGAGCAGGCGCGTGCGAGGAACGCCCACGAGCGCGCACGGCGATTTGAATCGTCTCCGAAGAACGCGGCCCCAGACGCTGCGCTCCGTCATGTGGAAGAACGCAGCGAACATCTCGCGCAACCGCGGCCCGAATACGGGCATTGCACCAATGCCGTCTGCGTCGTCGGACGGCGCGGCTTGACGCGCGGACTGTTCCTGGACCGGCGTGCGTTTCTTGTCTCTTACGACCCGAGCCAGGATCCCGATGATCAGAGTCTCGCGGCGTTGATGGCCGCCGTGGTTCCCGTGTGCGCGGGCATCAGTCTGGAATACTATTTCTCCTTCGTCGATAACGATCGCTACGGTTGCGGCACGAAACTTCCACACAACGTGACGGGCCTGGTGGGCGTAATGGATGGCCACGCCAGCGACTTGCGAACCGGATTGCCCTGGCAAATGGTCGAAATACACGAGCCGGTTCGCATCCTGTTCGTGATCGAGACAACGCCTGAACGTCTGGCCAGAGTTGTGAACGCGAGCCCCTCTCTGAAGCAGTTGGTAGAGAATCGCTGGATTCGGGTGGCCACCGTCGACCCTGCGTCAGGTCGCGTGCACATCCGCAGGAACAGCGGCTTTGAAGGATTCGAAGAACCGGTGGAACGCCTGCCAGTCGCGCTCTCTTCCGCCGAATGGTACGGCGGCCAACTCCAGCATCTTCCAATGGCGTGGATTCAATCCCCAGTAGGAGGCCGGTCGCAGTGAACGTATCGCAAGCCGCGCTCGTGTTTGTCGCGTTGGCGCCGGGTGTGGTCTTCGCTACCCTCGCGTTATTGTGGCTGGTGGGCTGGGTTCCCGGGGAACGTGCTGTTCGACGGATAACGGGTCAGACGTTTTCCGCCTGCATCGTCGGGCTCGCCGTGATTCTTTGGAAATTAGCCTCGACCGGGGCAGGCGCGGTCGTGGTGACATTCGGCAATTGGTTTGCGGTTGGTGATTATCACTTTCCGCTCACGCTCATGGCGGATCGGCTCTCCCTGCCGTTCCTGGGCCTCACGGTCATACTATCGGGATTGATCGGGCAGTTCTCGGCCACCTACCTCCATCGCGAGCGCGGTTTTTTCCGGTTTTTCCTTTTGCTGCATCTCTTTGCTTTCGGATCTTTGCTCGCCTTCGCTGCCGGTTCGTTCGACTTACTGGTGGCGGGATGGGAAATGGTCGGCATTACTTCGGTATTACTGATCGCTTTTTTTCAACAGCGGACCGCCCCCGTGGAAAACGCTCTGCGCGTCTTCGCGGTGTATCGCGCCTGCGACATCGGATTGTTGGTAGGTGTCTTCGCCATGTATCACTGGTCTGGAACAGCGTCGTTCGCCGCCGGCCTGCCCCAATTGACCGGTGCACAATCCACGATCGTTTGCCTGCTTCTGCTGCTTGCTGCGTCAGGAAAGGCAGCACAAGTTCCGTTCTCGGGATGGCTTCCGAGAGCCATGGAAGGTCCCACTCCATCCAGCGCCATTTTTTACGGCGCTATCTCGATTCACGCCGGCGCTTATCTTTTGCTGCGAGTTCAGCCGATGCTCGCTCAGTCCCGGTTGGCCTCCGGGTTAGTAATCGTCGTCGGCCTGATCACGGCCATCCATGGCACCATTGTCGGCCGCGCGAGCGCCGACGCAAAAACGTCGCTGGCTTACGCGTCATTGACGCAGGTTGGGGTGGTGTTCATGGAAATTGGATTCGGCTGGACATGGATTGCCGTGGCCCACATCCTGGGGCACGCTACCGTTCGCACGCTGCAGTTCTTACGCGCGCCGTCCATGCTTCACGACTACCACCAGATGCACTCCGCCATGGGAGGCGAACTCGCACCGGCCGCCGGCCGTCTGGAGGATCTCTTCCCTAAAAGCGCTCAGTTATGGCTCTACCGGTGGGCGCTCGACCGCGGGCATCTTGACACGATTCTGGATCGTTGGGCGGTCCATCCACTGATGCGGCTCTCGAGGCTATTCGCAAAACTGGACGGTATGGGATTAGACGCCTCACTCCGGCGGCCGGAAGAGACGGCGATTGCCATGCCGAGTCCCGCCCGCCAGGGAGGCAGCTAATGATTGGCTCTGCATGGATTCTTACGGCTGTAGCGATCTCCGTGCCGTGGGTCGCTTCCATTTTGGTAGCGGTGAATCATCGGCAAACGCGCGGCATCGGCTTCGTGGCGTCATCGATATCGGTGCTGGCCAGCTCGCTTCTGCTATGGATGGCGCCAGCCGGCGAGTCACTGTACCAGGCGTTGATGGTGCTGTTTTCGTGCCTCGCAGTGGGCGCCACGCTGGTCATTCCGCGCCGCGACTGCAACCCCGGCGCGATCGGCGGGATCTTGTTTCTCCTCGGATCCACGCTGTTGGCCTACTCGACACAAAACTTACTGGTTTTGCTCGCCGCCTGGGTTTTGTCCACGATCCCGTTCTCCGTGGAGCAGTGGTTGCGCGCCCGCAGTTGGCGCCCGCAGACTGCCTTGATGCTCTCGAGCATCGCCCTCGCGCTGGCCATTACGCTGATCGTAGCCAACGGCCACGCCATTTCGATCGAAACCTTGAAGGGCCGGAGTCCGGGAGGAATGGCCGCTTTCGGGCTCCTGGTGGTTGCCGTGATCTTCCGGAAAGGAATCTGCCCGGCTCACGCCTGGGTGGCGGATGCCGCCGAATTCGGTTCTGCCATTCCGACCGCGCTGCTACTGAACGGCCACTTCGGCGCGTTGCTCGTCGCCAAGCTGATTGTGCCTCTATTCTCGAACGCTGCGCGCAACTTGTTTCCCGTGCTTTCGTATCTCGCCATTGCTACCGCGCTTTACGTGGGCATCCGGGCGCTTACCGAAAATTCGCCTCGCCGGCTGCTCGCCTTTCTTGCGCTCAGCCAGTCGGCGTGTATTTTGGCTGGACTGGAGAGCCGAACCACAGAGGGAATTACCGGCGCATTGGTGCACTGGTTCGTGGTGACAACTTCGACCATGGGACTGTTTGGAATCTTGCGGCTGCTGGAAGTCCGCTTCGGCGAAAACCTCACGGCGAGCAGACATTTCGGTTTAGCTGAGCATGCTCCGCGGCTGGCAGTATTTTTCGTCGTCTTTGGCCTCGCACTGGTGGGTTTGCCGGGCACGCTGAGCTTCTGTTCTCAAGACCTCCTAATTCACGGAACACTGGCGTCGCACCCGCTGACCGGGCTGCTGCTTCCTGTCGCCACGGCGATGAACGCCGTGAGCATGTTCCGTTTGTTCACACGGCTTTTTTTGGGCAAGCGTCGGACTGGCTTCACATTGATGGCGGATGCACTACCGCGGGAACGCTGGATTTTAGCTGCGGGCGTATTGTTCGTCGTTCTGGGCGGATTGTTCCCGGGTGTGATCGTCGCCCAGCGATCGATCGAGGTGGTCGAACGAAGCAGTCGTTGATTGCGATAGACTCTAACCTCTAACGCCGGATTGGAGAGGAGAAACCATGCATCACCACACTCATGCGCATTCGCGGCGCGATTTCTTCAGCAAGGCCTTTGGAGGCGCGCTTGCTGGAGCGTCGATCATCGAGGAAGCCTTCCTGCGAGCGACCTGGGCACGGGCCCAAGCACCCAGCGCGAGCACCAGCCTGTTCACGATCGAGAAGGTGGCGGAGGGAGTGTATGCGGCGCTAGCCCGGCCGCAGATCATGACCAACTGCAATGCGGCGATTTTTGTGAACGCCCGCGACGTGTTGGTGGTGGATGCGCACTCGAAACCCTCCGCTTCCGCCGCGCTCATCGCGCAAATTAAGAAGGAAGTCACCACCAAGCCGGTTCGTTACCTGGTCAACAGTCATTTTCACTGGGACCATACGCAAGGCGATCAGACGTACAAAGCGGCCGGAGCGAACGTGGACATCATCGCCAGCGACACTACCAAGCAACTGATGGCCCAGCTATCCCGCAATCGCCTCAAGGAATCGCTCGACGGTATTCCCCGGCAGATCGATGATCTGAAGGCTCGTCTGGCCAAGCCGGGTACGGCCGCTGACCAGGAGAGGTACAGCGACTTGATCCGGCAATTGGAGGCGTATCAGACCGAGATGAAGAACGTCACGCTCGAACTGCCGACCATCACCTTCGCAAAGTCGCACGTGATTCAGGACAGCGAGGGCGATCTCCACCTGGAGTTTCACGGGCGTGCGCACACGGCCGGCGACATCGTGGTGTTCAGCCCCCGGAAACGAGTGGTTGCCTCGGGCGACGCCATCATCGGTTTCTTACCGAATATCGCCGATGGGTATCCGAGGCCGTGGCCTGCGACTATCAATTCAGTCGGGCAGCTCGCCTTCGATCACATCATCGCCGGACATGGTCCGGTTCACCACGACCGCGCGCGGATGACGCAGATGCGGAACTATATCGAAGAGCTGACGGGACGCGTCGAACAGGGAAAAAAGGCTGGTAGAACGCTGGCGGAATTGCAGAGTGCGATCACTCCGGCATCGCTGAAGAGCTTGCAGGCGAATGGCTATGGCAGCTACGTCGCGGACAACATGGACAGGTTCACGGTCTACCTGGGGCAAAGAACCGCGCTTGAAGACCGGCTGTCCGCCAACGTCGAAGCGACTTACAAGAACCTGGACCGCGCCTGAATAAGCCCGCTTACCGTTGTATACTTCCAGGTGTCTGCAAACTGATCGGTCAGGTCAGAGACAACCTGGCAGGGAGGTGCTGCGATGAAACGCGTGGCGAAATGGGTTGGCATTTTTGTTGCGGTAGTGATTCTGGCAGTAATCAGTCTTGCGCTTCTGATCAATGTAGATCAATTCCGGCCGGCGCTCCAAGCGGATCTCAGTACGGCTCTCGGCAGAGAGGTGACTCTCGGCAATCTGCAACTCAAGATTCTGAGCGGCGGCATAACTGCCGACGATCTCTCGGTTGCTGAAGATCCGGCGTTCGGCAAGCCCGCTTTCCTCCGGGCCAAGTCCTTGCATATCGGCGTCAAGCTTTGGCCGTTTCTGGTCTCGCGCGAATTGATCGTCACCGATCTCGACATCAACCAGCCCGAGATCGCGCTGGTGCAATCGCCCTCGGGCGATTGGAATTTCTCGACGCTCGGAGGCAAGTCCAAGAGGGCGCCGGTCTCGGCACCGGCTGCATCCGGTCCACGGGCGCCGCTGAATCTCATTCTGGAACTCGTCAAGGTCAGCGCTGGGCGCATAACTTTGCGCAGAACGGCGGCCCATTGGAAACCCCTGATCCTGGACGTTTACGCTCACGGCGCAAGTTCACGGAGGCGGAGCGCTAAAACTGGACGGAAAGGCAGGTCCGATCAATCCCGCGGATTCGGCCATGACTCCGTTTACCGCCAGCATTAATATGGCTGGGCTCGATCTGGTGGGCTCCGGTTCGAATGATTTCGCGCCGGATATCGCGGGTCTCATTTCTTTCAACGCGAGCGGCGAATCGGATGGGCTAGAGATGGCGATGAAGGGGAAGCTCACGGCCGAAAAACTCAAGGTTGCAAAGAACGGGACCGCAGCTACTCGGTCGGTGGAGGTTGATTTTGAAGTGCAGCACAATCTTCGGACGCACTCGGGCACCGTAAGCCAGGGAGACATCCATCTTGGCAAGGCGGTGGCTCATTTGACCGGTTCATATGCTGAAAAGGGCGAATCGATGGTGCTGAACATGAAGCTTTCCGGCCCCGACATGCCGTTACAGGAGTTGGAAGCGATGTTGCCGGTAGTGGGCGTGGTTCTGCCCTCGGGAACATCGCTTGCCGGTGGAAGCGCCAGCGCGGATCTCGCCATGGAAGGCCCGGCTGATCGCCTGGTCACCTCGGGATCGTTAGCGGTTAACAATACCCGGCTGGTCGGGTTCGATCTTCCCAAGAGGATGACGTCGATCGAAAAGCTCGCTGGAATCAAGGCCGGACCCGATATGGAGATTCAAACTCTGAGCGCCAATGTTCGATCTGCACCGGAGGGCACGAGCACACAAGATATGAGGCTATTGGTTCCGGCAATCGGTGAGTTGAGCGGCGCCGGTACGGTGAGTCCGGCCAACGAGCTGGATTTCAAGATGAGCGCGGATGTTCACGCTTCCGGATTGTTGGCCGTGGTCGGGAACAAGCCGATTCCATTCACCGTGGGAGGCACTTGCTCGGAGCCGGTGTTCAAACCGGATCTGAAAGCGATTGCCCGGGAAGAAGTGAAAGGCATCGGAACCGACGTCGGAAAGGCCGCCGGCGGCCTGATCAAAGGAATGTTCGGCCGCAAGAAGAATTAGTCACGTGTTGGGTTCTCTTGCCGTTTTACCGCCGGTTCGGCAGCGCAAACACGTACAGGGCGTTACCGGTGGGCGGACTGAGGACATCGGGGGCGATCAGGCCGGGCACCTGGCGCGGGCTTCCTCCGCCGTTGCTGGTCGTCACTGCGATGTATTGCTTGCCGCCAACCGTGAACGTCAGGGGGAACCCTTGCACCGCGGTTCCAAGTCGAGTCTCCCACAGAATGCGGCCGGTATTGGCATCGAAGGCGCGGAACATGCGGTTCAAGTCACCGGCGAAGACGACGCCGCCCGCAGTCGAGAGCGCGCCGGTCAGAAACGGAGCGCGCTGCTCGTATTTCCAAATTTCGTGCAGGGTGCGGACATCGTAAGCAGCCAGCTTGCCGACGTTGCCGTTCGTTCCCGGCATCTCCCAGAAGCGCCGCAGAGCGCCGCCGCCGCTGCCCCCACCTTCCACTTTGTCGATAGCCTGCGCGCTCAGGTCTAGGCAGCTCTGGCTTAGTGGGATGATCAGGCGGTTGCCGGGCGGATAGTAAGTCATCGCGGGCCAGTTCTTGCCGCCTTCGGTCGAAGGACACCCCGGCACCCAGTCGCCGACGCGCTGCTCGACGATATCGTTACGATAGTGCGGCTCGCCGGTGCGCGGGTCGATGGAATCGTAGACGTTCTGGAAGACCATTTCTTTGTGCCCCAGATACTTGCCGTTCGTGCGGTCGAGCTTCCATAGAATGCCCGTTTTTCCGGCGCTGAACACGTAGTGCTGGCCCTGGTCGTCGACCAGCACGCGCTCGAATACTTCGTCGAGATCGAGCGTCTCGCCCGGCGCATGATCGTAATACCAGGCCAGCTTGCCCGTATCGGCATTCAGCGCGACCGTCGAATTGGCATACAGCGTCGCGCCGTTGCCTGAGCCGCGGCTGACGCGCATCCAAGGCTTGGATTGCGCCGTGCCCCAGTACGTGAGATTCAGGTCGGGATCGTAGCTACCGGTGATCCAAGTCTCCGCGCCCGCGCGGAACAGGTTTGCAAGCGAACCCCAGGTGTCGCCGCCCGGCTCGCCTTCGAGCGCGATGGTCTTAAAGCGCCACACCTCCTTGCCGTCCTTGGCGTCGTAGGCGCTGATGAAGCACTTCTCTTCGCGATACGTAGCGCAGGCGCCCAGTCCCTGGATCAGCTTGCCCTTCACGGCAATCGGTCCGCTGGTGGTGGCGTACTCGCCCTTGGAGCGGTCGCCGATGGTGGTGTTCCACACTTGCTTTCCGTTACGCGCATCGAAGGCCATCAGATGCGCGTCGGCGGTGGCAACGAAAATCTTGTCGTCGTAAATGGCTATGCCGCGCATGGCGGCCGCCGACGGGTTCGTGCCGTAGCGATTCTCCCAGATCAGCTCGCCCGTTTTCGCGTCTAGAGCTTGCAGCACGTTGCCGGTATTGTTGACGTACAACACGCCCCCGTGCACGATAGGCGCGGGCTGATTACCGGTGGTGCCGGGGCCCTCATTCATGGCCCAGGTCCACACCAGGTGCAGGTCGTTCACGTTCTGGGTGGTGATCTGATTCAGGGTGCTGTAGTAGGTCGCTTTGTAATCGTGGCGGAGCATGAGCCAATCCGCCGGGTCGGGATTGCGCAGCATGGCGTCGGTGACCGGCACGTAGTTTTTCACTTCGCCTGTTACCGTTAGTCCGCGAGGAGTCTGTTTTCCTTGCTTCGCTTGCTTGCCTTGCTTCGTCTGCTGAGCTACCGGGGGAGCTGCGCCACCGGGTTGCAGGTACGCCGCGCGTTGTCCCGACGCTACGCTCCGAATGGCAGCGGTCGAATCCGCCGTAAGCGCCTGGTTGCCAGGACGCGCACTATTGGCGTCCAGAATGAATGCTGCAAGGTTGATGTATGTGTCACCCGGGAGAGCGGCGCCTCCCGGAGGCATGGTGGATTGCATGAAGTTGATCAGCGCACCGGCGGTGCGGTCGCCCCACTGGTCCATGAAATTCGACCCGGCCAGTTGCGGCCCTTCGCGTCCGCTGAGGTCGGCGGCATGGCAGGAGGCGCAGTTGGTTTGGTAAGCCGCCCGCCCGGCGGCAGCTTGATCCGCTGTGTACGGTCCCGCCGGACGCTGCTGGGCGAACAAAATCACGACCCCGCATGCAACGGCGACTGCGGCAAGGATTGCACGAGTCTTCATATGTCAAACCTCCTCTTACTTCAATAGCCAGCCCCAAAGATTGCCATCCGGCGCGCCTTCACTGTGAATCTGTACGTAGACCATTCCCTTGCGTAAGGCCTCTACTTCCGTGGGAGTCAAGTCCGCGGATCCGGAGAGGCTGCCACTCATGGCTTTCGTGACGGTCAACTCATGAATGACCACTCCGCGGATTCCGGTGACCTTGCTCAGATGCAGATGCGCAGCGGTGGCCGGCGAGTGCAAGCCCTCGAACGATCCGGTGACCGTGAGCTTCGTCCCGGCGAGCACCGCGGAGACCGAGCCGTGGCCGGTCACGGTAGGTGCGAGTTGCGCATCGATCGGCACGGGCGAGAGCCGGGTTTTAAAGGTTTCCTGCCCGTGTGCCGCGAGTGTCCATGTCAATACAACCGCCGCCAGCGCCAACCATCGTTTCATGTTTCCGCTCCAAACGCGGGCCAGCATAACACAATTCAGAGGAGGGTAGTGTTTAGCCCGAGCCCGGTAACACATCCAGCTTTTGTTGTGGCGCATTCCGGATGGTCGATACCGCAAGTTTCAGATGCGCCTGCACCATTTTGTCCGGCATGCGGGCGATCCACTGATTGATCGAAACGTCCTGATAGCGCGACGTTTTGAACATCTCCAGAAAGACGAGATCTTCCTAGGGGTGTTCTCAATACTATGACCAGCCATCGTCGTCATATAGCCCACGTCGTTTGCGTTGAAGTCCATGGTGCGAGCCTTAGCCTCGGTCGTGACTACGTAATGCGACCCTTGCCCGCATGCAGCGGACCGTCCGAGGTTCCGTCCAAATCCTGCCGCGCTTGCATATCTTTCTGCTCATAGGCCTTCGCCTCGGCGTCCATCAGCGTCGCCTTGCCAGCTAACTCGGCCGGCCGTTCGAGCGGCGTCCGCGTCGAATTTGACCAGATACCCTGCAGATCGGGGTGACCGTCCACGGTCCTCGGCATCTTTCATCCCGCGTTGTTCTGAGCGGACAACGCAGATGCGGCAAAGATCGCAACCGCGCCTATTCTCATCAGAGTCCGGTTGGTCATAAATTGCTCTCAGGTTGCCGATACGCCTATTTCTTCGAGCGAAAAATTATATCATCCATCACACAAGCGTGTGATATTCTCAACGCCATGAACTACCGCCGTGGATTCCAACGCGTTTACGCGGTGGTCACGGTAGTATGGGTCGTCTCGGTCCTGCTGTTTGCGCCGTCCGAACGGTTGCGATTCTGGAAAGTTGACCAGATCACGCAGGTTCAGGAGCTAATGAGTGACCCGAAGTTTCAGGAACTCGACCTCTCCGCTCAGAAAGCAGCTCTCGCGGAGATTGATCCCAGATTCGCTCAGCTTTCTGACGAGGCGTATTTACCGTTCAGAGAGAGGATGCAGGCGATAGTGCCGCCTCGCTATGTTCGCATTAAACAACTTCTCTGGCTCATGGGCGTTATCGTACTTCCGCCGGCGGCCGTCTTCGTACTTTTTGTTTATGTTGTGCCGTGGGTCTATCGTGGATTTAGCTAGCCGAAAACACGGCTGACGGCTCTTCGGCGAAGGGCCGATCGGGCCGCAGCCGCAACGCCAGAACGGCGCCGAGCAACAAAAGTAAGATAGAGGCGATGAACGGCACCACCCAGCTACCTGTGCGATCCACCAGGTAGCCGAAGCTCGACGGCGAGATCAGGCCCGCAATTCCAAAGCCGAAGTTCATCATGCCGCTGGCCGTGCCCGCGTAGCGCGGCGCGATGTCCATCGGCACCGACCAGATCGGTCCTACAATCAGCTCTGCGAAAAAGAACGCGAGCGACAGGCACACGGCGGCCACTGTCAGATTGTGAATCAGCACCACCGGAATTAGAAACACAAACGCGCCCAGAAACCCTGCCACAATCACTCCCCGCCGCGCGACCGCCAGGCTGCGCGTCTTGTGCAGCAGCCGGTCGCTCACCACTCCGCCCATGGTGTCGCCGAACACGCCCGCCCAAAGCACGCCGCCGGAAAATAGCGCTGACGCCTGCAGGTTCTGATGATAATTCTCAAAAAAGAATACCGGGATCCACGTCAAAAAGAGCCACAGCGTCCATCCGTAACAAAAGTCCACGATCGTCACGGGCATCATATGCCGGGCCAGCCGCAGCCAAGGAATCGCCGGCGCCGCATTATCAGCTCGAATTGGCAGCGTCTTTAGGATTTCAGAGGTCATCGCCGGGTACTCGCGCGGGTCGTCGCGGAAATACCAGATCCACACGACGAGCCAGACCAGGCTCACCGCGCCGAGAATCACAAATGAGCCGCGCCAAGTAGAGAACACGAGGATCCCGGCCATGATCAGCGGCGTCACCGCATTGCCGATCCGCCCGAACGAATGCACAATTCCTTGCGCGAATCCCCAGCTATGCCGCGGCGTCCAACTGGCCATCGCGCGCGTGGCCGTGGGGAAGCCAGCTCCTTCACCGAATCCCAGCGCGAGCCGCAGCAGAATCAGTGAGGCGATTCCGGTGACGGCGCCCGTGAGCAGCGTCGATATCCCGATGATCGCGCAACAAATCGCCAGCGTCAGCCGCGGACCCAGCCTGTCGCCGATCCAGCCGCCGATCAATTGAAAAAAAGCATACGGAATCGCAAATGCCGAGAACGCTAGCCCGAGCTGCGAGTTGCTGATCTTGAGATCGGCCCTGATCAGCGGCGCCGCTGTCGAGATACTCACACGGTCGACGTAATACAGAAAGTACATTGCGCACAGCAACGCGAGCACAACCGTCGGTGCGCCCAGCTTGCCTAGCCGCATGTCACGCCGCGGGACGCGTTTCGCTCTTGATTTGCGTCCGATGCATGATTCGGCGCGAATTGGTGTCGAACGGGTCTCGGCGGTGCATCGTGCAGCGATTGTCCCACAGCACGACGTCGCCCACTTGCCACTCGTTGTGCCATGTGAATTCCTCGCGGGTAGCGACGGACCACAGCTCATCGAGCAGCGTTTCGGACTCCGCCAGCGGCAGACCTTGAACGTAGGCGTTTCGCCTTCGTCCGAGGTAAAGCGCGCGGCGTTTCGTTTCCGGATGCGTGCAAACCAGGGGATGATAGGCGCCCGGCGACGTCACCGGGTCGTCGACGGCGGTCACGCCCTGGCGCACGTATCCACCGCTGTTGTAGGTGCCGTCGTGCTTCAAAAGCAGACCTTCGATGCGGCCTTTCAGCGGGCCCGGCAGCGATTCATAGGCATGGTACATCCCGCAGAAATACGTGTTCCCGCCCGAAGGAGGAACTTCCAGCGCGTACAGCATGCTCGCCTTAGGCGGATCCTCCAGATACGACATATCCGTGTGCCAAGTTGCTTCGCCCGCACCCAGACTGCCGATCGGCTCGCCATTCACGGTCACGTTCGAAACCACATAGATCTCCGGGTATCCTTCCACGAAGCGGCGTCCCGTTTCCTGAATGGGCGCCCAGTCGAGATCGCCAAAGCGCCGGCTGAAGGCGATCAGATCGTCGTCGGTTAGCTGTTGGCCCCGGAACAACAGCACCGAGTGATCGTTCCAGGCCTTCTGGATCGTAACGAAATCAGCGCTGGTGATGGCACGCAGATCACCTCCACGAATTTCCGCCCCTAAGGGCTTCCCGCTGGGAAGAACCGTGATCGCGGATGCCGTCGGCGTGGTCGAATTCATATGAGATAACGGACCCAATTTAGCAAATGCGACCATGTCGCGGTTCTTTGCTGCGAGAAACGTGAGCATGACCGCTCCCTCATGGTCGCGGCTCAGTTTCCGATACCGAGCCGCGCGCGTTAGCAAGCGGTTTTCGCCGCACTAACGGGACACGAGCCACACGCGTCAGACGCGTGCGGGCGGCGGAATAATCTGCAGGTGGATACCGTCGACGTCGAGAAAATCGATGCCCGCAGGCAGGTCTCCCTGAATGATTTTTGCGCCGGCGGCTTCGACAGCTTTCGTCAGCGAGGTACGGTCGAACGGAGCGGTCAGACAATAGTGGTCGATTCCGAGCTTCTCGCCAGGGCCGGCCAGCGCGAGGCCGACGCGGTTGCCGCCCCCGCCGTTGAACCATGTGCGCCGCGGTCTGCTGGCAGGATTGATGACGGGTCCGAGGATTTTCTCGTAAAACGCGGTGGATTTTTCTACGTTCGACACGTTGACAAGGATGTGGTCGATGCCGGTAGGGCGGAGCAGCGGTTCGCCTTGGGAGGGGATCGCCACGGGCGCTGCGGTTTCGCCGAGGTGATTCCAGGAGTTTTCGGTCCAGAGCTGAACCAGCGTGCCGTCCGGGTCGGGAACGAAGAGGCCGACACCGGTGGCTTCGCGGTACTGGATGCCCATTTGATCCAGCGCGCGTTTGGCGGCAGCGAGATCGAAATTCACGATGCCGGGACAGAAGTGGTTGATCACCCGCAAAGGCTGACCCTGGCCGGCAGTCGCCATGGCGACGTAGTTGGGACCGAGTTTGACGTAGTGGCGCGGGTTGGTTTTCTCTTTGAGGACCGTGTTACCGAAGAGGCGCGTGTAGAAGTGGACGGACTTTTCGGTGTCGTCAACAGCAAGGGCGAGATGATCGAGTGAACCGAAACGGAATGGCGCGTTGGCGGAGAGAGCCGTGCGAGTGGCGAGGGCCCCAGCGGTGAGCGTCGCCAGGGCCGCGCGTCGGGTAAGAAGAAGGGTGGTGCGCATGGTTGTGAATCCTCCACCCGTCTAAGCAGAAGCCGGGCGATGTGCCCGGAGGAAGGAATGTATCTGGCGCACCGCCAGCGGAATCCGCTCCTTGGGCTCCTTCCAGGGGAACATGCTCACTTCGGCCTTGGGCGCGAGCATCGCGGCCTCCATGGCGACGGCGTACGGATGCTGCGGGATGTCATCCGGCAGGATCAGTACGGGCGTCTGGCAATTGCGCACGAAATCGCGTGTCACGGTGAAGACGAAGTCGGGGTTGGAGCGGTACATCTTGGTCAGAAATTTGTCGACCGTCTCCATGGTGATGTCGGGCCGGCGCTTGACCAATTCCGGACCCCAGCCCGTCATATTGGTTTCGTAGAAGATGTCGCGCATTTCCGGACGCGACCCGCTGGGCTGCGCCAGTACGCCCGCAACAACCCGATCGGGTGCCCGCCGCAAGAGGTTCCAGATGAAGGGGCCGCCAATGCAGAACCCCATCACCATGAACTTATCGATGCCCAGATGATCCATCAGACCGAGATGGTCATCCGTATATGCATCCCACGGCCGGTCGATTTCGAGCGGGCCTGAGGACTGGCCGCTATTGGCGTTGCGCAGGTCCGACGCGATGCAGCGGTACTCTCCCTTAAACTCCTCGATCGCGTTAAAGGGATTCGTCAAGCCGGAGATTGTCGAATTCAATCCCCCGCCGGCGATGAGCAACAACGGGAAGCCGGAACCGGCCTCCTCATAGTGGATGCGAACGGGGCCTTTTTCGTAAAAGGGCATAGCAGCTCCTCCTTGTCCAGTCTGCTGAGCGAATAAGCGGTCCGCTGCGGCCATCGCCGTGGCTGCTGCGCCCGTTGCCAGTATGGTGCGTCTGGTCGAATCCATGGATCGGTGCCCTCCTTGATCCCTGTCATGGCCGGTATGATCCGTGCGCGAAAGAATTCTAACATAGGCCGAGCCACATCGGACCGGCGTCTTCAGAACGAGTTAGAATCCTTGCTATGCGCCCTCTGCTGATCGCCGCCGCCCTGCTTGCGACCCTCGCCGCCCAGACGCCCGCGGCACGGAAAATTGCGGTCGCCCGCACGTTCGGGAACGCCGGCCAGGTCGGGCTGTTCGTTGCCGCTTCCGATGGTAGCGATGAACGCCCCCTGCTCTCGTCGCCGGACACGGACTACGATCCCGTCTGGGCTCCCGACGGGGCATCGATCGTCTTCACGTCCGATCGGGCCGGGTCGGCGGATCTCTATCGGGTGAAGCCGAATGGCAGCGGTCTCGAGCGGTTGACGACGGATCCGGCATACGATGATCAAGCGGCGTTTTCTCCCGATGCCAAACAGCTCGTGTTCGTGAGCACTCGCAGTGGCGGAAGGTCGACTCTCTGGACAATGGATCTGTCCACGCGGAGCGCGAAAGCCCTGACCTCAGGACCCGGCGGCGACTTCCGGCCTACCTGGTCTCCGGACGGAAAGTGGATCGCCTTCTCGTCCGTCCGCGGCAATGCGATGCCGTTTAGTCACGGACGGTGGGAGCGCCTACAATTAGCGGATATCTATATTATTCGCCGCGACCGCTCCGGGCTGAAGAAAATCACCGAGAGCGGAAACTTCTGCGGAAGCCCGAAATGGATGCAAGACAGCTGAATGTTTTCCGGAGCTCCGGCAGCGGCACGGAAAGACGCTTGTGAAAGACGACGTGCTTACCGTCGGGTGACCACGATGCGGTCCGTATGTCGCCCCGCGGTCCCGGTTTGCCGCTCATGTAGTAAATGCCCGCGCCGGTGTCGGCCTTATCCTTGCGTACATAGCCGACCTCGTTTCCGGGAAGCGGGGACGGGTTGATTTTCACGCCAGGACCAGCGGCCAGATCGGTGGAAGCGCCGGTGGTCGCGTCGATCGACACCAGCCGCGTGTCGTTTCCTGGATCCGGGTTCCCCAGACGATTCGCCAGCGTCTGTTCCGCCGTCATGCAATAGGCCACGACGTGGCGGCACTCCCGCGTGGCAGCCAACGGCAGCCCGAAAAGCCGCCGATCGCTGAGGGAAAATGGATTATGAGTATCCTGACATTAAAGGTGAACGGCAGCATGCACACAGTGGATGTCGACCCCTCGACTCCATTGCTGTATATCCTCCGCAATGATCTCGGCTTGCAAGGTCCACGATTTGGGTGCGGACTTGGCCAGTGCGGGGCGTGCACAGTAATCATCAACGGCGCGGCGATTCGGTCCTGCATTACGCCCGCCTCAGCCGTTAAGAGCGAGGTCACCACGCTCGAAGGACTCGCCAAAGAAGGTAAGCTACACCCGCTTCAGCAGGCCTGGATTGACGAACAGGTCCCGCAATGCGGCTTCTGTCAGAACGGGCAAATCATGACAGCCAAGGTGCTGCTGGATAAGAATCCAAAACCCACGGACGCGCAGATCCGTGAGGGGATGAACGGCGTCCTTTGCCGCTGCATGACGTATTACCGCATTCAGGCTGCCATCAAGCGTGCGGCCAAGGTGATCGTAGCCGGCCGGCCGGCTTCGGAGAAGGAGGCGGTCGCATGACAACCTTCACCAACCTTCCGAAACACATCGAAGAGTTATTGGAAAAGTCGAATATCACGACGTCCCGCAGGGACTTGCTTAAGAGCGCAGGCCTGCTGGTCGTAAGCTTCACGGCAGCGCGAGCCCAATCTGCCTCGGCGGGCGCAGGTCCATATCCCGATCCTGACTTCAGACAGCTCGATTCGTGGGTGGTCATCCATGAGGACAACACCGCGACCTTCTATGTCGGGAAGACGGACTGCGGGCAGGGGACTGGGACAGGCTTCCGCCAGTTGATGTCCGATGAACTGGATATCGCCTACGACAAGACCGCCTGCATCATGGGAAGCACGGACATTACCGTCGACCAGGGCGGGTCCGGTGGTTCGACGGCGATGGAGAGGGATGCCTGGCCGATGCGGCGGGTCGCGGCCGAGGCCCGCCGGGTTTTGCTGGAGATGGGATCGGAGCGGCTAGGTGTGCCCGTCAGTCAGCTCACGGTCAACGCAGGTGTGATCACGGTTAAGGGTGATCCATCCAGAAGCGTCACCTACGGACAGCTCATTGGCGGCAAGAGATTCAACGTCGCGCTGAAGGGCGACAACATCAACGCGACCACTGGCGTGGCAACGGTCAAACCGGTGCAGGAACTCAAAATGACCGGCCAGTCGCCGCAGCGCTACGACATTCCTGCCAAGGTCGACGGTTCGCTGAAATGGGCCGTGGACGTGAAGCTGCCGGGCATGGTTCATGCGCGCAACGTGAAGCCGCCGGTCGCGGGCGCAAAGCTGATCAGTATTGACGAGTCGTCCGTCCGAAGCCTGCCGGGATTCATCAAAGTGGTGAGCAAGGGCAACTACGTGGCGGTCGTCTGCGAACGGGAAGAGCAGGCGATCAACGCGGCTAGAATGCTTAAGGCGAACTGGGAGAAGCCGTCCACGGCGCCTTTCCCGTCCTCGGAAGATTTGTTCAAGTACATGCGCGGCGCGACGCCCACGTCCAGTTCCAAACCGATTGTGGTTGGAAACCCAGACGCGGCGATGGCAGGCGCGGCGAAGGTGATCGAGGCCGATTACGACATACCATTCCAGGGGCACACCGCGATCAGTCCAGCCCATGCCATGGCGGATCCGTCGAACGGCCAAATGACAATTTATTCCAATGACATGAAGTCTTACGGCATGAGAACCGGAGTCGCCACTTTTCTCGGGATGCCGCGGGACAAGGTGCGTGTGGTCTGGATGGAAGGACCGCAAGGATTCGGCCGCACGGCCGCTGACGACGCGGGATGCGAAGCTGCCTACCTGGCCAAAGAGATCGGCCGGCCAGTTCGCGTGCAGTGGATGAGGCAGGAAGAAACTGCCTGGGACACCAAATCGCCAGCCTTCACGGTCAAGCTGCGGGGGGGGTTGGATGCCCAGGGGAACCTCGTGGCGTTGGACTACAATGCCCAGGCCGCCGACTACAATCACCTCGGCTATAACGAGCCGGATACCGTGCTGATCGCTCAGCTCATGGGGATGAGGCGTGCCAAACCCGCCGCGGGCAGCGCGTCCACGCCTTCGGAAATGTACGCCATCCCCCACCGCCGGATGGCCACCCAGGTGGTGAGTCTACCCCTCGTCTGGGAGACGCCGCTGCGAACTGGAAACCTGCGGGATCCCAACGGTCCACAGTCGACGTTCGCCTCCGAATCGTTCATCGACGAACTGGCGGCAGCGGCGAAAGCCGACCCGCTGGAATTCCGGATGAAGCTCTTGAAAGCCAGCACCGCCGACGACACCGGGTTCAAGCGCGCCCGGTCCATCGCGGCGCTCAAGGCAGCGGCGGAAGCTTACGGCTGGGATAGCCGTCCGTCACCGAAATCACGCGGCACTGGAGATATCCTGACAGGACGCGGTGTCTCGTACGCGTTCCGCGGCCAGACCATCGTCGCGGAGATCGCTGAAGTCGAGGTGAATCGCCGAACCGGCCATGTCTGGATGAAGCGGCTAGTGTGTGCACAGGACAGCGGGCTGGTGGTCAATCCCGAGGCGCTGCGTCACACAATCGAGTGCGCCATGCTCCACTCAGTGAGCCGCGCGATCCACGAGGAAGTGCGGTTCGATACCGAAAAGGTCACGAGCGTGGATTGGATCTCTCATCCCACCCTGACGCACGTTGACGTGCCGGCCAGGATCGACGTCGTGCTGGTGAATGGAGATCCTAATCCGAACCGGCCCGATCTCCCTCCCTATGGAGCTGGAGAGGCGGCCTGTAAACCCATGCTCGCGGCGGTTGCCAACGCAATCCACGATGCGACCGGCGTTCGCATCCGCCGGGTTCCATTGAGAGCCCCGGCCGTGCTCGCGGCGCTCAAGGCTGCGGGCGCATAACACATAATTGGCCGTGCATGAACGTGCATAAACGTGAATAAAACAATTCACGTTCATCCACGGCCAGTTATTTGACGTACCCGTGTTCCCGATAGTACTTCAGCGCGCCCGGATGTAGCGGAATGACCTTGCTATCGGCGACCGTCTGGGGATCGTAGTACCACGGCTCGAGCTGCATTTGAAACAATTTGCGATGTTCGTCCAGCGCCCTTGCGACCGCATACGCAAAATCGTCCGGCGCATCATCGCGAACATAGATGAGATGATTGGGCCGCATCACCGTGGCAATCGGACGGTCCACGCCTCGGAAAAGTGCCAGCGGCACTGTGGCGCGCTCATAGCCTGGTTCCTGGGCTAATTTTGCAAGAAGTGGTTCTTCCATGTCCAGGAATATCAGATCGTTCAACTGGCTGGCTTCATACCAGGAGCGCTGCTCGGGTGTATTCGCCAGAAGGCCCGTGCCGATGAAAACATCGCCCGAAGCTCGCTTTTCGCGCGTGACCCTGTTCGGGCCCAGACCCTCCGGAGGCATGATGCCGCCGCCTTTAGCCTTTAGATCCGCGGCCTTGATGGCGTAATACTCGAAGATAATATCGTTGCCGCCTACGATCCAGGTAGGTTGGGTGCGATCCTTAATCTGCCCTAAATTGGTGATGAGGGATTTTTTGCTCGCTGCGGCGAGCATGTAGGTTGTCGTCCGCACGACTGCGATCACCCGGTAGTTACGCCGCTTCTTGTGATCTCTCGCGTAGGGGCCGGTTCCGTTCCATGCATCGATCAGATTGGATTCGCTGGTGGCGCTGATATCGGGCACGGCATCGGGAGGAGGCTCGATGTATTCAGGAGTACCCAGTTCGGCGCCGGGAGGCATGGCCGGTTTGGTTTTGTCCGCCATTTCCCGCGGCCCGAAATTCGACCAACAGACCCAGCAGATCTGGGTGTCGAACCCGTAGTTCCTGAGCGCGTCGGCGGTCACGCTGGCCAGAATGCCCCACGGACAGGCCTTGCAGGCGCCCGCAAAAACGGGCCGTTTTGCGGCGATGCCGAAATCCTGCACGCTTTTCGCGCCGGAACCATCTTGAGGAAGCGCCGGATGTGAGGCGAGCACCCACGACAACGCGGCGATGCAGAGGAAACTCTTCTGGATGGCTGCCATTTGTACCTCTACTAACTCTTGCCGATCGCCTTCATCAACTCCGCCAGGGTGGTGACGCGATTATCCGCCGGGTAGTGCACTGGAATGATCCGCGTCACGTCCAGCTTCAAGCGCTCGATGTTGGCCATCAGGGTCTGGTTGAACGGACTGATCATCGCCGGCGTGGATGTAATCGGCTGCGCGGGCGGGTTGAACGCGTCTGCCTCGAACAGGATTTTCTCCTTGGGCAGATACGCCATGATGATCCCGTCATTATGCAGAAAATTCGTCATATGATACAGCTCGACAGTGTGGGTGCCGTCCGTCAGGACCTTTTTTTCACCCATCGTCTCGATCTTCGGCTTCCTCGGGTTCTGCGCCAACTTGTCCGGAACAAGGGTATGCGGATTCGCCCACACTTTTTCGTAGTACGGTTTGTTCAATTGGTAAGTAATTACAGTCGCGCCCTCGGCGACAAAGGCTCGCAGCCCGCCCGCATGGTCGAAGTGGGCGTGCGTGTTCACCACATATCGGATCGGCTTGTTCTGAATCAGTCGCTTGGCCTCGGTCATGATCTGCTCGGCGCGCTGATCGCTCTGGGGCCCTTCCAGAATCACGATGTAGTCCTTGAAATCCGCCGCGATCGCCGCATACCCGCCCAGGATCAGATACATCCCGTCGCCCAGCTTTTCCGATGTTACGGCCGGAGGTGGGGATGGCGCCCCGCCGCCCTTGCCCTTGGCCTGCGGATTCTCGATATTCGCGGGAGCGTTCGGCTTCACATCTGTAATGGTCAGGTCCAGCACCGGAAAGCCACCCTGTGACTGCACGATATGGGTCGGGAACTTCAAGCCGCCGAAATCCTTGTAGTCCGTAAACGCTGTTTCATACGGAAT
>JBEKBK010000097.1:0-25475 GCA_050015435.1 Bryobacteraceae bacterium
CCTGCTCCGCCACTGTAGCCATTTTGGTCGTCTCTTGCTCCCCACAGGTGGAAGTGGGCCGCTCCTCCGAACACGGCCCACCCACCTTTAAGAGTCCTACGCAGAATTGCTTAATCCATCGGCGGGTCCTTATCTAAGCTTTAGGGCAGGTGCTTTGGGCCGCATGCAGTGCGATATCCTTTTTACATCATGAGTAACCTGAAAATGTCTCGTTCGACGGTGCTCGTCTTTCCCGGACTCTTCGCTTCAGTAATGCTCATCCCAGGCTCGGCCCAGACCGGACCTTGGTTTGGCACTCCCCTTCCCCCTGGCCTGAGCGATCCTACGAAGCCGGTGATGAACTATCAGGCTTCTTTTGCGCCTTTGCCGGTCAACTTTAAACACGTACCTGGACGGCATGACGAGATTCTGGACGGCGCGGCGCTGAAGAAGAATCACGAGAAAATCATTTCCTTCTCGCTCGAAAGCTTCGCCGCCGGAGACAAAGTGTGGGGACGCCGCGCCACCACTCCCGCGTTCCAGCATGTCGTCGAGTGGACGGTCAATGAATTCAAGGCCGCGGGCCTGAAGGACGCCAAGGTGGAATCGTTCGCCGTGCCAGGAACCATGTGGGTGCCGCAGTCCTGGCAACTGCAACTGGTTGCCGATTCCGCATTCGGCGCCGGCTCGAAGAACGTCGCGCTGGGATCGGCCTTCCCTCAGCCGGGCGGCCAGACGATTCCAGGAGGCAGTCTTACCGCGCCGCTCATCTATGTGGGTCGTGGCACGGAAGCGGATCTGGCGGGAAGAGATGTCAAAGGCAAGATGGCAGTGGTTCATGTGAGGCCTGAGCCGTCGCTGTTCGGATCGGCCGAACAGGGAGTCGCCGCACGGCTGGTGTCCTTGGGAGCGGTGGGCGTGATCAACGCCGTGGAAGGTCCCGGTAATATCCAATACTTTGACCCGCGCTTTGCATGCGGGAAAGCTCCCTGCTTCTTTATAGGCGGGCAGGATGCGTGGTTCCTCGAACAAGTGATGGGCAAGGCGGGTTCCGCCGGCGTTCTGGATCGAATGAAAGTGTCCGTCAGCCTGGCCTCGGAGTTGAAGGGAGGGCTGACATCGTGGAACGGATACGCCATGATTCCGGGCCAAAGCCAGAAGCGAATCATCATTAACGCTCATGCGGACGCGTATTTTCAGGGCGGCGACGATAATGGCAGCGGGCTCGCAACGCTCGTCGGCCTGGCCAAATATTTCGCAAAGCAACCTCAACTGAAGCACACTCTCATGTTCGTGGCGAGCGGCGGACACCATGGGCCTGGCAACGGACCCGCTTCACTGGTCGCCGCGCATCCGGAGCTGAAAGATGATACGCTCCTGGTGATCAATCTCGAGCACGTCGCCTATTCCGATATCGTTCGAGGCAAGACCCGGGCGAAAGACAATACGGGGATGGTGTGGGAGACCAGCGTCACGGAAGGCGCGAAGGCCGTGGGAGTCACCAACGAAGCGCCGTTCCTGATCGATCTGTGGAAACAAGCCTCGCGCTGTTATGGTGTCGCGACGTATCAGCAGGCGGGCGCTGTCGTGCCGGGAGATCTGGGCGGATACCGGGCGCTCGGCGTTCCGATGACGCAGATGATTCAATCGGGTACGTTCTATCACTCCTCGGGCGATGTGTATGAAGCGGTTCCGGCCGAAGGCTTGGAGCGAGCCGCACGTTTTCACGCGTTTTTCATCGAGCAGGTGGATCGCGCTCCGGAGACGCTGATCAACGGCGGGACCGATCCCTCGTATCACCCCTCTCTTGGAGCGTGCGGAACCGCCATTGAACCGAGCGGGGCCTTTTGAGTTCTTTAATTGCGGCTCCTCCGCAGAGATCCGCTCGGCAATCCTGGTTACTGTGGTGGCCCGCGACGGTCATGATGCTCGGCACGCTGCTCAGCTATCTGGACCGGGGTGTGCTCGCGCTGCTTTCGCCGATGATCCTCAAAGACACCAAGATGAGCGCGCAGGCTTACAGCGAAGTCATCAGCGCGTTCAGCTTTGCGTACATGCTGAGCACTCCGCTGTGGGGATCGCTTCTCGACCGGATTGGACTGCGCCTCGGAATGGCGGTCTCGGTGGTGATCTGGATGGTCTCGAGCGCCAGCCATTCGCTGGTCTCGACGTTTCTGGGCTTCGCGTTCGCGCGCGGGACGCTGGGAGTGGGTGAGGGCGCGATGTTTCCCGGCGGTTTTCGAACCGCCATGGATTCACTGCCGCCGGAAAAACAATCGCGCGGAATCGCACTCGCGTACAGTGGATCTTCGGCGGGAACAATATTGGCGCCGCTGCTGATCACGCCGATCGCGATCACCTACGGATGGCGTCCCGCATTTCTGGTCACGCCGATCGCGGCGCTCATCTGGCTGGTCTTGTGGACTGGAACGGTGAAACCATCAGGGATCGCCAACCCGGTCCGAGCCCGAAAGATGGCTTTCCCAAACGTGCTCGAACGCAGGTTTTGGAGTCTGGTCGCCAGTTACGCGCTCGGCGCTTTGCCGGTAGGCGCGATTACTTATCTGGCCCCGTTGTATCTTTCGCGAGCGTTTGGACTGACGCAGGCGCAATTAGGATTCGTGCTGTGGATTCCGCCGGCCGGTCTCGAAGCGGGTTTCTTTTTCTGGGGCTGGGTCGCGGACAAGACTGCTCGCGGGAATCCCAGACCGGTGTGGTTATTCGCAACCATGGCAATCGTCGCATTACCGGGAGCCGTGATCACCTTGTTTCACAGTGCCGCGGCCGCGATCGCGTTGCTCGCGGTGACGATGTTCGCCGCCGCTGGATTCGTGGTGGTCGCCCTGCGCACCGGCGCTCTCGCGTACCCGCTGGACCGCAGGAGTATGGCGGCGGGCATCGCATCGGGTTCCTTTTCGGCAGCCGTGGCCCTGGTTATGCCTCTCTGCGGACGCCTGTTTGATGCACACCTTTACTCGCGGGCATTCCTGATTGTTTCGTTGATGCCGTTGGCCGGTACTCTAATCTGGTGGTTGTTCCCGGTTGAACGGCCGAAAGTCGCACAAGTTTGAGACGTCTCGATCTCAACTGGGTACGGCGGATCATGTTCGCCATTCCGTGTCTGTGCCTCTCCTGCGGCGCGTCGTCATGCTTCGTGCGCCATCACGTCGTCGCCTCTCCGGTGGCCCGAGACAAGCGTCCGCTTCGCACCGCGACCAAGGAAGAATTAATCCGCGGAATCCATGACGCTTCGGATCCGATTCAGTCGTTTACCGCGAGAGTGGAGATGGCGGCCTCGGTGGGCAACGTTTACGGGGGAGAAGTAACGGACTACGCGACCATCGATGGCTATATTCTGCTTCAACGGCCGGATACCATACGCGTTCTCGGGCAGGATCCGGTGCTCCACAGTACCGCTTTCGACATGGTTTCGACCGGTGAGGAATTTCGACTGTCCATCCCGCCGAAGGACCGGTTCATCACCGGCACGAACAGCGCGCCGGCCACTTCTAAGAACAAACTTGAAAACCTGCGGCCCGCCGCGTTTCTGAATGCACTGATGATTAATCCACCGGACCGGGCGGACATCACGATGCTCGAGGAAGATATGGACGAAAGCCGTGCCTTGTATGTTCTGCTGATTGTCCGGCGTGAGCAAGGCGAATTAAGGCTGGTCCGCAGCATCTCTTTCGACCACCGGACCTTGCAGATCGTGCGGCAGAAGACGTTCGATGAGTCCGGCGCGATCCTCGGCGATACGCAATACGCCGTGTGGAAGGCGTTCGAGAGAACCGTATTTCCTTCGAGCATCGAAATGCGCCGGCCCCAGGATGGTTACGAACTGACCCTGACCATCGACGAAATGAAGGTGAACGCGGGTGACCTGACGCCCGATAGATTCAAGCTGGAGCCGCCCGCCGGAATAAAGGTCGAGCAGTTGGAATAATAACGATGCCGAAGCGGAGCGCGGGGCTGCTGATGTACCGGCGCAAAGATCGCGAACTGCGCCGGGATCGCGGACTGGAGGTGTTCCTGGTTCACCCGGGCGGGCCGTTATGGATGAAGAAGGACTTGGGTGCATGGTCCATCCCGAAGGGGTTGTATGAAGAGGACGAAGCTCCACTCGATGCTGCCCAACGGGAGTTCGAGGAAGAAACGGGATTCCGGCCGGCCGGAGAATATCTGGAACTGGGCCAACTAAGGCAGCCCAGCGGAAAAATCGTCAGTGCGTGGGCATTTGAGGGAGACTGCGATCCCGCCGCACTCGTCAGCAACACCTTTTCGATGGAATGGCCGCCGCGTTCCGGCCGTCAAATTGTCGCGCCCGAAGTGGACCGGGGAGCCTGGTTTACGGTTCCCGAAGCGCGGCAGCGAATCCTGATCGGACAACAACCGTTTCTCGACCGGCTCGTGCGCAAACTCGCGTGAACTACTCCTCGCGCAAAACTACAATTGGATCCAGCCGGGATGCCCGGCGGGCCGGAATCCAGCAAGCGGCGAGCGAAATCAGGGTGAGCAGGGCGGCGACGGCAGCAAAGGTCAATGGATCGGTGGTCGAGACGCCGTACAGCAAATTCTTCAGCGCGCGAGTTGCGGCGCATGCTCCGAGCAATCCGATCAGCAGGCCTGCGCCGGTCAGTGCGATGCCTTGACCGACCACCAGGCGCGTCATGCTCGCCGCGCTCGCGCCCAGCGCCATCCGCAATCCGATTTCGCGGCTGCGCTGCGTGACCGCGTAAGACAGTACGCCATACAATCCGATCGAAGCGAGCACTAGAGCGAGTCCCGCGAACGCCCCGAGCAGGGTCATTTGCTGTTGGCGATCGGCGACTTTATCGGCAATAATCTCGTCCATGGTCTGGACGTTCGAAATCGGCTGTTCGGGATCGGCCGCCGCGATCACACGGCGAACCGCGGGTATCAGACTCGCGGGCTGGTTTTTGGTACGGACCACCAGGTAGTCGGCCGTATCTCCGCCGACCTGCTCGGCGGGCAGGTAAATGCCGGGTTTCATCCACAGGTCGTAACCGCGTTCCTGTACGTCCTCGACGACCGCTATCACCGTTCGCCAGACCGGATTCGGATAATCGACAGAAACGCGGTGTCCCAGAGCCGATTCTTTCGGCCAGAAATGCCGCGCGAAAGTTTCGTTGATGATGACGACCGGAGGCGACGCCGCAGTCTCACTGCCGTCAAACAGGCGCCCTTCGCGCAGCTTCACTCCCAAGGTTTGCAAATACGTGGAAGTGCCGTTGCGGAACAGCGCGTCCGGCGAAAAGTTGAGGTCGGGCGGAAGGCCTTCGATCTTATAGCCACGTGTATTGCCGATACTTTGAAACGGCAGCGTGGAACCGAAGGCCGCGCTCTCGACTCCGGGTAAAGCGGCTGTCTGCCCCAGCACCCGCTGATAATAGTCGAGGCGCTTCGCGAAGTCGTTATATTTAGGACCGAGCGCGGTTCGAATGGTCAGAAGATGGTCTGCGCGGAAGCCCAGGTCGACGGCACGGAGTTTCGCCATCGTCTGAATCATGAGACCGGCGCCGGTCAGGAGCACCAAAGCCGCGGCCACTTCCAGAACTACCAGCGCGTCGCGAGTGGCGCGGCCGCGCACATCCGCGCCCGATCGCCCGCCCTGCTTCAAAGCTTCATTCACGGACGCGTGGGCGGCTTGGAACGCCGGGACAATGCTGAACACAACGCCGGTGATCAACGATAGCAGCAGCGTGAACGCCAACAGCCGGAGATCGACCGTGGGGCGGGCAGTCGAGGGAAGACCCAGTGGCACCAGCCCTTCGAGGATTCTCATCCCTGCCAGCGACAACCCCAGGCCCAGTGCGCCGCCGGCGAGCGAGAGTAACGCTCCCTCGGTGACCATCTGGCGGATCAGCCGTCCGCGGCCCGCTCCGAGCGCGGCTCGCACGGCCAATTCACGTTTGCGAGCGACCGCGCGGGCCAGCAACAGGCTGGCGAGGTTCGCGCAGGCGATCAACAGGACGCAGCCCGCGGCAGCCATCAACACCAGCAGAGCGGTACGAGTCTTGCCGAGCAGATCCTCTTTTATCGGCACGACGACCACGCCGGTGAAGCGATCCGAATTAGGGTACTGCTGCTCCAGACGTTTCCCGATCGCGTGCATCTCTTCTGAAGCTTGCTGAACCGTGGCACCGGGCTTCAACCTTGCAACCACGCTTAGATAGTGACTGTCGCGTAGTGCCCTGAATTTGGGCGTCACATTGATGGGAAACCAAAAGTCACGCTCGCGGTCGCGATAGACGAAGTCTCGCGGCATCACGCCAACCACGGTGTAGCGGGCATCGTTGAGCAGGATGGTGCGATCCAACACCGATGCCGCGCCTGCGTAACGGCGCTGCCACAGGCCATAACTGATCAACACCACCGGCGCAGCGTTGCGGTCCTCTTTTTCTGTGAACATCCGTCCCATCAGCGGGCGCACGCCCAAAACCGACAGGAAATTCGGCGTCACTGCCAAGCCGTAAAGCTGTTCTGGCGATCCGTCGCCAATGATCGACACACTCCGGTTGCGGGTCGCGGCCATATCGGTGAATACGTGATTCTGTTCGCGCCAATCGATGTAGTTGGCGGGCGCGGGTGTGTTGTGCGCAAAGCCGATGAAGCTCGCGTCTTCGAAGACCATCATCACCCGGTCTGGATCTTCGTAGGGCAGCGGGCGCAGCACCACGGCATCCAGCGTGGAGAAGATCGCCGTGTTGGCCCCGATGCCGAGCGCCAGCGCGCAGATCGCGATCAGAGTGAAACCCGGCGCCTGCCGCAGAAGGCGCAGCCCATAGCGGAGATCGGCCAGGAGGGTTGGCATATCTCATATTACTGGCGCGCACCGGGGAGGTTACAGGCCTCTCGCTCAGGCCTGCAACTCCGCTTTGAGTTGCAGAAAGCTCAGAATATCCGCCCGCGATAATACTCCCTCTAAATGACCCGCGGAGACCACCGGGAGCTGATTCAGATCCTCCTTCTGCATGACCTCCAGCGCGTTGGTGAGCGAAGTATCAGGTGTGACCGTGTGCAGCTCATCAAGTGGCCGCATGATGTCATCGAGCGTGGTGTAGGGCCATCGATTCTGGCTGACTTCTTTGATTTCGTGCGGCGTGACGAGTCCCGCGACGTTGCCGTTCTGCATCACAACGAAACAGCGCTGTCCAGTGCGGAGCAGCACCTGGTCCACGAAATCCCGGAGGTTCTGATTCGAGTCCACCGTGGGGCAATCCCGCGTCATCACCTCGGCCACCCGCACGCCTTCGAGAGAATGCTTCATGCCGGTCGCGAGATGGCTTTCGCCCGCCGCTTGCAGCAGGAACCAGCCGATGAAGGCCATCCACAGGCCGCCGAAACCCGCTCCGCTGAAATATTGGACAATCCCGAAAACAATGAACATCCCACCCACGGCCTGCCCTGTGCGCGCGGCGATCCGGGTGGAGCGATCGACGTCGCCGGTCTTCCACCAGATGATGGCACGCAGAACCCGTCCGCCATCGAGAGGATAACCGGGGATCATGTTGAAGACGGCGAGCGCGAAGTTGATGAATCCAAGCCACAGCAGCATTTCGGTGATCGGTTCCGGCGCGATTCCCTTGAGAACAACGGCGGAACCGCGGCAGATACCCCCGATCATCGCGCTGGTGAGCGGACCGACTAGCGCCATCCAGAACTCAGTCTTTGCCGTCGCCGCGTCACGCTCGATCTGGGAGACGCCGCCGAGCGCGAAAAGCGTAATTTCGCGTACAGGAAGTCCGCGCGACTTCGCCACCAGCGAATGCGCAAGTTCGTGCAGCAGGAGAGATACGAAGAACAGCAGCGCAGTGGCAATCGCCAGAAGCAGAATCGGCCCATCCCCCCATTGAGGATGCGTCGCGTGGAATTGGCCAGACAGTGAGAAGACGATCAGGAAAGCGATCAGGAACCAGCTGAGGTGCAAGCCAATTTTGATGCCGAAGATTTGGCCGAGTGGGATCTGGGATCTCAAGTCAATGTGCTCCGTCTGCTTCCATGCTACAGCCAGGGAGGCACGATCCTAAATGACCGCTAATGACCGCTTCTAGTTATTCGACGAAATATGGTCAGAGGACCATTTTTTGGTCCAAGACAAGGGGCGCAGGACCTGAGGCAATGCCTTTGAAACTCTGATCGGCTCATCAGAGCGGTATGATAAGTGGGTTAAATGGCGCACGCCAGTACTTCCATCATGGGTTTGATGCCCCACAAATCGCTTATGAGACTTTGTCTTACAACGTATAATCCACACATAAATAGAGGGTTATGATTCCATGGAGTGGCCAGCTGATTGCACTTTGGCGGTGAGAAAATGCTTCATTAATTGATACTACTACTGAAGATAGAGCATTCGATCTGGTTTTGAATGCCTGCTCGGACAATTCCGCAGGCAGGAGGAGGGCGCAGTGAGGAGTTTGCTTATTCAATGGCGGACGGCCGCGCTAGTGGTCGTCATCGCATTATCTTTAGGGGGCGCGTCGAAGAGCGTTTATTCGCCGCGCGATAAGGCTTATTATGCCAGCCCGGATCTGGTGGCTTTTGTCCAGCCAGGCCTGGTGATCACGATCAACTCCGCCAGCATCAACAGTGCCGGCGCCATCAGTGTGACCTACACGGTCACCGACCCCTCGGGGCTGCCTTTGGATGTGGCGGGCGTGAACACTCCAGGCGCGATATCGCTCACGTATTTCGCTGCCTACATTCCCAAAGGTCAGGAGCAATATGTGTCGTATACGACGGCGACGGCGACCGGCGCTGCGCTCGGAACCGTTACGCGCCCTACCTTCGAAGAAGGCGGCGGTACGGTTACTACCGTAGGGCCGGGTCAATACACGTACATCATGACGACGAAGGCCCCGGCAGGGTTCGATCCCACCGTAACGACGACCATCGGGATGAGCGGCAGCCGTGATCTTACGTCGTTCAGTCTGGGCACGAACTACGCCGGCGCGACCTTCAATTTCGTCCCGAATGGTTCAGCGGTCACAGTCACGCGCGACGTCATCCGAACCGCAAGCTGCAACGCGTGCCACATCCAGTTGGCGTTCCACGGTGGTCACGCCTTCGGTATCCAGGAGTGCGTGCTGTGCCATCAGCCGCAAAACGTCGATCCGACCACGGGCAACTCACTGGATCTGAAGGTCATGGCGCACAAGATCCATATGGGATCGCAATTGCCGAGCGTGGTTGGCACGACCACCACGCCAGGCGTCCCGTACGAAATCGCCGGTTACATGGGCGCCTTCAGCAACTTTTCCACGGTGAAAGATCCCGCCGATCCGCGCCGCTGCGAAGTCTGCCACAGCCAGACCACCGGCGCCGCGCAAGCCAAAGCCTTCATGACGGAGCCCTCTCGCGCAGCTTGTGGAGCCTGTCATGACGATGTCAATTTCGCCACCGGCCTTAACCATCCCGGCGGATTCCAGAATGACGACACCCAGTGCGCCAACTGTCACATTCCGCAGGGTGAGACGCCCTTCGATGCGTCCATCCTGGGAGCGCACGTGGTAAACACCGACACGGCCGCCACGTACCCCCAGAACCCGGATACGCTTCTTGCCGGCATCAATCTTGTCATCACCAGCGTGACCAATACCTCCGCCGGGCAAACCCCCACGGTCAACTTCACGCTGAAGGACAATAGCGGCAACGGTCTCGCTATATCGAGCACCACCACCGTGACACTCACCATGTCCGGTCCTACCACCGACTACGGCGCCACCAATTTCGGAGCCAACTCCACCACTCCGGGCTACGTGTCGGAGAGCCCCACGGCGGCTGCCTGCAATTCCAGCGGTGTTTGCAGCTACACCTTTACCCATCCGATTCCCGCAGGCTCCACCGGGACCTACGCCATTGGCGGCGAGGCCCGCACCGCTGTAACGGTTCTGGCGGGAACAACTGCTTCGCAGTCGGTCAGCCTGGGCGCCCCGAATCCGGTGGTCTACTTCTCCGTGGACGGCTCAGCAGTAGCGCCTCGCCGCGCGGTGGTCGCGCAGGCTAATTGCCTTGGCTGCCACGTCACGTTTTCGGGTGGCGAGGTAGCGATCCATGGCGGTCTGCGCAACAACGTCGAATACTGCGTGCTGTGTCACAATCCGTCGAACACCGATTTCACCACGCGCCCGAGCGCCACGGTCGCATCGTATCAGAGCCAGCCAAACCAGGGCATCAACTTCAATCTACTGGTTCATCGGATTCACGACGGTGTGAATGCCGCGACGAACCCGTTAGGTCCCCCCAAGAATCCGTACGTCGTCGTGGGACATAGCGGAAGCATCAACGACTTTTCGGGCATTCTCTTCCCGGCCATGAGCCCCACCGGATCTGCCACCTACATGCAAGACTGTTCTCTGTGCCACGTCAATAGCTCGGAGCAAAACGACCTGACCATCACTGGCCTGAATCCGGTCACCGATCCTCAAGGCTGGATCAATCCGAACCAGCCCTTCTCCTCGGCTTGCGGCGGATGCCACGTTTCCAAGACCGAAGCGTCTCACTTCCTGGCGAATACCGATTCGCTGGGAGAGAGCTGCGCCGTATGCCACGGCTCGGGCGGAGCGTACGCAGTCGATCAGGTGCATGCGCAATAGTGAGAGCTTGCGTGTGCCTCTCCATCGAGTAGTTTTTCTCATCGGGTTAGCAATCTGGGCTGCGGTGGGTTATCCTGCCGCGGCCCAGACTATGCCTGCCGGTTACGCGGGGTCGGAAGCCTGCGCGGTCTGTCACGAAGATATCTCCAAGGCCTTCGCCAAGAATCCCCACAATGCAGTGGAGACTGACAAGAAGACACGGGGGATGGGGCATGGATGGACTGGACGGGCATGCGAGTCCTGTCACGGCCCGGCTCAGAAGCACACCGATTCCGCTTCGGCTGAGGATATTCGCAATCCGCTGAAAATGACCGCGGCCGCAGCCGATAAACTTTGTCTCACTTGTCACTTAAACGAACCGACGAACGTAGGACGGTTGCAAAGCAGCCACATGAAGGATCAAGTCGCCTGCACGAGCTGCCACAAAATCCATGCCGACGGCTCCGACGGCCTTGTGGCTCGCAAAGCCACCGCCATCAACGAGCAGTGCGCGAGTTGCCACATCAATGTCTGGGCCCAGTTTCAAAGGCCTGCCCACCACAAGCTCCCCGAGGGAGCCATGTCGTGCGTCGATTGCCACAACCCGCACGGCAGCGCACGTCCGGCGATGGGTCAATCGTTTGGAGCGAACGAGCCGGGCTGTATCAACTGCCATGGGGATAAGCGCGGTCCGTTCACGTTCGAGCACGCGGTGGTGCGCTTTGAAGGGTGCGCCGCATGCCATGAGCCGCACGGGTCGGCGAATCCGCGGATGCTGACGCGGCAGGAAGTCCGCCTGGTCTGTCTCGAGTGTCACTCGAACCTGCCCGTCGTCAAGACCACGAACTCGGCTTTAGGGGTGGTGCCGCCGGCGTTTCACGACATCCGGTTGCCCAGATATCAGAACTGTACGGTTTGCCATCAGAAAGTCCACGGGAGTTACGTGGATCGGAACCTGCTGCGATGAAGACCCTCCTTTTGATCGTCAGTCTTGTTCCGCTGGCCGCGCAGCCGCCGGCGCAAACCACGCCAGCGCAAACGACGCCACCGCCCGCCGCAACGCCAGCCACAGCCGCCGCTGCTGTCGACACGAAAGCCGAGACACCCTCCCCGGTGCCAGCGGAAGAGCCCGCATTGAGCGGCTGGGTCGACGTCGGCTATCGCTGGCAGACGGGCGTGGGTGGGAGCCTCGATACCTATCGCAGCTTTGTCAATCTCGGGTCGGGACCGAAGTTAATCGGGACTGAGTTCACCCTCACAGATCCTAAGCATCGGCTTTTCGACGTGATTCACGTCCGCGCGTACAACTGGGGCGACGATCCTAACGAATCGCTGCACCTGGATGCCAGAAAATCGAAGGCGTACGAGTTCAACGCGGATTACCGCGACATGGCCTACTTCAACTATCTGCCGTCGTACGCCGATCCTCTGCTCTCGCGCGGCATTATTCTCGACGAACAATCCTTCGACATGCGCCGCCACTTCGCGAACTTCTCGCTCGATCTCTTGCCCGGCAACTGGATCGTTCCCTATCTTAATTTTGAGAGCGATTCCGGTTCAGGGCTGGGGGTGACGACGTTCGTTTCGAACGGCTACGAATACCCGGAACCCAACACGCTGAGCGATTCGACTAACCTGTACCGGGGCGGGGTCCGTATCGAGCTCAGGCGATTCCATGCGACGCTCGAAGAGGGTGGAACCACCTTCAAGAACGACCAGAGTGTCTTTCAGGCGCCCGGCTCCGTAAACCTCGGAAACCTCCCGGGACCGGTGTTCGGACAAACTCTGGACCTAACCAGCCTGCTGGCGGCCTACGGGATCCGTGGCAACAGCACGTTCACCAAAGCTTTGGTTACCGCGAATCCCGCATCCTGGATTGATCTGTACGGCCAGTTTCTGTATAGTGAGCCGAACAGCACGGTCAACTATCATGCGAGCAACACGGGAAGTCTTCTGTTGCAGAGTCAGATCCTGTTCTATACGAGCGAACAGTACCTGCTGAGCGCCGCGGCCAAGCTGCCGCACACCACCGGAAATGCGGGCGCTGAAATACGGCCCTTCCGCCGGGTACGATTGGTAGAGTCGTGGCTTACCGATCGTATGCATAACAGCGGTTCGTCCTCTTCGGCGGATACCCTGGCGAGTCCGTTTTCCTCCGAACAGATCGCCGCATTGCTGGCTTCGTCTCTGGTGAATAATTACAACCAAGTGGAGACCAGTGTATTCTGGGACGCAACCTCGCGGCTGAATCTGCATGGCGGCTATCGCTATGTGTGGGGCGAGGCGAGTGACGGGATTCTGCCGCTCGAGGGGCTGGCCCGTCCCGAACAAGGCAACCTGCGGCGCAACGTCGGGCTCGGTGGCTTCACTTTTCGCCCGCTTCAGAAGCTCACGCTTTCCGGCGACGCCGAGGATGGCTCGAGCGGAGATGCGTATTTTAGAACCAGCCTCTACGATTATCAAAAGGCTCGCGCCCGGGCCCGCTATCAAGTCACCGGATCGTTCAGTCTGGCGGCGGACTTCAATCTGTTGAATAATCACAACCCGCTACCCGGCGTGGAGTCCAAGTACCTGGCTCACCAGGAAGGGCTGTCTCTGCTCTGGGCTCCTAGCGGCGGGAAAAACTGGAGCTTTCAGGGATCCTATGACCGTTCGACACTGCGATCGGAGATTCCATATCTTGCGCCGGAATTCCTGCAGCCGACGGAGTCGGTATATCGCGATAACGCGCATACCGCCACCGCTATGTTCACGACCAGGCTCGGGACTTATAAGGGTCTGACGCCGAAGTTCTCCGCGGGAGGGTCTTTTTTCATATCCAACGGCAGCCGCCCGACCAGCTATTATCAGCCTCTCGCAAAACTGTTCGTCCCGCTCAGCAAGAAGTTGGCCTGGTTCGCCGAGTGGAGCTACTACGGTTATGGTGAAGCGTTTTACCTTTACGAAGGGTTTCGAACCCATCTCGTAACCACGGGGTTGAGGTTTTCACGATGATCCGGCTACTGTTCCTTGCAAGTTCCATTAGCGCGGTGCAAGCGGCCACCTTGGCGGCGAATGCCTCGCGCGGCGAGGGCCTCTTCCAGACCCTTTCCTGCGTGCAATGCCACAGCGTGGACGGCAAAGGCGGTCGCATCGGGCCGGACCTGGGTGTGCGAATCGGTCGCGATTTCACGCCGGCCTCGCTCGCGGCGACCATGTGGAATCATGCTCCTACCATGTGGGCCGCCATGCGCGAGCGAGGCGTTCAGGCGGGAGATCTGAACGAACAAGCCGCAGCGGACCTGTTCGCGTACTTTTACTCAGCGCGGTTCTTCGAAAAGCCCGGCGACGCCGGGCGCGGAAAGGCCCTCTTCAAGGCCCGGGCCTGCGCCACATGTCACGGATTGACGGATTCGATCAAGCCGGGCATCAAGCCCGTGAGTCAATGGCAAGTGGTCGGGGATCCGATCGCACTCACCGAGGCGATGTGGAACCACTCCCCGCAGATGGCTGGGGAACTTCAGATCAAGCATCTTCCCTGGCCGAAGTTGACCGGTCAGGACCTTACGGACCTCCTGGTCTACCTTCGAAGCATTTCCGGGTCGCGCCAGCAAACCGGCGTTTTCGAGATCACCAGCGGCGAAAATGCCGAAGCGATTTTCAAGTCCAAACGTTGCACCGATTGCCACACCTACTCGAAGCTTACCGCCCGGCTCCAGCCCGGCACCTTGACGGAAACCGCAGCGGAGATGTGGAACCACGCGAGTCATACGCTGGCCCCGCCCGCTCGCTTTGAGCCGGGAGAAATGCGAGAGTTGCTCAGCGGCCTGTGGGCCCAACGTTTTTTCGAGGACCGTGGAGACCCCGGGGCCGGCAAGCGGATCTTCGTCAACAAACATTGCTCGACCTGCCATGAAGACCCCTCGAGCGGCGCGCCGAAACTGACCGGCGGCTCTTACACGGGTAGCAGTATGGTCGCCGCATTGTGGCATCATGGGCCACGCATGCTGGAGCTGATGAAGACCAAGAACATTACCTGGCCGCGGTTCCAGGCGGGCGAGATGTCGGACCTGATTGCCGACCTGAATTCCGGAAGCCAACAGAAATAGCATGCCGGATCAACCAGATCGACCAGCTAATCCGTTGCATGGCCGCCTGTATCAGTGGCTTTCGCCGCTGGTCTATTTTTCGAGCAATCCGCTCAGTCTCATTGGCGTGGTCGTGGTGACTACTGCAACCGTATTATGGGTCTTTCTGCTTCCGACTCTGCTGGCCCATAACGCCAGCAATCCCTACCTCGGAATTCCGGCCTTCCTGCTTTTACCCGGACTGTTTGTCATCGGGCTGGTCCTGATCCCCCTGGGGATCGTGCTTCGCCGGGGAAAACTGCGTCGCCAGGGGCAGCCTGTTAGTAGTCTTCCGGAGCTCCGGCTGGATAGTCCTGAGTTGCGGCGGCTATTTGGCTTTGTTGCCGTAGCCAGTATTGCGAACGTGATCATCTGCGGCCAATGGGGCTATAGCGCCGTCAATTACATGGATACCGGCGCATTTTGCGGGCTGACCTGTCATAAGGTCATGCAACCGGAGTATACGGCGTGGGTGAATTCTCCCCACGCCCACGTCGCCTGTGCGGAATGTCACATCGGCCCAGGCGCTTCCTGGTTCGTGCAGTCCAAACTCTCCGGCGTGGGACAAGTATTCGCAGTCGCGCTCAATAACTATCCTCGGCCGATCCCAATACCGGTCGAAAATCTTCGCCCGGCTCGCGAAACCTGCGAGCAGTGCCATTGGCCCGCACGGTTTTCGGGAGATCTGTTTAACGTTCGCACCTCCTATGGGACCGACGAGGAAAACCAGCCCGCGACCACCGTGCTGCTGATGAAGGTCGGGGGACGCACCTGGAGAGGGAGCGCGGGAATCCACGGTGTCCATTTGGACCCGAACGCTGAGATCGTATACACGTCAACCGATAAGCGCCGTCAGGTGATACCCCAGGTGATGTACAAGGCCCCGGACGGAAACGTGACGGTGTTCAATTCCAGCAGCGCCAAGGTCTCGGCCGCGGATCTGGCCCGCGGCGAGAAGCGCACCATGGACTGCGTGGACTGTCACAGCCGGCCCACCCATTCGTTCCAGTTGCCGGAACGGGCCGTGGACATCGCGATCGGACAAGGACAGATCAGCGCCAAGCTGCCCTATATCAAGCGCGAAGCGGTAGCGGCATTGCGCAGGGACTATCCGGATCGCGACACCGCCGTGCGTGAAATTGCTGCATCCCTCGATAGCTTTTACCGCACCAATTACCCTCAGGTGTATAGCAGTAATGGGACCGGCGTCAAGAACGCCAGCAACGCGGCGCAGACCATTTATCTGAACAATGTCTTCCCGGATATGAAGTTAACCTGGGGCACCTATCCCAACAATCTTGGACACACTGACTTTCCCGGCTGTTTCCGGTGCCACGATGGGGATCACGTAAGCGCGGATGGACGTTCGATCCCCAACGATTGTTCCACCTGTCACGATCTTCTCGCCGTGGAGGAGAAGGATCCTAAGGTCCTTTCCGGTCTCGGCTACAACGCCGCGGAGGGACTCCAATGAAGCCGTGGATTGCAGTTCTATTGTTCATCGGCCCGGCCGGCGGAGCCTGGGCCGCCGCAACAGATTGCCTGTCTTGCCACACCGACCAGGCAGCGGCCAAGGGGAGTGTGCATGCAGGTCAATCCTGCACAGCGTGTCACACGACGATTCAGTCCTACCCGCACCCTCAGAAGGAAACTCCTGTGGATTGCGCCGCCTGTCACGCCGATACCGCGGCAACCTTGGGTAAAAGCGTGCACGCGGCGTCAGGCGGCCCCACCTGTCTCAGTTGCCACGGCGGCGCGCACTCCATTCTCTCGTCGAAGGATCCGCAGTCTCCTACCTTTGCGGCGAACTTGCCGCGCACCTGCGGCGCCTGCCACGGGAACGCTCAGCTCGCCAAGCAATTGGGATTGCAGGAAGTGTATTCGATGTACATGGACTCGATTCACGGATTCGCGCTCACCAAGGACGGGCTCCTGGTTGCCGCGAATTGCTCGAGCTGTCACGGATCACACGGCATCTTGACCAGCAAAGACCCGAAGAGCAAGACCAATCGCGCGAACATCCCCGCGACCTGCGGGGCTTGCCATGCGGGGCCGCTGCACGCCTACTCCTCTGGCATTCACGGTCAGATGCTTGCGGCAGGCGCGGCAGAAGCGCCCGTATGCACGGATTGCCACACCACGCATGAGATCACCAAAGTCGGCAGCATGCAGTGGCAAATGAAAACGACCGCGACCTGCGGGGGCTGCCACAAAGATCAATTCGCCACCTACCATGACACGTTCCATGCCCAGGTGTCCGCTCTGGGTTATCAGCAGACGGCGCGTTGTTGGGATTGCCATGGCTTCCATGACATACTGCCCGCTTCGGACGCGAAGTCGACGGTAGCGCCCGCCCAACTGACTACCACCTGCGGCAAGTGCCATGCGGGTGCGAACGAAAGTTTCGTGAAATACGATCCGCACGCGGATTCCCACGACAGAAAACACTATCCGGGGTTGTTCTTTTCCACGGTCTTCATGAATTTGCTATTGGCGAGCGTCCTGGGATTCTTTGCGCTGCACACAATTCTTTGGTTCCTTCGGTCGCGATCTGGCCCCGACGCCGGGCCGAAGGAGGCTCTCCGAAGGTGAGGAGGCGGCATCATGGACGACGCTAACGAGCGCTATTACGTCAGGTTTTCGCTCCCGCAACGCTATCTGCATGGGGCGTTGGCGGGGACTTTTCTAGGTTTGGCCTTCACCGGCCTATCGTTGCGATTTAGCACCGAGCCGTGGGTACAGAGTATGGTCCGCGCCGTCGGTGGATTTGGCGCGGTCATGTTTTTTCACAAGTTTTTCGCCATTGGCCTGACCGTGGCATTCGGAATTCACGTCGTGAATCTCGTGTATCGCATCGTGGCCAAGCGCGAGTGGAGTCTGCTGTGGGGGCCGAGTTCGATGGTGCCGCGCTGGAAGGACATCCAGGACTTCATTGGAAACCTAAAATGGTTCGTCCACCTGGGGCCGAAGCCCAGATTCGATCGCTACGCTTACTGGGACAAGCTCGATTACTGGGGTGTGTTCTGGGGCATGGGGATCATCGGGCTTTCCGGCTACGCCATGTGGTTCGGGTCATTTTTCGCCCACTTGATCCCCGGATCATGGCTCAATATTGCGCTTGTGTTTCACGGCGAGGAAGCGATTCTGGCAACCGGTTGGATTTTCGTGATCCACTTTTTCAACACCCACCTTCGACCGGAAAATTTTCCGATGGATCTCACGATCTTTACCGGACGGCTGAGCGAAGAAGAGTTGAAGCGCATGCACCCGGAGGAATACGACCGCCTCGCAGAGACCGGCGGGTTGAAGGCGATTGCCGCGGAAGCCCCGCCGCTCTGGCTGAACAACTTTGGGCGGTTAATTGGCACCACCGCGATTGTCGCGGGAGTGATCATGCTGATGCTGATGGCCGTGGCGTTCGTGAGGCAGTGAAAAACCCCTCACGCCGCCGAGGCAAGCCAAACTGTGCTTGCGGCCTAGGGAAGCACTCGCATTGAGTATGAGGGTTTGATCGAAAGCGGCACCGGTTGGTCAATAAGACCAACGCCTTCTCCCCGTGCCCGTTTTGCGTGTCCGCTGATACACACACCCGACATCCCACACTCCTCGCAACGCCCGGAAGGCATCGTCTCCGGAGTCAAGCGCGGTTCGGCGCCGAGCCAATAAAGCGCGTTTGCCATCACACAAAAACCAGTTGCGGCAAACCATACCATCGCGCCGCCAACGAAGATCGTGAACAGGGTAACCCAGGGGCTGAATGCGAGCACCAGCATGGAAGCAACGGAGATGTTGATTCCGACCGCAAGATAGATGCGGCGTTCAAGATACCATTTGTCGGTTTTCATGAAGTAAAGATTCCAGCGCGTGGATGCGTCCGACCCAAGCATTGGAGTGAAGCCAAGGAAACGCAGCACGCTGCCCACTGGGCAAAAGCCCGTGAAGGCGACATTGATGGAAACGAGTCCCGTAGCGGTGACTCCCAGGATCCACAGCCGATTCACTAACAGTGCCATCGCCGTGCTTGCCAACAGAACCACTCCGGCAATCAACCAGACGGTCCGTTCAATGTACCAGCGGTTAGTCGGAACTATATAAACACCAGAGCGTATCGTCATCGTAGGACTATAGTATCGGAAAAAAACCAAAGCAAGCAATCGTGGCAACGTGCGGCGATTGTGTCTCAACGGGATAGCCACTCAACCTTCAGACTGTGCCGCTAACGCTTGTCCGCTAGAGTCCGGGGCAGCACCGGCCGAGGGAGCGGTCATGGGAACCCATAACTTCTGAATCTGCAGAGCACGTTTCCGCCCGACCAGAACCACGTCGCCTTGATATTTCCGTCTGCCATTGACTAACAGGTCCACCGGGCGCTCGATCGGGTAGTCGAATGTAATTACATCGCCGTCTTTCAGGTCCAGCAATGTCTCCACGCTCAAGGTCGGACCCTGGAGACGAACATCCAGATGCATGGTGGATGGCTTGACCAGACGAAGCACTCGAGACTGTTCCGCCTCGGTGGCCCGCGCCTTATGCGGACTACCTTGATGGTCGAACTTCTGGCGCAACATCTTGAGGACCACCGAAGGGATGCCGAGATTCATCATCCCCGACACCGCCTCCCCAATCTGCACTTCAATACTGATGGCCACCACCGGTTCGTTCGGCGCGATCACCTGCGATAGTTGCGGCTCCGTTTCATGGCCGACGATCGAGAACTCCATCGCCGTCACTGCGAGCCAGGACGCGCGCAGTTCGTTCAAAATGATGGCCAGCAGGCCGTCGAGAATGTTCTGCTCGATCTCGGTGATCGCGCGTTCGATTTTGGTCGATACTTTGCCGGATCCGCCAAGCAGCATCTCCAGGATCGGGAACGCCAGGGGGGGATTAATCTCGAGCAGCACGACGCCGTCGTAAGGCTTGATGCCGAGCGAAATCAGAATCGTCGGCGACGGCAATGCCTGGATGAATTCGAGCAGCGAAATCTGCTCGACCGATACGAGATTGACGACGGCGTATGCCCGGAGATACGCGGAGAGGCTCGCCGCCATCCGGCGCGCGAAGTTTTCATGGAGCATCCGAATGGCATGCAACTGGTCCTTCGGATTCTCTCCGTGCGGCGGAAGTCATAAGGCAGCGTCTTCGGGGCCTGCGGCTCTTCACCGCCCCGATGCTGCACCTTCCTGAACGCCTGGCACTCCGGCTAAGCTCCACGTGTGGTTCAGTCGAAGGTTTGGGTGATCGTTCTCATCGCGTGCCAAATCGGGTTCTCGGAGGAGGCCCAAAAGCCCGTTTGTAACGCGGAGACGGTGGGACAGTTCTGGCCGGCCGAGGCGAATCGGGATCGCGCTTCGCTTGCCAGACTGGCCCATTGCGGGGTGCTCGAGGTCTGTTCCCACGGAGTCTGGCGCTACCATTGGGACCGGATGACTATCCGGATCGACCAGCTTCGCAAGAAGCCTGCGCGTCCATCTGGCAATTCCTCGGCCGCCGGTTGCGCGGTGCTGCCCGACGCGCCGCCTATTGATCTAAGCCTGCCCTAACATACACCGTCCAGACATCAGAGATATACGGCGATCTAGGCGAGCGCCGATCCATATAACAGGCGCGTCCTGAGCTGTAAACCAGAAAATAGCTCCTAAAGATCAAGAAGTCCCGCGGACGGCTCGATATGAACTCCGTGTAGGTACCGACTGGCTCATCATGACAGAAGATCAGGAAATTCTAACAGAGTTCATCATCGAAACTAACGAGAATCTGGCGCGCCTAAATCAGGACCTCGTCGCGATTGAAACTCGCCCTAAAGACGCAGACTTGCTGGCGAGCATATTCAGGACGTTTCATACCGTCAAAGGCACCACCGGGTTCCTGGGCTATACCAAACTCGAGAGCCTGACTCATATTGCGGAGAACGTTCTCAGTCTGGTCCGCAATGGCGAACTGGATTTTACGCCCGGGTTGGTTTCGTTGATTCTCGAAACCAGCGACGCCGTGATGGTGCATCTGGGCGCGCTCGGCGCGTCCGGGCAGGAAGCGGCGGAGGCGAATGAAGACCTGAAGCAGCGCCTGAAATCGTTCGCCGAACAACCCATCAAGCCTCTGGCAAACTCGGGCGCTGAAGGAGAGCACACGGTGGTCACCACCGCCGAGCCCAGTCCTGCGTCCAAGACGCCGTCCGTTGCCGATTCGACCATTCGTGTGGACGTCGGTCTGCTCGATCGGCTGATGAATCTGGTGGGGGAACTCGTCCTGGCGCGAAACCAGGTTCTCCAGTACTCCGTAAAGCATGCGGACGCCGTTCTGGGCGCGAGCTCACAGCACCTGAACCTGATCACCACCGAGCTGCAGGAAGGCGTCATGAAGACGCGTATGCAGCCCATCGGGACCGTGTGGAACAAACTCCCGCGCATCGTGCGAGACCTGGCGAACTCGAGCAAGAAGCAGATCAGCCTCGAGATGGACGGAGCCGGCACCGAGCTCGACCGGACGATTATCGAGTCCATCAAGGACCCCCTGACCCATTTGCTCCGCAACTCCTGCGACCACGGAATCGAGACGCCGGACGTTCGGATCGCTGCTGGAAAGCCGCCGCAGGGCACGCTGCGGATGCGGGCTTTCCACGAAGGGGGCCACGTCAATATTGAGATCACCGACGACGGAGCCGGAATCGACCCCGAGAAAATCAAGAACAAAGCATTGGCGAAGGGCCTTCTCCGCCCCGATCAAGCGGAGCGAATGGACGATCGCGACGCGATCCAGCTCATCTTCCTTCCGGGATTGTCGACAGCGGAAAAGGTGACCAACATTTCCGGCCGGGGCGTGGGAATGGATGTGGTCAAAACCAACGTGGAGCGGATTGGCGGAGCGGTGGAGGTTGCGAGCCGCCGAGGATACGGCACTACGATCCGGATCAAGATTCCCCTCACCCTGGCGATTATTCCAGGCCTGGTGGTGAAGAGCAACAACGAACGCTACGTAATTCCGCAAGTGAGCCTTCAAGAGCTCGTCCGGCTGGAGGGCGAGGCGGTCCAGAAGGCCATTGAAGAAACCGCCGGGGCACAGGTATTGCGCAGGAGAGGGCGATTGCTGCCCCTGGTTCACATGCGCGCGGCTCTCGGCCTGGCCGCGACCACCGAAAACGCCGAACATCAGGTGGTCAACATTGTTGTCCTAGAGGCCGACGACCGACAGTTTGGTCTGATCGTGGACACAGTTCTCGATACCCAGGAAATCGTGGTTAAGCCGCTGGGCAAACAACTGAAGAAGGTCGATTGCTTCGCGGGCGCAACCATCATGGGAGACGGCGGCGTGGCCCTCATTCTGGATGTGGCTCGCGTAGGGCGCAAAGCCGGCATTGTCTTGGAGCGCGCCGAAGAGACGCGTGCGGAGCAGGCACGCGAGCACCGCGTGGAAGCAAGCATGCAGACCTATCTTCTGTTCCGCGCGGCTGGACTCCGCCGCGCGGCATTGCCGCTGGCCGAAGTGAATCGTCTGGAAGAGTTTCCGCAGTCCGCTATCGAGTTTGCCGGCGGCCGTCCGGTGATCCAGTACCGCGGCGACATCCTACCGCTGATCTCGCTCGGTCAAGTATTGAGAAGCGGTAAGAAGGATGCCGCTTTCCGACGCGATCCGGTGCAGGCCGTGGTCTTCCGGATGGGTGCCCGCTCCATCGGTTTGGTGGTGGATGAAATCATCGATATTGCGGCGGACGTGGTCCAGCCGCCGGTTGAAGGAGCGAAGCGCGGCGTTCTACGTTCGACTCGCATCGACAAAAAGGTCACGGATTTGCTGGACCTGCAGGCGTTATTTGAAGTTTGCGGAAGCGAGCTGCTTCCGGATCTGGCCCAGTCTCTCGAGGCTTTGCGGCTGGGCGTGAGCGAGGAGTGGGAACAAACCGAACCCACGGAGGTGATGGCATGACCGCGACTCCTCAACGCGGCTTGCGCCGCTTCGCGACCTTCTCGGTAGCGAATATGTTTTGCGGTATCGACGTCGGACAGGTCCAGGAAGTCTTGAAGCATCAGGATATGACTCCGGTGCCGCTGGCGCCCGGTGTTATTCAAGGCCTGATTAATCTTCGCGGACAGATCGTCACGGCGATCGACTTGCGCAGGCGGTTTCGTCTGCCGGAGGGGACAGGCGGGCGCGAAGCCATGAATATGGTGCTGCGTTGCGACGGCGGCGCAGTGAGCCTGTTGGTGGATTCGATCGGCGACGTGCTCGAAGTAGACGGAGCCGAACATGAACCGCCGCCGAGCACGATGGACCCCTTTCATCGGGAGCTGGTGGAGGCGGTCTTCAAGCTGGATGGCAAATTATTACTGGCCCTCGATACCGCGAAAGTGCTGAATATCGAAGGCGAGATTTGAAACGAGGACCAATGGGTACACCGGGAATTCAAGGGATATGGTCGAAGCTTTCGATCCCACGCCGGATGCAATCCGGATTCGTGCTGGGGGCCGTGATCGTGCTCCTGATTTCAGCATTTTCGTATCGCGGCGTGAGGGATCTCTCGGCGGCGAATGAGCAGGTGGAGCATAGCCATAAGCTGATTCAGCAAATTGACGTGCTGCTGATGACCTATACCGACGCCGAGTCTCAGGGCCGCGGCTACATGATGACGGTAGACGAATCGTTCCTGGAGTCGACCAAGGCCAGCCGCGAGGCTCTAGAAAGCGTGCTGAAAGATTTGAACGACGCGACCAGCGACGCCAAGCAATTGAAGCGCGTCGATTCCCTGAGAACAGCCGTGACAAAGACTAACGAGCTTCAGGACGCGCTGTTCGCCCTGCGCAAGCAGAGGGGCGTTGCCGCTGCCGCCAAACAGATGGCCAAAGGCGAGCTCGCCAGTCTCGGAAATGAGGTTCGCGGGACTGCAACCGAAATTGACAGCGATGAGCTGACACTTCTGAAGCAGAGGCAAGATGCTGGCGCGGCCGCCAAACGCGTATCGATTTTGTCGATTATGATTGGAACCGGCTTCTTTCTGATCTGCCAGGTTCTGTTGGGGTATTTTATTAGCACCAACATCAGCAAGTTCCTCAAGGAACAGGTGGAACAACAGGAAACCCGGGCCAAGGAAGCCGAGCAGTTGAAGCACCTGCTCGATCAAATCACCAGCAACTCCCAAGGCCTGAGCGTGTCTTCAGAGGAACTGACGGGGGTCAGCCAGCAGATGGCTGGGTCGGCGGAAGAGACGGCCGCTCAGGCGAGCGTCGTATCGGCGGCCAGCGAGCAAGTCTCGAAGAACGTGGAAGTGGTGGCGACCAGCGCGGACGAGCTCATGGCGTCGATTCGTGAAATTGCCAAGAGCTCGAATGAGGCCGCACGGGTTGCGAAAGCTGCGGTGGGCGTGGCCGAACAAACCAATCAGCGCATCGGGAAGCTGGGCGAGTCGAGCGTCGAGATCGGAAAGGTGATCAAGGTAATCACTTCGATCGCGGAGCAAACGAACCTGCTGGCCCTCAACGCCACCATCGAAGCGGCCCGGGCCGGCGAGGCTGGCAAGGGCTTCGCGGTGGTCGCGAACGAAGTGAAGGAACTGGCGAAACAAACGGCGCAAGCCACCGAAGAAATCGGGCAGAAGATCGGCGCCATACAGATCGATACCAAGGACGCCGTGAAGGCCATTGGGGAGATTACCACGATCATCAACCAGGTCAATGATATTTCGAATACGATCGCATCGGCGGTGGAGGAGCAGACGGTGACGACGACCGAGATTGGACGGAATGTCCAGGAAGCTGCCAGGGTTCGGGCGAGATCGCGAACAACATCTCCGGAGTCGCGACCGCAGCGAAAGCGACCGCGGAGGGAGCGCAGCAAGTGCAGCGCGCGTCGCAAGCAGTGAGCGACATGGCCGGACAGCTCGGTCAACTCGTGACCCAGAATAAGTAACGAATCCCAACCAGCCACTTAGGGCGCCCCGGGAGTGTTCGGAGGAGGGGCCAGGCTAGACCAGTTCCATTGGATAGCCTGACCCTCTCAAGATATCTCCCCTATTGAAGGCCCTGTTGCTGGCCGGTATTGTGTGCTGAGTTAAAAGGCGCGGTGGACGCACTCGTTCGCTTCGGACCCCGGTTCGCCCCATGTCCGGCTCTGCCAACACGCTCTAAACGCAGGCCGGCGAGGCGTCCGCCACGGTCCAAGCCGATCGTCCAAAATTCGGCTTCTTTATCGAACTTCCGACTCACCACGCTAAACCAGCTTCATAGGTTAGCCTGCTCAATACACCTTCACCGTTAGCGCGATTCCGCCATCGCCGGGAAACTGCTTCGTGAAGAGCCAGCCTAAGTTCGGTAGAGGCCTTTGGTATGATCTCTCGAAACGGCGCTTTCGTCGGAGGTGAGAATGACGGGAAAACGTCTTTCCAATAACGGATCTAATCGGGAGATCTGGTAGCCGCTCAACTCCGGCGACCCAAGATCGACTAGAACGACATCAAATATCTGGTTTGGCAAGTGGGCTCTAAGCTTCTTGGAGATTGTCCCTCCACTCAACTTGGAATGGGTTGTCCGAAGGCCAGACGATTTTCGTGCGGGTCAAGTCCCCGGTTTCGGGGTTGTCTTCCACGAGGAGCGCTGAATTAGCGCGCCAAGTCTGGAGGCGGTGGGGCGCTCAATTGAGCAGGATCAATCTCGGAGACGATGTGGCTCGTGAGACGATGTGGCTCGTGCGAGTCGATGCCAAGCAGGTCACATCGACCGGCAGGCCGAAATCCCGAGGCAATCTTCATGAACGCGGAGTACCTTAGAAGGCGGTCAAGCCGATGACCCCATTCCAGCCGTGCAGGCGG
>JBEKBK010000098.1:0-19720 GCA_050015435.1 Bryobacteraceae bacterium
ACAGCCTGACGTTCTCCGCTTCGGACCCGGTTCCGGAAGTGCCCAAAGCGATCATCACCGCGCGATGGCTGATGAATGGCGAATTCGACCATCAGGCGCACCAGATGGTGCTGTGCGTGGACTGTCATACGAAGGCGCCTAGCAGCCAGAAAACCGCCGACATCCTTCTCCCGAGCATCCAGGTCTGCCGGTCATGCCATCATCCGGGCGAGCAGGCCGCGCGCTCTTCGTGCGACGAATGTCACCAATATCACGACTGGACGAAAGAAAAGCGTGTGGAACCGAAATACTCGATTCACGACCTCATCTCTGCGGTTCCGCCATCGAAGAAGGAAGGGTCCGGCGAGTAGACCAACTTTCCCGATCAAGCGCTTAGCGTTTGACAAGTGACAACATACACTTTACGGTGTACCCTAATGATAGGAGCTTTAAGCATCGGGGCTTGAAACGACTCTATGAACGCGCCGACCGGAGCGGCATCCGTCCCGACCTGGTGGACATAGTTGAGGATATTCTTGGCCGTCTCGATGAAGCCGACACACCGCAGGCGCTTAACCTTCCCGGCTATCGGCTGCATCCGCTCAAAGGGGACTTGAAAGGGTTCTGGTCTGTCACCGTGCGCGCCAACTGGCGTATCATGTTCCGCTTTCAGGGCGCGATGCGTTTGACCTCGAATTGATCGACTACCACTAGCAAAGGATTAAAGCACTATGCCCATGAAGAACCCTCCTCATCCCGGGCGCAGCATACGGAGCGCATGTCTTGAACCATTGGGATTATCCGTTACGGAGGGCGCGAAGATACTCGGCGTAACCCGGCAGGCTCTCAACAACGTCGTCAACGGCAAATCCGGCATCAGCCCAGAAATGGCTATTCGGCTATCCAAGGCGTTCGGCAGCACCCCGGAGACGTGGCTAAGAATGCAGCTTGCTTACGACCTCGCCGCTGCCCGCAGGGTGGAGAGCAAAATCAAGGTGCGCCGTCAGCACGTCCCGCCCGAATTGCACGTGCAATGAACGTAGCATCCAGACGCTTCTGAACCCGGTGTGAGTGTGTGTCAATCCTAAATGTCACTTTGACCGACGAGTTTGACCACTTAAGTGCTGAAGATGGTGAAGAGTGGCCGCTACGAAAACGCCGGCGAAGTGATGCGCGTGGCGTTGTGGACATTGGACCGCTAGGAACAGCAAAACGAAGCTGAGCTTACCGCGCTACGGGCTGCGCGGCATTGACGAGGGTGACTCCAGTGGCGTCGCCAAGGGCAACGTGTTCGCGCTCGTGCGCAAAACGCTCCAACTTCCCGAGACATCGCGCTAGTTATGCCATCGCGAGGCAACGCTTCGCTCGGCGTTAGAGGACTCTTCAACCCGATGAGCCCTGATGAAACTCAGGACGAGCGAGGCCGCTTGCCGCGTCCGACGGAGTGCCTGACAGTCACGGTCTTATCCATAAACAGGTGGTGCGGCGTTATCCGGTACCGCCGGCGCCTCCTCGGTATCCGGGCCGCGGCGCCGTTCGTCCAGGATGCCGTTGCAGACCGCAACGCATTCGCTGCAGATATAAACGCGGCTTTCGCCGGAGGGCGAAGCGATCAAATCGCCCACAACATCTTCGGTCTTGCGGCAGAATGAACAGCGGGGCTTTTCTTCGGATTCCGAACGCCTCCAGAACATCGAGTACCCCTACACTCCCAACGATCGTATCCCTCTGCTCTGGAGTCTATCAACCCGAGAACCCGTCACACAAGGCAGTTCATATAATTTTCCGAGCCGACGATACGCCTTATCGAAGGAGTTCAAAAATGGCCTCTACCATCCCGAACACGATTCAAACCCAACCCGTACCTCAATACCCAGCGACCGCTCATCAAAAACCGGCTCGGGCGAAGCCACACGCAACCAACCCGGAGGACACGGTTCATTTAAGCGCGGCAGCTCAGCAAGCCACCCGGGCGCCTGCAAAACCGGCCACTAAGTAATTCATTCAATGGGCTCCGGCCTCGGTTCGTCGACCCCAAAAAACTCACGAATCGCGGCCGGAACCAGTTTGCAACGACGAGCATAATCTAAGGAGATCAAGGTGGCCTGTACCGTATCGAGCGCGTTGCCCACCCAGCCCGCGGATCTACCCCCGATAACATCGACTCAGTCGACACCATCGCCCTCCGTCACTGCGGACTCAGTTCAGCTTAGCGAGGCTGCTCAGAGCGCGCTCGCTGCTCCACAACGCTGACCGTGCGCGGAGACTGGTTTCGGCTTAGCTCTCCCGCGAGAACACCAACGGCGTAGCGTAGCTCAGCTCCTGGTAGCGAACCTCGGGAGCCTGGATCTTCAATGACGCGCGGAACTGTTTCGGGTCCACCGCATTATCCGCAAACATGTCGTAGTGGCAAGGAATCGCGAGGCGAGGCTTAATCTTGCCGGCTATGTCCGCTGCCTCCCAGTGCGAGAGGTTGTTGAATCCCCCGTTAATACAGGTAATCATCAGATCCGGCGAATAAGTGCCGGCCGCGAGCAGCAGCTCCGTGTAATCCGTGTCTCCGGTCACGTACACTTTAGGGCCATCGCCGAACTGGAACACGAAGCCCATGTGATTGAGATCCGTGGTGTCGGTCGGAAGCGCAAATGTTCCGGTCAAGCGAAGATCAGCATGCTCCAGCTCGTGCGCCGGCCAGGAAGGAATGATGCGGCCAGTCTCGATGCCCTCCTTCGCGAAAACCTCGCAACTCGGATGGGGCCCGATAAACGCGGCGGTGTCTTTATGGCGCAACCGGCGGATGGTCTCCGGATCGGTGTGATCCTGATGATTGTGGGTGCAAGTGAAGACGTCCACGTCCACGTCTTCCGGCTCAATGAACACGGGCACGCGGCGATGCAAGTCCAGTCCATTGGGAATCGATGCGCAGGAATCGGTGAGATATAGGTCTACGCTGGCTAGCGTCCCTTCGGGCGATTTGAAGATATACCCGCTTTGCCCGAACCACCATAGCGCAATAGCATTCCTAGGCACTTTGAATTCCCGTATCTGACGCATGAGTGCGGACATCTGGGTGGCTCCTGTTAGCTGGCTGTCAGACACAAGATTACACCGAACGCCACAACACAAACCGCCGAACATGTTACTCTGCAACTTTAATAATGGTGACCCAGCGTAGGTCGGTCACGATCCTGCTACCTCTGTTCCTGTCTGCCCTTTTGCATGGGCAGACGACGCAGGGTGTCATCTCCGGCAGGCTGCTGAACTCGGTCACGGGGAGACCGGTCAGCGCCGCCGCGGTCGCCTATTCCAGCTCCGTGAACACGATCACGGGGACCGCAACCAGTGACGGCTCCGGCTATTTCCATCTGCCTTTGCTATCGCCGGGCGTCTACCGGATCCGGGTGGTCGCGGATGGGTTTCAATCGCAGGAAGTTCAGGAACTCCAACTGCCGGTGGCAGCGCAAATCGACTTGGATTTCCACCTACGCCCGTTGAGTGACGTGTGGGAGGCCGGCCAGTATAACAGTGTTTTCCTGCCGGGCACCAAGACGGTGGTGACCTTCTTCGGGCCGGACGTGGATTCGAGCCGTTCGGGTTCGTTTGAGGCTGAAAAGGGCAGGTTGGGCGCGCTCGAATCGACTGTTTCCGAAGTCATCGACGCGGACGAGATCAACAATATTCCGCTCGCCGGGCGCGACGTCTACGAGCTGTTGGTGACGCAACCCGGCGTCACGTCGGATCTTGCCACGCAACGCGGTCTCGGATTGTCCGTAAACGGACAACGCCCGTCGTCGTCCAATTTTCTTCTGGACGGGCTCGAGAACAACAACTACCTCGTCACTGGCCCCATGGTGACCGTGGCGCCCGAGGTGATTCAGGAATACCGCATATCGACCAATAATTTTTCGGCCGAATACGGACGAACGTCCGGGTTCCTGGCCAACGCGATTACGCGATCCGGCGGCAACGCCTTCCACGGCGTCGGATACTTCTACATCGAGAACGACGCGCTGAATGCCAACGGATTCCAGGAAAATCTACAGGGGGCTCCGCGGACACCCGATAAACAAATTGCACCGGGATTTGTTGTGGGTGGACCCATACTCAAGGACCGGCTCTTCTTTTCAAGCTCCTATGAATATTTCCGCAACCGCAGCCAGCAGGACCCGCAGACGTTCGTCTTCCCCGCCACTCCAGGTTTCTTCAATTTCAGTAGTGCCGGCCGGCAGTCGAGGCAGCTTCTCCAGGAATTCGCGCCACCCGTGGTGACTGGTAATGGAGTGACTGGCGATCTGACGCTGGCTCCGCCGGTGGAAGTGGATCGGACGCTCGCCATGCAGCGCTTCGATTACAGCGCGCCGAACGGCAGAGATAGGCTGATGGCGCGAGTCATGGCCTCGCTTACGGCGGAGCCGGATTTCATCTGGAGTCCCTACAAGGCGTTCATTTCCGCCTTACATGAGAACGTCGTGAGCACGGGTCTCACTGAGACTCACGCCTTCAACCCGAGCCTCACGAATGAAGCCCGTGCCGGCTTCAGCGAGGACAATCTGTATTGGAATCGCCCGCATGCGGAGATTCCCACACTGTTAACGGGAGACGGTGTTTCGCTGCCGGGCAGTCCGGCGTTCTACGGTTATCAGAACGATAATCGAACGGGTGAACTGGTCGACAATCTCATCTGGTCGCGCGGGAAGCATCAGACTACCGTCGGTGGCGGCGTTTTGTGGCGTGCCTCGGACGGGTATCTTTCCGCAGGTCAAAATGGGCTGTACTTTTTCAACACCATTATTAACTTCGCATTCGACAATCCGTTTTACATGCAGGCAGCGATCCAGCGCAGCACGCTACCGGCGATTCAACAGCCGGACACGAACCGCAGTTACCGTTATCAGCAGTATTACGGATTTGCGCAAGACACCTACAAGCTGACCTCGCGGCTGACCGTGAACTACGGAATCCGCTACGAGCTGTTCGGCGGCCCTTCGAACGTAGGCTCGACGAAAGACACCGTGGTCACGCTGGGGGAAGGGACGAATCTTGCGCAGCAACTCGCCGGGGCCCAGCTCACGATGCCGGGGCCAGGCGATCAGACATTGTTTGGAACGGACAAGAACGACTGGGCCGTCCGGACGGGCGCGTCCTATGATCTGTCCGGCAATGCCCATACCATTCTTCGCGGAGGCTTTGGAATTTTCTACGATCGCCCCTTCGACAACCTGTGGGAAAACGTGCGGAACAACGACTTCATCCTCCCGGTCTTGCGGACCACCGCGGCGCAAACCAATTTTCTCGGGCCCATTTCGACTGTGCTGAGTACGTTTAACGGTCAGACGCTCAGCAGCGGCTTCCCGGATTTGACGCTGATCGATCCCAACCTTCAGAACGGGCGAGTCTACAGCTACTTCGCGGGAATCCAGCAGAGATTCACGGATAATCTTTTCGTGGAAGTAAACGGCGCAGGTTCCCGTGGACGCAATCTGATAACCACGGACGTCGTGAATCGAGATTTCAGCACGCCCACGGGCCGCTACAATCCCGAGCTGCCGGATATCGCTTATCGCTCCGGTCAGGGCTTCTCGGATTACAACGCGCTGACCGCCGTGGCTCGCTACCGCGGACGGCGCGGTATGGCGCAATTAACGTATACCTGGAGCCACGCGATCGATAATCAGAGCGAGCCGCTGCTGGGTGATGCATTCAACCTCACCTTTACCAGCATTCAGACCACCGCGGGCTCGAGCGGTCGCTCCACGTTTTCGGAACAGTTCAATCCTAATTCGGACCGAGGAAGTTCAGATTTCGATCAGCGGCAAGACCTGGTGCTGTTGGGCTATTGGAATATTCCTTCACCCGCCGCGAAAACGCCGCTCGCGTGGTTGATTCGCGATTGGACCGCCGGCGGGCTCGCTGCGTTCCGCTCCGGGTTTCCATACAGTATCATTGGCCCGTCAGACGCACTGGAAGGCGAGGGCGAAATTCTCAATGGCCGTCCAAATTTGATTACTCCCGACGCTGTATTGCCGAACCCGGCCCCGATACCCGGCGGTAAGCAGTTGTTGAACGCCTCGGCGTTTTCCGAGCCGGCGGCGAGCACGCTCGGCACGACTGGCCGAAACGAGTTTCGCGGTCCCGGATTTTATAGCTTGGATCTTTCACTGGCGCGGTCTTTCCCGGCCCCCTGGTTAGGCGAGCGTGCGCGGATGACTCTGCGGGCGTCGCTATTCAATGTGTTGAATCATGCGAATCTGAATAATCCGGATAATCTGCTCGGGAGCCCGACTTTCGGCGAAGCGCTCTTCGGGCGGCAGGGGACCCAAACCGGGTTTCCTTCGGTGAGCCCGCTGAACGAGACGCCCCGTCAGATTCAGCTGAGTTTTAAAGTGGAGTTCTAGAGGAGCCTGTGATGAAAAATCGGAGAATCGCAGCGGCAGTCTATCTAGCCTTCTCGTCGCTAGCTTTGATCGAAAACGTCTCGGCGCAACTGCCGCCGTTGACCATTACCGTCGGCAATCTATACGGCGGATATGGTGGCACGTATATTACGGGATTGCAGGCATCCGGGGGCAACACGGACCTTCCGTATAACTGGACTGTGGTTTCCGGGCCTCCGTGGTTGTCATTACAGTCCGCTACCGGAAGCAACGTAACCTTGAGTGGTACGCCTCCGGCAGGCGGTTCCTACTCCGTAACCGTAAAGGTAACGAACGGCTTCAGCGAGGCGGGGCCACCGCCATCTGTATCCAAAACATTCAACGTGGGGATTCTGCAAATCACCACCACTTCGCCCCTTCCCACCGCGGTCACAGGAAAGTCTTATTCCGTTGCTTTCGCTGCAGCCTATACCCCCGGTCCCTATGCTTGGAATCTCCAGTCAGAAAGCAGTCCTGTCCCGGGATTAACGTTCAGCAGCACAGGTGTGTTGAGCGGTACTCCAACGCAGGTGGGCCAATTCAGTCTCCCCGTATCCGTGTTTGACGACTCCGTGAACGCTGGCTCCTCCGCGACATTTTCGCTGAGCGTGCAATCCGGTTTCGCGATCGACACATCGTCTACTCTCGCGCCGGGAATGGTGGGCGTGAGTTATTCGGAGACCCTCACGGCGAGCGGTGGAATTGGAGGGTACACCTTTACACTTTCCAAGGGCATCTCGGGGAATGCCCTGCCGCCAGGTCTTTCTTTGAATGGGAACGGCGACGTCAGCGGGACTCCGACTCTCGCAGGGTCGTTCCTGGTCTATATCACCGTTACCGACGCATCCGGCGCCCAGGCCTTCGGCACCTTCAATATCACAATCACCCCAGCGCTGGTGATCACGACCGCTTCGCCGTTACCGCCTGCGTCGGCCGGCGCAGCCTACTCCCAAACGATTTCAGCTACCGGGGGAATGTCGCCGTACAGCTTTTCCATCACCGGTTCGGCTCCAGCGGGCCTGACCTTGAGCACGGCAGGCGTTTTGAGCGGAACCCCGGCCGCGGCTGGAACGGCCACTTTCACGGTAGTGGTGACCGATAGTTTCAACTTTACTGCCATGAAGCAGTTCCAGCTTACCGTTGCGGGCGCTACTGCGTTGCTTCAAGTGTCTCCGACTCAGCTTTCATTTCCCGCGGTAACCGGCAGCGATGCCCCCGCACCCCAGGACGTGACGGTTCTATCCGCATCTGGAACAGCGGTGAAATTCGCCGCACAAGTGGTGGCAGGCACGAATGGTTCGCTGCCAACCTGGGTCACCGTGAGTCCAGCCTCCGGCGTCACGCCTGGAAGATTAGTCGTGACGGTGAATCAGGGATCGATGACCGCTTCGCCCGCGCCCGCGACCATTCAAATCACGGTGCCCGGGAATCCCACGCAGGCGCCGATCCTGGTTACTGTGAGCTTGACTCTCTCCACTGTGAACGCTCAGCTTCAGGCGACACCGCCGTTACTGCGTTTTGCGGCGCGCATGCAAACCCCGGCGGCTCTCGAGCAGGCTATCGTCGTCAGTAACAGCGGCGGAGGGAGCATCAGCTTCACCACCTCGGTTCAATCGCAAAGCTCCTGGATTACAGGGGTCACGCCCGGTTCCGGTCAGACTGAGCCGAACGCTCCGGTAGTGCTGAAGGTTGACGTCAACACGCAAGGCCTGAGCCAAGGGAGTCATCACGACGTAATCGTCATAACCTCCTCGGCGGGCTCGGTAAGCGTGCCGGTTTCCGTATTTGTTGCGGGCTCCGGCCCCATTATCAGTGCCAACGTCAGCGGCGTCCGATTCCTGGCACGGCAAGGTCTGGGGTCCGCCGTGCCGCGAACAGTCTCCGTGCTGAACATTGGCGATCCCGCTTCCACAGTCAATTGGACCGCCGATCTTATCAGCGGAGCGAATTGGCTCACGCTGAGCTCCACCACCGGCACGGCGACGACCACGGCACCCGGAAGTCTCGTGCTTTCGCCGGCGCCGAGTTCTGCGGCCTTCGCGGTCGGCGGGTATTACGCGGTGGTTCGAATCTCTGATCCGGCGTCGCTTAATTCCCCACAATATGTGGTTGCCGTTCTGGACGTCGAGCCTGCCTCGACCCCGGCGGTTCCGGAACTGCTTCCAGCCGGCCTATTCTTTGTGACCGCCGCCACCGGCTTGCCCGCCGCGCAATCCGTGCAGGTCTACGCCAGCAGCACGCCTGTGGCATTCGCGGTCGCGACCACCACCACCGACGGAGCCAACTGGCTCACCGCCACTGTGATCACGCCGAACGCCTCGACAACGATTCCCGGGAAGATCTCGATTTCCGTAAATCCCACGGGATTGAGCAATGGAGTTTACACCGGCGGCGTCAACGTTTCGATCGGCTCCGTGCTACGGACGGTGAACGTGACGATGGTCGTCGCGCCGGCTCTTCCGCCGAGTCCCGCATCCGGAGGCCTTCAGCCGCTGGCCGTGGCCGCTACTGGATGTAACCCAAGTCATCTCGCATTGACCGAGACCAGCCTCGAGAACAATTTCGCCGTGCCGGCGGGCTGGCCCGCCACGCTGGTTGTGCAACTCAACGATGACTGCGGTAATGCGATCGCCAATGGAGCGGTGGTGGCGAGCTTCTCCAACGGCGATCCGCCGCTGTCCCTGATTGGCGCAAGCGATGCTTATTCGGCCACCTGGCAACCAGGAGTCGTTGAGCCTCAGATGACCGTGACCGTTCGCGCCAATGCGCCATCGTTACCGGCGGCCACGGCGCAGTTCATTGGAACCGTGAACGCAAACGCCGCGAATCCACCAACCCTGGTTCCGAACGGCGCCCTTCACATCTTTTTTAATACCGCTGAGGCGGCCGCCTTGGGCGGCGGCTTGGCGCCCGGCAATGTGGCCCAAGTCTACGGCACGGGTCTCGCTTCGGTGGCTACCTCCACCGGCGGCGTCCCTCTGGCGACCCAGTTCAACGGAACGTCCATGCTGATCGGCGGTCTCCTGGCGCCGCTCTTTTACGTGAGTCCTTATCCGCCCGGGCTTCTGGATGTCCAGATCCCGGCCGAACTCACGCCCAACCAGCAGTATCAACTGATTGTAGTTGCGAACAACGCGTACACGCTGCCGGAAACGATCGACGCTGTGCCGTACCAGCCCGGCGTCGCTTCCCTGCCCGACGGGAGTGCCATCGCGCAGCACGGGGATTATACGCTGGTCAACGCCACCAGTCCCGCCAAGCCAGGAGAGAATCTGGTGATTTACCTGGCGGGTATGGGGGCCACGAATCCCGCGGTTCCATCCGGCGCTGCGACTCCTCTCCAAGCCGTCCCGGCTGCCGTGCAGCCAACGGTCACCGTGGACGGGCAAAACGCGACCGTCCTCTACGCCGGCCTGACGCCCACCGGAGTGGGTCTCTATCAGATCAACTTCACCGTGCCGCCCAACGCCCGCACAGGAACTTTGAATCTGGTGATCAACCAGAACGGGACGGTTAGCAACACGACCACGCTGCCGGTCGCCGGTCCGTAGAGCCATCCAATGCGGCCGGCTTTCAGGGTCATCCTAATTCGAGCTCTCACGCTGCTCGCCAGCATCGCCAGCGTTTGCGCCGTCCTGGCATTCAGCTTCCAGATTCGCGGTATCCGCAACACCACGGTCACGTTGTCTTTGATCCTCGTGATTCTTTGGATCGCGGTGAAGTGGGGCCGGAGCGAATCGATAGCCGCTTCGGTGGTCGCGGCATTCGGATTCGCAATGTACTTCCAGCCGCCGATTGGCAGCCTGAAAATCGTAGATCCGCAGGAATGGGTCGCGGTCATCTGTTTTCTGATCACCGCCCTGCTGGTCAGTCACCTTTCGCTTGAAGCACGAAAGCGCGCGGCAGAGGCGCTCGAGAGCAAACGCCAGACGGAGTGCCTGTACGCGCTCGGGCAGGCCTTACTCGGATGCGACCGGTTCGAAACCGTAGCTTGGATCGTAACCAACCAGATGGGCCCCCTCTTCGGAGCCAAGTCTGCCAGCTTCTTCCTTCAGAAAACCGGCGACGTGCAACGAGCTGGGGAACCAACGGGAATCGACGACGATCTTCTGCGCCAGTGCGCGCGGTCCCAAACGCTCCATGCCGACCCGGCCGCGCGAGTCGCAGTGATTCCAGTGCAGCTGCGCGGTGAGCCGTTTGGAAGCGTCGGCGTCTCCGCCGTGGCCCTCTCCGAGGCCGTGCTCAAATCCATCGGTCATCTGCTCACGGTGGTGATCGAGCGGGTGGACTCGTCGGAACAACTCGCCATTCGGCATCAGGAGGTGATCCAGCAGCGTCAGATATCGGAGTCTCTGCTGCTGAACATTCTCCCTCCGGAGGTTGCCGAAGAGCTGCGTACCAAGGGGATGGTGGCGCCTAAGTATTTTGAGGACGTGACCATCATCTTCACCGATTTCGTGGGCTTCACGGCTTCGACCGAGCGCCTCGCCGCGGAAGATCTGGTGGCGCTGCTGAACGACTACTTCACGGCCTTTGACCAGGTATGCGCCCGCTACGGCCTTGAAAAGCTGAAGACCATCGGAGACAGCTACATGTGCATCAGCGGCCTGCCGATCCGGAACCCGGCGCATCCGGTGGATGCAGTTCTCACGGCATTCGAAATGGTGCATGAAGTCATGGAACGCGACCGCCCCGAGAATGCGGTCCGGTGGAAACTGCGCGTGGGAATCCACACCGGGCCCGTGATCGCGGGCGTGGTGGGGATCAATAAATTCGCCTTTGACATCTGGGGCGATACCGTGAATTTCAGCTCGCGAATGGAATCGAGCAGCCAGCCGAATCGGATTAACCTTTCGGAGCGGACCTTCTCACGGGTGAAGGATTTCTTCCAATGCGAGCACCGCGGAAAAGTATTCACCAAGGAACAGCGGGAGTTCGAGATGTACTTCGCCACCGGAGTCCTGCCGCGGCTGATGGAAGGAACCGGGACCGGCGCGCCCGCCGCATTCAGGCGGCGCTACCACGTGTATTTCCAGAAAGACCCGCCCGCCTTCCCGGCGTTCTTTCCGGCGCATCGGGATGGACCGGAGCTTAGCCCATCCCTTCAGGTCCGGCAGGACGCGCTGAGTTGAGGTTGTGGTCGCGGATTACCGGCCGCGACCACACCGCGAGCTCTAGTGTTTCGCCCCGCCGAGACCGCCGGTTCGGCAGAGACTGCACACTCCGAAGCCGCTTCCTTCTATTTGGAGGAAGGTACAGGTGTCGGTCAGCGCGGTTAACTCACTTAGGCTGAGCTTTTCGTGCTTGGCCCGCACGGGGACATTCCCGTAAGAGGCGACCCCGTTGGGCTCGAGAGTAGTCCCCCAGGCGACCGCACCGGGTACCAGGTTTTGGAATGTGGGCGTTGCGTTGCACGTTCCGGGGTCGGTCGTATTGGCCAGAAGTTTAATCACCAGCGAGGTCGGAACACCGCGCGTGAGCGTGTTGCTGAGGATGTCCTGGCTAATCGACCAGGAATTGAGCGCATCCGGCGTCACCAGGCAGTTGCAGCAAGAGATCATTTCTTCCTGTGGGTCGAACACATAGGCGTTGATGCAGATGTCGCCGTTTGACTGAGCCAGGCCGAACGCACCGCTGTTGGACAGGTTGATGACGGAATCGCCGATGTTCAAGTTGGCTGCGTACAAGATTTGATACGCGTCGGGCGGCGCGAGCGGTACCAGCGTCGTCTGGTTGCTGATCGTAAGACAAGCGTACGCCGGAGCGCCCGTGGCCTGATTGGACATAACACTCGATGTCATGTCGCAGACTCGAACGGGAGCGGTCACAGCGGCCGTTGAGAGGGTCACGGTGATCGTGCAGGATCCGCCGGGCCCGAGGGGTCCGACGCCGGTCACCGTGAGCGACCCTGGTCTGCCCGTAGTGACACTGGCGGATGAGGTGCCCGGGCATGTGTTGCCGGGGGTCTGTGCGGCCGCGATAGTATCTGCCGGGAAAGGATCGGTAAACGAGACGTTCGTCAAAGTTGTGGTCGTGCTCTGATTGATGATCGTGAAGGTGACCGTCACGGCGCCTGTTGTACCTGAGGCTACGACATCGTGGCTGAATTCTTTCTTGAGCTTGATGTTCGTTAGCTGCGGAATTATGGTGCACTGCGCATCGTCAACCTGCGCCGTTAACGTCGGTAACACGGTTGAGGTTGCGATTATGGTGGGAGTACAAGTGACCGTTGCCTGGTTGCAGACTGTTGTGCTGGAGGTCAGCGAGCCTGTGCTCGTGCCCGTGCTGGGACCGGCGCCCAAATTGATCGGCGCCAGGGTCAAAGATGTACCGGGGCCCGAGGGCGGGCACATTCCGCTGAAATACTGATCCACGATGCTGCAGGACAGAGAAGTGCGACCTGTGATGTCCGTATTGTTGACTGTCACGGTAGTGCTGAACATATCGGTGCTTGGATTCGTTAGAGCGCATATCTTCGACGACGTGAAGCTCGGGACGATGGCAGGGGCGCAACTGAATGTCGCACTGTCAAAGACACTTAGTCCGCCGGTCTTGTCAACGACGCCGTTCACTCCAGTAAGACTGGTCAGGCAGCCCAGGCAAACGCAACTCAGGGTTCCCGTATCGGGCTCCTTGGGAACACCACTGACATCAAGGGCGGCCAAACACTCCTTAGGAGCGGTGGGCCCCCCTCCAATGGGAACGGGAGTGGTTCCACCTGTGCTGAGCACAATGCCCGTTGCACCGCTGAGGGAGAAGTTGGGGTTTGATTCCATCAGATTACAGGTCAGCGGGATGGTTCCTTGGTTCTGCGCGGACCACTGCGCCTCAATCCCAGTCACGCCGGCGGTTCCAGCGCAGCCGTTTGTTCCGTCACCGTTCGCTCTCTCCTGGCCAATGTCTGAAAAGACGCCGCCCGAATTGCACGAGATCTCCTTGTCCACCGTGACGTCCGCGCAGAAGTGGGTTGCGGTGTCGGTCAGTAAAGAACCGCTGTCTACCGGTATAGGCACGGTCGTCCCCGAGAGGCCGTTTGCCGCGGTGCATGTGCACGTGTTTAAGGTGGCTGTGTCTGGACCGGAGGATGCGTTAGTACATGCAAAGGGGCTACTAGTGATCACGACTGGCGAACTAGCCGCCTGGGCCGCAATCGGGAAAGTCGTCGAGATTGGCCCGGCCACCGAATCAGTGAGACTAGTGCAACTCACCGGAGCTGGCGACGCTGTTGTCCCAGTCAATGGCGCATTTGAGAGAACGTATCGCACCTGAACCTGCTGTGGACTCAGACTGCTAGCACCCCTGGCAACGCATCCTTGGGTTAGGCTGTCGGTCGGGTCTGTCGCGGAACCCTCGCTCGGCGCACCTAACCCCGTGACATCTTGCCAAGTCGTGCCTCCGTCGCAAGAAATCTGTTTGTCGAGCTTGATTTCGCAACTGTCAATCTGCACCTCACTGGAACCGGTCCCGCTTCCAGTCAAACCTACATTGAAGAATCCGTTCGCCGTTGCCATGCCGCTACCAAACGTCCCTCCCGGGATCGGAGTAGCGGGAGGAAGAAGGGCATGGACCGGAGTACCAGTGACGTTGGCAGTGAAATCGAAGATGCACGAGCCGCCAAATGGAATCACCAGCGGACCAGTGAAGGTGATCGGAATCACACCACCGGAGGGGGCCCCAAATGTAAAAGTCATACCGGCACACGCGGTTCCGCTTTCGCCAGTCCCGCTCGAGAAGCCAGAGAAGACGCTCTCGATATCCGCTGGCGTGGTCGCGCACGTAAAATAATCGGAACTATCGCAGGCCGGCACGTAGTCGATGGTGTCGATCACAATCGAGTTGTCCGACGTATTGTCAATCGCATATTTGAGTGGAACGGCAGTCTGTCCCTTCACCAGAAAAACCCCTGGGGAAGGGGCGGGATATATTGGCCCCGAAGACAGCATGATGAAGCTTTGCGCCGCCGCCCTTTGCAGAGCGAGTACGACTAACATTACGAGAAATACGCTCAACCACACGAAGCGTCCTGCTTTACTTGTGCTGAAACCCATAAATCAAGAATCTCCTTTTCCCGGATAACTGTACCCACGGCATTGAGCCCTCAACTCCACCCTGGCCGCCGATCACTCGCTCGAACTGCCCTCATGCTCTTTGGGGGGGATCAGCAAACTGTCGATGACATCTTTGAAGTCCTGGAACGGCAACGCACCGCTGAGGAACTTCACCGCCTTGAGTTTTGAATCTTTCATTTCAGTGCCGAAGAAGAACGAGGGGGTGCCGCGGACATTGTATTTCTGGCCTTCCGCCACATCGGCCTTCACGCGCGAGGTGTATTTACCGCTGTCCAGGCACTGTTGAAATTTCGGCGCATCCAATCCCAATACGACAGCGTGACCCTGCATCTCCTTGGCATCCAGAGCCTGCTGGTTCTTGAAGAACCGGTCGTGCGCCTCCCAGAACTTGCCCTGGTCGGCTGCACAAACAGATGCCTCGGCGGCCTTCTCGGCCAGAGGATGGAGCTGGTCCATCGGGAAATTCCGAAACACGTAACGAACTCTGCCCGTCTTCACATACTCGTCGAGCAACTGCGGCATCGTCTGCGTCGCGTATCGCCCGCAGAACGGGCATTGGAAGTCGGAGAATTCGACGATAGTTACTTTGGCGGTCTTTTCGCCCAACGACGGAGAACCTGCGGTGTTGATGAAAACGTCCTCCAAAGGAGGCTGCTTGCCCATCAAGATGTCCTTGACGATCTGAAGATTCTTCTGAATGTCCTTTTGGCCAGCCTTGACTGCCTCCACTTCCTTCCGCAGTTCCTGCAATTCGTCGCCGTCCCCGGCGACGGCCTTGGGGATTGATAAGGCAAATATCAACGACACGGCAACAGCACCCCAGATTTTAGGGCGTATACTCGTTTTTTCCTCCAACGATGACGCTGTTCTGCTCATTTCGTTCAAAGCCTCGAGACTGGACAGGGTGCGCGACGGCATGTAAAACCTCCAGCAGAACGGGCCGGTTTCTAAGTCTTTCTACCTAGTCCGTCCTAGTAGTTCATTGTTACTAGCCCTGAGGTTTAGTTCAATTCCCTAGATGGCGTAGTCCAAAAGGATTAAACCGTTTGGATTAGAGAGCTTCAAGCCAAGTCATTGCATGGCACCAAAGTCCCTCAGCCAGAATGGCTTAGCTCATGGGTCCAAGGTTCGTGGTCGCGGGCGGTTCACGCCGGTCTGCTTAGTAGGTCCGAGCAGGGAACCAGCTCTGGACTTGCAAACTCGCTGTTCGTCAGCCTCAAGCGAACTGAATGACGCGGTCGGAGGAACTCCTTCGACCTGCCGCAGGTGAGCGGCTCATTAACGAGCCGAGGCGCGTGTCAGCGGTTTGTATCGTATCAGCCGAACGTCCCGCTGGAGAAGGGTCGGCCCGGCGTTGTCCTTCGCCGGGCCGGTCACCGAACTAGTTAACTTGGTCTCTGCGAGCTTAATTCTGCCACCACCACAGCATCGCTGTGGCGTTGTCGGACTGATCGTAATACTCGACAACCACGAGATGACTCCCCGCAGTTAGGGTCGTCGAAAACGAGTACATTGACGGAGGCTGGTTCTGCCACTCGCTTAACAAGAGATTGCCGTCAATGTACACGCGCATGCCATCGGAAGTAACGGCACTGAACGCATAGGTTCCCGCGTTAAAGGCGAAATTGCCCTGCCAGCGAACCGAGAAGTTAGCAGGTGTCAGGGAGCTGGCCGGCGAGCCGTTACCCCAATCGAAGCTAATCTGGCTGTCTGTCCGGACGAATGCTGGATTTCCAGACAAGTTGATGTTGTTGAAGTAACAACCAATGAACGCGTTGTTCGCGGGCGACGGGCAGGATGTCGAGACGGGCGGAGGTTGGGTGCTGACCGCGTTGACAGTCTGCGTCAATGCCCCTGAGGTACTGCTGTTATTGTTGCTATCGCCGCTGTAGGCGCCCGTGATTGAGTGGCCGCCGGCCGCAAGGCTGGCGGTGGAAAATGCAGCCACGCCACCGCTGAGTGTCGCGACAGCCAGCGGGGTGGTTCCGTCGTAGAACGTCACTGTGCCCGTTGCCGTGGAGGGCGTAATCGCGCTGTTGAAAGTCACCATCCGCCCGGATGTTGAAGGGTTCAAGCTGGACGAAAGATTGGTGGTCGTGCTCGTCTTGGTTTTAACGGCGGCGTTAACAGTCTGAGTCAAGATGGCCGACGTGCTGCCGCTGAAGTTGTTGTCGCCACCATAGCTGGCTGTGATTGAGTGGCTACCTACGGCAAGACCGGAAGTGGTAAAAGTCGTCTGCCCGGTGCTTAAGGTTGAACTCCCCAGTGCCGTTGTCCCATCTAGAAAGGTGACTGTACCGGTCGCGGAAGAAGGAGAGACCGTTGCCGTGAACGTTACCGATTGGCCGGAGGTCGACGGGTTAAGGGTCGAAGTCGCCGCCGTAGTCGTGCTGGCCTTATTCGCGGTCACGGTCTGTGAGACGGCGCCAGAAATACCTCCAGTATCGTTGCTATCACCGCTATAGCTAGCCGTAATCGAGTGAGGGCCTGCCGCAAGACTGGAGGTGGAAAAGGTCGCCTTCCCGCTACTTAGCGATGAACTCCCCAGCGTGGAAGTCCCGTCCAGAAACGTAACGGAGCCAGTCGCGGTTATGGGCGCTACGGCGGCAGTGAAGGTCACCAACTGCCCGGACGTTGACGGGTTGAGGCTGGAGGTGAGCGTGGTCGTGCTATTCGTCTTCGAACCAACCCCTGCTGCGGCCTGCACGGCGGCCAAAGCGTTCACGACCCCACAACCGTAAGTTGAATTACAGCCTCCGGGACCCTCCGGCGTAGCTGTGGATTTGAGCATCGTTGTGATTTGTGCGGGCGTTAGACTGCGATTGACTGACAGCATCAACGCAGCGACACCCGTCACAATCGGGGCGGAGTAAGAAGTCCCACATGCATACGTAATAGCGGACGCAATATATGGCGTCTCACCGCAACCCGGAGCCACCAAGTCCACATACGGCCCCGTGTTTGACCAGGAATAGATCACGTCATTTGGGTCGGTGGCGCCGATTTCCAGAATGTAGGGATTATCCGGGGTGTTTGACGCACTAAGGCCCTCTCCAGCCGCCGTGATGAGAATACTGCCCTTGCTCCAAAGATATTGGGCTGCGGAGGAAACCGTGGAGTTGCCGGTCACTTGAAAGCTTGCATTGGCGACGTCGGCACCATGGTCGGCCGCCCACGTGATTCCGCTCGCTATTGACGATGCGCTTACCATGCCTTGCTCGGTCGCGACCTTGACCGGCATAATCAAGCAGCCCCAGCATACGCCCGCGACGCCAAGGCCATTGTTTGTAATGGCCGCAGCCGCGCCTGCAACCTCGGTTCCGTGTCCGCTAAGATCACTGGTATCCGCGATGTTAGAGGCCACATTCCAGCCCGGTACCAATTTCGCCTGTAGGTCGGGTTGGTTCGGCTGCACGCCACTATCTATGATGGCGATGGTGATGGCGCTGCTCCCGGTGGTAATCGACCAGGCATTGGGAAGACCGATCAACGGAAGGCCCCACTGTGAGCCGGTCGCGTAGAACGGGTCATTGGGCGTAATCGCCGCCGGCTTCAGGATGGCATCCACCTCCGCAAACTCGACCTCTTTCAATCCCTGGAAAGTCTCGACCCACGTCTCTTCGTCGGCGTTCAGCGGCAATTCAACAATATGAACGCCGATCTGCGAGATCATGTTACCGCTTCTAACCCTCTTTTCCGCGAGGATGGTCTTCACTTGTTCGTCAGATACGCCATCCTTAAACTTCACCAGGATGCGTCCCGGCACGAACCGTTGATGCTGCTGCTTAGGAGTGGTCGGTTGCGCGAAGCATAGGCTCGCCGCCGAGAGCAAAACTACTGCTAGGAGATATGATGTCCGAATTATTTGGGAATATGTTTTAATCATTATGAATCACTCATGTTTTACTCTTCGGCGGCCAGCGAACCTCAAGAGCGGAAATCCATTCCCGCAAGAAATCATGTAGTCGTCGCGGACGCGTTTACAATTACCCGGATGGCGTAGTCCAATGGATTAAGTCATACGGTGCTGCGAGCCAGAAAACTCCGAGTGCCATGGCGGTTTGTAAAATTTCGTTTCGTTCCGGCACTGAATCTCATATCGGTAGCGGCGAAACATTAATTTACGAGCGTAGAGCGGAATCTTGAGGGGTACTAATACCCCAACTACGCAATTTTGTGGGGCTAAACCCTTAGCAGGCCGTCAGTGAACGCCCCAGTGCGAAGCTCAGGGAGGCGACCAAATTGGAACGGTCACGGAAATACTTGTGCAAAAATGAAATTCGAATTCTCAATACGAAACGTGAGTCAATACCAGGATCATTCTGGTCTGAACTTTTGACCGAACCATGACTGTAATTTTTTCGAGGTGTAATCAAAATCCCGAAGTATTTACCGGCCGGCCTAAGACCCATGGGATAAGGCAAACTTGGAGGTACCGATCGGTCGTCTACCTACCAGAGGCTTAAGGTGAAAGTGCCTAAGGCGAAAATTTCTACGGGAACATTTCTATGCATCGACGAAGCTGCTCGCGCGGGCTCGCCAGATGCGCAGCCCGATTCGGCCCCGGCAATCCAACACGAGTCCCCGACGGACTCATCCATCACTGGGTTGGCGCAAAATTCATCCCGGGTGCGCACATCGATGACATCGTGGCCATCGTCAGCGATTATGACCGCCCACCCTACCTCGGCCTGCGCCAAAGGGCCTTCCCGCGCAGCGCAATTGATGACATACTTTCAGTGGACTGACCGATAAGCTCGTTGCACAGCTTTACCGCTGCCTCGAGCGAGTTGACAGATGGATACCCTTGGGAATCCTCCGCGCGGGCAGAGTCCCCCTCGCGAGAGTTCGGACCCGTCGCGGTCGTTCGTCCTCCAATATGGATGTGCTATGGTCACCGTCGCGCTGGCGACGTGGCTGCGCCTGCTGCTGGATCCAGTGATCGGCGATCAGGCCCCCTTCGCCACGTTTTTCCTCCCGGTCTCGCTGACCGCCTAGTATGGGCGTCCGGCCCAGGGAGACGATGCAAAGGCGAGCACGCGCAAACGGCGCTGGCACTATCCGAGGAACCGTGCGAGGGAAGAGAGAGCGACTTTGGCACACTGGTACACGCTGGCTTTGAAGGTTCCAGGGTACGGTAGTGTTGGCCACCAAATTCGACCACCACCGAGTCGTTCCCTTTGTGAGGGTGCGGATGGGCAGTTCATCAGTAACCGACCAAGGACTGAGCCAATCGGGAGTTACCAGGCAAGTGCAGCA
>JBEKBK010000099.1:0-19719 GCA_050015435.1 Bryobacteraceae bacterium
ACGATTCGCCCGCGCTCGGATAACGCAGGTTGATGCACAGATCCGCCGTGGACGCGTAGAGCCAGAACTCGCGTTCCGGGAGATGTCCGGCGCGAATGATTCGGGGATCCGCGAGCAGCGGCGTGACGGCACGTTCAAGATCGGATGAGGCAAACGTCCCCTGTACCAGCAGCCGTGCGTCGCCGCCGCGATTCCAGACGCGCTCCATCGCCCGAAGGATCACCGGCAGCCGCTTGGACTCGCGTAGATGGCCGAAGACGCCTACCAGGAATGTTCGCGGGTGCAGGCCGAGTGCCGCGCGGAACCGCAACGTCTCGACTGAATCCGGCGCTTGCGGCGCGACAAATAGATGCGGGATTTCGGTGACCCGTGCGTCCGGCGCGTGCCGCCGAACCGCACGCACGGCCGCCGGGTTGTGCACGATCACAGCCCTCGCCGACGTGGCGATTCGCTTCAGCATTGGGTATTCAAAATAGCGCGGATCGGCTGCCGAACGCGCGCGTTCCCGCCACAGTTGTTCGGCGAGTCCCCGCATCCACTCGCCGTAGTTATAGACAAACTCTTCCTTGTACGCCTGCTCATCAAGCGTTCCCAGGAAGAAGTGATGAAGCACGGCATCGTGCAGCACCACCACGCCAGGGCGCTTCAAGGCGCGCTCATAGATCGCCTGATGCAGATGGTTGTTGCCCATGTGATACAGCGCGATGCCGGTTTCAGATCCCACCTCGACTTCGCCGTACTTCTGCAACCCAGCCAGCAGCGCCGCCGCGTAGTCCGCGACTCCCGTTGGAGCGGGCGGCAACGGCGCAAAAAACGCAACCTTCATTTTGTGCGCGGACCGAACAGGGCGGTACCCACGCGGATATGCGTTGCGCCCTCCTCGATAGCCGCTTCGAAGTCGTGCGACATCCCCATCGACAATTTCGCCAGCCCGTGCGTGCGGCCCAGAGCGGCGAGACGCCGGAAATAAGGACGGGTAACTTCAGGATCGTCGCTCCACGGCGGAATCGTCATCAGACCTGTTAGCTGAAGATTTGCACAGCCGCGGACCCCTGCAATCAAGGCGTCGAGCGAATCGGGCGCGGCGCCGAACTTGGACTCTTCTCCCGAAAGCTTTACCTCGAGCATCACTTCCAGCGGCCGTCCCGCTTGGTCCAGCCGTCGCGCCAGCTTTTCTGAATCGACGGTCTGAATCACTTGAAACAGTTCTGCCGCGACGCGCGCTTTATTCGATTGGAGATGGCCGATCAGGTGAAACCGCGCCTCAGCCAGGTCCACGAGCGCAGGATGCTTCGTCTCGAATTCCTGTACGTAATTCTCGCCAAAGTCCCTAAGGCCCAGCTCATACGCCTCTCGCATGATTTCTGCCGGGAATTTCTTGGTCACGGCTAGCAGCGTTATCTCGGACCGCGCCCGTCCGGCGCGTCGGGCTGCATTCTGAATGCCCTCCTCGACTCGATCGAGACGTTCCCGAAGCCCGTAATTCACACTGTACACAGTATCTCCCGCATTTTACGATCGAACTCTGCTTCCGAGAATCGCACGGCGCTGACCTGGAGCTCTTTGGACGGGATCTCATTCTCAGCCGCCTCGAATCGCCGGATCGCATCGTTCAGAGAATCTTCGTCCGGCGCGGGGTAAAGAAAAGCGCCCTCCGGCGGCACGATCTCGAGTACGCCTCCGTGGCCGAGAGCAATGACAGCTTTGCCGCTGCCGATCGCCTCCACTGCCGTAATGCCGAAATCCTCTTCGCCCGGCATCAGAAAAGCACGGCAACGCGCGAACAGATCGCGCAGCTGTGGGTCGGATACACGTCCGCAGAATTCGATATTTCCCGAAGCCTGGCCGCGCAGGCGCCCGAACTCGGGACCATCGCCCACAATGCGCAGTTTGCGGCCGGACTTACTGAAACACTTCACCGCGAGGTCAATGCGCTTATACGGCACTAGTTCGCTCGCGATTAAGTAATAGTCTTCGGCAGTTTCGCAGCGGAAGCTTTCCACCGCCACCGGAGGGTGGATTACTCGCGCATCGCGCCGATAAGTCTTCGAAATTCGGCGCCGTACGTTCTCGCTGTTCGCGATGAATTCATCCACTCGCGCTGCGGATGCAAGATCCCACAGCCGTAGATAATTCGTAAGCGGCGCCATGACGGCACGCTTCACGCGCGAACGCGTCCATTCGTGCAGATAAGCCGGGTACAGATCCCACAGGTAACGCATCGGCGTGTGGCAATAGCATACATGCCGGGCGGTCGAGTCGGTGAGGACGCCTTTCGCGGGTCCTGATTCGCTCGAAATCACGAGATCATAACCGCGCAGGTCGAAGTGCTCGAGCGCCAGCGGCATCAACGGCAACAGCGACCGGTAATAGGATCGCAGAGGGTTCAGAAACGAAGCGGTCACGCGGTGCGCGCGAATCGCGGGAGACACTTTTTCGGGATCGTAGAACAGCGTGAAAAGGTCCGCCTGCGGCGCCAGGCGGCACAGCGCCTCCACGACTTTTTCGCCGCCGCGCATTCCCAGCAGCCAGTAATGAACGATGGCGACCCGCATTCGCTGTGGCAAGTCTACCATCTGTTAGCCTGAGGACGAATGCCTGCCATTCGAGGGCGCGCGGTATCCCGGCGTGTCCTTTTCCAGATGGTTACGGTGGGAACGTACACCGCCCTCGTCAAGGCTGCCGGCGCGCTTAAAGTAGTCTGCACGGCCCGAGCTTTCGGAATGAGCGACGGGTTGGACGCCTATCTGATCGCGTTCTTGCTGCCTTCTTTCGTGGCCGACACGTTAGCGGGCGCGCTCAGCTCGGCATTGGTGCCTACGTTCATCGAAGTGCGCGAGGTACAGGGGCCGGAAGCGGCTCGGCGGCTCTATCGCAGCGTGCTGATCGCTGCGGTGGGATTGCTCACGATCGTTGGATTGGCGCTGGCCGCGCTTGGCCCGTGGGCTTTGCGCCCGCTTGCGTTGCGTTTTGACGGACCGAAATTGGCGTTGACGGCTTCTCTGTTTCGAGTGATGTGGCCGATTGTGCCGCTGAGCGCCTTGAACATCATCTGGCCTTCGATTCTGAATACCGAAGGCCGGTTCGCATTCCCTGCGATCATTCCTGTGGTGACACCGCTGGCGTCGATCCTGTTTCTGCTGCGATTCGGACATTCCTGGGGCGTTTATTCTCTCGCAGTGGGAACTTTGGCGGGCGGTGTTGTGGAGGTTGTCTTGCTGGGTGCTGGAATGGTCCGGCGAGGGTTTCCGATTCTTCCGCGCTGGGAGGGCCACAGCCCGGCTCTCGATCAGGTGCTAGCCCAATATGGACCTGTGATCGCAGGCGTGCTTCTTCTTGGGGGAGCGCCGCTGGTCGATCAATCCATTGCCGCGATGCTCGCGTCGGGCAGCGTGGCCGCTCTGAATTACGGCACGCGGCTTACGGCAGTGTTGCTCGCCGTTGGGCCAATCGCTGTCGCGACCGCGATTCTGCCGCATTTTTCGAAGTTGACGGTAAGCGAGGATCCGGAGCATGTGCGCCACAGCCTTCGCAGCTACGCCGTGATTATTCTCGCGGTCACGCTTCCAGTGATCGGGCTCTTAGTCTTTTTCTCCGAACCGCTGATCCGGCTGGTCTTCCAGCGGGGCCAGTTCACAGGCGCGGCGACCGGCGTAGTCGCCACAGTGCAACGATATTCCTTGCTCACGATTCCTCCGGCCATGGTCACTGCGCTCGTGCTTCGCTTGGTCTCTTCACTGAAAATGAATCATCTGCTGCTTCGCGCGGGCGCTCTTAGCGTCGGATTGAACCTCGCGCTGGACTTAATCCTGACGCGCTGGATGGGCGTCGCGGGCATAGCCCTATCCGCCGCCGTCGTACAATTCGTGACGCTGAGCTACCTTTGGCGGCGTCTCACGTCCGCCGTAAAATTAACAGACGATGATCGGATAACGCTCGCCACAACGGGAGGCATTCCACGCGGCGATCGAATGCCGCCAGCCTAGCCAAGGTGCGGCCTGCTAGACCCGCTACGTAGGAGGGAGGAACCGCGATCCCGACGCCATACCATTCGACAAGTCGAAAGTCCTGTTGAAACGCCTGCCGAAGCTGGCGAATGGAAGGATAAGACACTCGTACGCCGATAGATGACGCAACAGGGCGGCGATTCCAGCGCCGAAAGGCCTTTCGGGGCTGAGCCTTTGCGACATACCACGCTGTTTCCCACAGACAGAATCGGCCCATCACACAAATCGCGAGATGCCCGCCTGGCCGCACGAGCCGGGCGAGAGGAGCTCGAATCGCGCTTAAGTCTTCCAGGCAGTTCAACGCCCCGAAATTGGAGATCACGGCATCGAAGCAGCCTGGTACCTGCCCGATTTCCTCGATGACCAACAGAGTCGCGTCGATCCCTCGGCTGCGGGCGATCCGCACCATTTCCGCAGAAGCGTCGATGGCATGCACGCGCATTCCCATGCTCGTGAGGTGAAGCGCGTCTTCCCCCGTTCCGCAGCCCAAGTCCAGAACAGAATCGCCGGGGCGAAGAAGCGGATCGACCCGCCGCCACACCGCGTCCCGTTGAAGACGGCCAATCGCCGTGTGGGTCCACAACCCGTCATAGCGCGCCGCGACTGCGTCGAAATTTCCCATCCTCAGTTGCTTCGATGGAGGGAACACACGCACCTCCGGCAGACAGGATTCTCCGCTACCTGAAGATTCGCGCGAAACTCGATCGCCCGTGGGCCGTTAATAATGTCAACCAGACTATCACTCCGCGCATTCCCGATTGGATCATGAAAAAAGCAGGGGCGGACGGTGCCGTCCGTTTCGAGCACCGCTGAAACCCACGGGGCATTGCATCGTGGTGCTTCTGGCTCCTCCAGGCCGTGATAGGCCCGGAAATGCCGGACGATGCGCCGCAGCTTCTCCGGTGTCTCGATCACAAATCCCCGATCACATTCTTCTTCAATCAATGCTTCCACTTCCTGGTGCAGCGCGGGCAATTCATCAAGAGTGGGCGCCAGGGACGGGCGGGCATCGACGCGATGAAACGGGCCTGCCGCCGCGTCCACAGCCAGGAAGGATATCGAATCGAAACCGATGTCACGTGCCGCGCGAACCGTTTCACGCAGTCGCAGCGCATTCGAGCGCTGAATGGTGGATCGCGCCGCGACTGGATACGCCGATTTAGTGGCTCGAATCGCCTGCACCCCGGTTGCGAGCAGATCGAAACCTCCCGGAACCCGCCGGATCGCGTCATGCACGGCTGGAGGCCCGTCGAGTGACACGATCACGTCGTCGATCGATTGCGCCACGCGCGTTGCGTTTCGAGCGAGCAGGAGACCGGTGCTGAGCATCGTCGTGCGGATGCCACGAGAGTGCGCCAATGCGGACAAGCGAAACAAGTCGGAATGCATGAGCGGCTCTCCGCCGGAAAACACGATCCATTCCACCCGGAGGCCCGCAATCTGATCGAGATGGTGCTCCAATTCCGCGGCGCTGATTTCTTCGGCCGAATCGATCTTCCAGATATCGCACATCACGCAGCGGCAATTGCAGCGATTGTGCGGATAGAGAATCAGGATCGGCAACCGGGAGATTATCGGATTCGCCACTTGAGCATCCAAATCGCCGGGAGCCGGCATGCCTCGGCAAAGTAGTCGATCTTTCCCGCGCGCTCAAAGATCGGCCGCTCCGGCTCTCCGAAGAAAACGTCGCAGGTTTCCTCCAACCCGTCTTGCGGAAGATCGTCGAGCGAATACGGACGATTCTCGATCTCATAGACCAGGGAACCGCTGCGGAAGGAATGCTTCCATCCATGCTGAATCGCTTGCGGGTGCACGTCGGTGACGATCACCAGTCCGCCCGGCCGCGCCACGCGGCGCATCTCATTGACAGCGGCACGGGCAGGGAAAAGATAACTGAGCGTCAACGAGCACAGAACAATATCGGCGACCCCGCTGGCGAACGGCAAGCGAATCGCGTCGCCTTGGACGATTCTCCCTGCCGCCTGTGTGCGCTCCAGCATTTCCCTCGAAAAATCGATTCCAATTCCGCCCGTCGAGTTAATCCGTCGGCCGGTTCCACAACCGACGTCGATCAGACGCTGGCCGGGCTTGTGCTCGAGCCATTCGGCGACACATCGCGCCTCCAGCGCGACCATCGGATTCGGCGATTCGTCATAGGTCGGCGCCCAACGCCGGTAGCCTTCGCGGGGCGAGACCAGCATCACAAGCTCTCGAGTCTTGGCTGGCGCAGCCGCACGATCTTCTGAGCCCAGCGCAGCTCGAACGGGTTATTGAAGGCTCCCATCGCGTAGCGCCAGCTCCCGAGTCCCTTCAGCATCCAGCGCGCCCATCGGGGCAGCCGCCAGTCCTGCACGGTGGGCCAGCGCGCATTCATCACCGTTTCAAAGCCCTTGATCCGGCGGCGCAACTCGGGCGGCAGCCACGCCAGTTCTGGATCTTCACGAATCGAAAACCGGAACCAGCGATCAGTAGCCCACTCTTCCACCGTGGTTGGGAGTTCCAGCGAATCCAGCTTGCCGTACATCTCGCCCCGCCGCTGCGGCACGGGAACGTAGGTCTGCACGACGATCTCGATATCCGGATTGATGCGTTTGACCTTGCGCGCGAAGGCCACGGTCTCGTGGAAGTCCGATACGGAATCGCTCGGGTTACCAAAGATGAGCGAGTACTCGGGAACGATGTCGAATTGGCGCATCCGGGCCGCTAGCTCCAGGGACTGCTCCGCCGTGATTTCCTTCTTCATTTCCGCGAGCTTCCGATTGGAACCGGATTCGACGCCGAAGAAGATCATCACGCAGCCGGCGCGGCGGATCTTGCGCAGGGTATCGTCCGAATAGCGAAGCATCGCATCCACGCGCGCCTCGCACCACCAGCGCATGCCCAGAGGCTCCAGCCGATCAGCCAGCTCGCGGGCGTGATCCTCACGCAGGAACATATTGTTGTCGTAAAACTGGACCGCGTCTACGCCGTAATCGCGCTGCAACTGAGCGAGAACGCTGGCGGTATGTTCCGGGGGGGCCATCTTCTCGCGCGATCCGGAGAAATCGACGACGCCGCAGAAATTGCATTTGTAGGGGCAGCCGATACTCGCCTGATGCACCGCGGTGCGTGAGCCGAGAAAAGTCGGCAGCAGATATTTCGTGGGATCCAGGCGATGATATGGCATCACCGGAAAATCACCCGGCGAACGCATCGGGCGCTCGGGATTGTGCACGTGCAGCCCGAATGCATCGCGATAAGAGAGACCGCGAATCGTTGAGAGCGCACGCTCGTTCGCGAGCGCGTATAACAGTTCGACAAAGGTCTCTTCGCCTTGGCCGCGCACCACGAAGTCGACGTACTTCGCGTTGAGCGCCGTATCCGGATAGAGCGAAGGGAAATAACCGCCCCAGACAATCGGCACGTTGGGATACGTTTCCTTGAACCAGGCGCAAACCGGGAAGGCCGCCACCATCTGCGGACCCGGCATCACGCTGACGGCCAGAAGACGCGCCGACCGCTCGCGCATGGCGCGAACGATGGCGGCACGCGGATCGTCTTCAAGATTTCCATCGACGATCGCGTAATCTTCTTTGCCCTCGATCATGGCCGCCAGCGCGAGGATCGACAGCGGATAGCGCCGGTTCTTCGGCTTCGCGATCGCGCGCGGGTTGAAAAAGAGGATCATCGGCGGGTCAGCTTTCCTTCCAAGATCCAGAATCGAGAAGGCGGACGCGCCCCTTTCCAGCGCGCCTTCCAGGGACGGGCATGCCAAGCGAGGCCATACCAGTGTTTGTGAATGCGCCACTCGATCCCGATCTCGTGCGCGAGCGAATCGATCGTCCCCAGGTCCAGATATTCGATGCTCCCCACGTGATCGGATTCGGTACCGTACTGGGTTAAGAATTGAGAATGCCGCTCGCGACGCATCATCTCCCCGTGCTCCCGCGACTTGTAAACGGGGGAATCGAGGATCAGAATGCGTCCGCCGCGCCGCAGACATCGCCGCGCTTCCGCCAGCGTCTTCACGTAATTCGAAGAATAGTGCAAGCTGGCGTTATAGAGCACTGCATCAAAGCTCGCGTCAGGAAGCGGAAGCTGATCGAACTCGGCGTCGATTCGCGCGAAGGGCCGCTCGAGCCTTGAATCATAATGCCGCGCTGCTCCGAGCCCTTCGCGCCGATCCGTGAGAATATCGATCGCCACCGGACGATGTCCGCGCAACGCCAGGCGATACGACAGCCAGCCAGTCCCTGCGCCCAGGTCGAGCATTTCCAGCGGCGCTCCACGGGCCTCGCGTTCCATCTCCGGCAATACACGCCGTTCAAAGTATCGATAGGTTCGCGCGCGAATCGGTTCATGCGGCAGGGTGAAGTAATAGGATGGTTCATCCGAACCGCGGCCCTCCGCCTGCCGGATGCGCAGATAATCCTCGAGGAAGCGCTGCCGTTCGGCCGCGATCATCACGCCTCCACCTCAGCGAAGCACTCCCGCAAGCCTTGCCTAGCGGCTGCAGACAGCTCCGCGAGACCGGCTGCTTCGCTTTTCAAGAGCTGGTCGGCAAATTGATAAAGGCGTCTGGAATGCCTGCCGCTGATTTTGACGTCGCGATCGGTGGACCTACCCCACTCGCCAATCCGCACGAGCCGCTCGGCGACCTCGTTATAGTACGGCGTGCCCTTGATCGGATAGGATACCGTCGTGAGGAACACATCCGGGCGGCACGACTTTACGTGGTCCACCGTTGCTTCGATGTCCTCCAGTCCTTCGCCCTCATAACCCCACATCAGGAACATCCCGGTCTGAATGCTTTGCTCACGCAGCAGCCGCACCGCCTCGCGAACCTGTTCCACTCGCACGCCGCGCTGCATGGCGTCGAGAATCTTCTGCGACCCGCTTTCCGAACCGATCCACACCCGAAAACATCCGAGCTCCGCCAGCGTCTCCGCCATATGTGGATTCATGCGGTCGGCGCGGGTAATGCACTCAAACGGAACCCGCAGGTTCCGGCGCTGCATTTCTTTCGCGTACTCAGTGATCCAGCCGGGATGAATGGTGAATACGTCATCCGCCATCCACAACATCTCAGGCCCGTAGCGTTCCATGATCCACGCGACTTCCTCGGCGACCGACGCCGGTGACCGGCGGCGATGAGTCTTGCCATAGGTCGCGTGGCTGCACCAGCGGCAATGATACGGGCAGCCACGCGCCGTAATAACAGAAATGGACCCTCGTCCATGCCGGGTTCTCCACGCGTCCAGGTAACGCGGCATATCGATACGCTCCCGATCCGGCCACGGCTGGTCATCAAGGCGTGGGATTAGCGGGGCCGGTTCAGTCCGCGCCACGGAACCGTCTTCCGCCCGATACTGGATTCCCGGCACGCGCCCCATGTCCTCGCGCGCTGCCAACGCGCGAAGTAGCGCTTCGAGCGAAACCTCGCCCTCTCCGGTAATGATTGCGTCCGCGCCTGCGCTCAAATACTCCTGCGGATAATTCGGTGGCTCAGGTCCGCCGAGCACCACCCGGCAACCGCACGCACGCGCCGCCTGCGCGATGGCGATTACATTGGCGCGCGTCATCAGATTTCCGTAAATACCGACCACCGGGGGTTTCTCCGCTTCGAGCAGCCGCAGAAGCTCCTCGCGGGATCCGAATGTGGAATCGTAGATCTCTACGTCAAATCCCCGGGCACGCAAGTGCGAGGAGAGATACAGCAGCCCCAACGGCGCGTAGGGCTTCATGATCTCGCGCTCTTTCGGGTCCTCGCACAAAAAATATCCGTGCGTCAGCAGAAGGTCCATATGGGGAGTGGCTTCGCGGAACTTTTCTCCAACGCGTAGACGCGATCCCATTGAGGATCGCCGCCGCGCACTTCCTGATGCATGGCGTCAGCAAGCTCGCGATAGAACTCCGACGAGTACGCTCCATGAAACATCATGGACAGATCGTCGCTGTCGCGCCAGTTTTCTTTTTCTTCAAGCTCCGCCGCCACCCGGTCGTAGAACTTGGTGCCAGGAAGCGGATAGGCGACCGAGATGCCGATGTCATCCGGCGCGGTCTCGCGCACCATGCGGATGGTGCTCTCGATGTCCTCCCACGTTTCACCGGGATAACCAAGCTGCAGGAAGAAGCAGGCGCGAATGCCGTGACGCCGCAGGTTTTCTCGCGCGTCATAAATGTGCTCCATGCGCGTGCCTTTGTCCATGGCATCCAGGATCTTTTGCGAGCCCGATTCAGCCCCCATCCAAACCTCGGCGCAGCCCGCGCGCCGGAGTGCGGCCACCGTGTCGCGCGTCATCAGATTACAGCGGGATTGCATCTTGAACGGGACCACCGCGCCGATCTGCTCCACAATCTCCGCGAACGAGCGCGTCCACTGCGGCGACAGAGCAAAAATGTCGTCGGTAAACCAGAGATGTTCCGCGCCGCATTCGCGCTTGAGGAACAACATCTCTTTCGCCACGCGCTCCGGTGAACGGAAACGGTATCGCGAACCGAAGATCGGCTTTGCGCACCAGTTGCAACGATAAGGACAGCCGCGGCTGGAGGTGATATTCATCGAGAAGTATCCGTGTGCCTCTTTCCAAGCCGCGCGATAAGCATCAATATCCACCAGGTCCCACGCCGGATCCGGCAGCGCGTCCAATTCGGCGATCGGCGTCAGCGGGCCCACCCGCCCGCGTAGTCGCAAGTCTTGGCCGCCGATCATCTGGCGCACCGCCGCTTCGAGCCCGCTCTCCACTTCTCCCATCACCACCATCTCGAAGCCCGCTTCCAGATAAGCGCCAGCGTGATCCGTGGCATCTGATCCATTTACCACGGTTGGGATGCCATCCTCGCGCGCGGCGGAGCACATGCGGAACGCCAGACTCCGGTTGCAGGTGAGGCACATCTTGCTCAGAAAATTGAAATTATCCTCGACCACGGCCACCATGCTGGGACGCTGCTCAACCAATGCGGCGCGAAATTCCTCCTCGGGAAAATTCGCCAAAGTCACATCGCGGAGCGCGACCGAATATCCCGATTCGCGCAACTTCGCAGCCGCGATCAACGTCTGCAACGGCGGATAGGGTTGCATTTTCCGCACCTGTTTCCGGTCCGAATAGAGGTGGTTCGAATGCGTTAACAGGATGTCAGCCACTTCAATTCCTCAGCAGGTGACGGGCTCGGAAGCGAGCTGCTTCGCATCGACTTTGGGCTTGGGCGGCGAGATCACCTGATTGACTAAATCCTTGACCCACAGATCGACGGGGAGCTTATAGAAATTGTGATCCAAGCGCCATCGCGCCGGGATGCTGATCAGCTCATGCACCATCCGGTTCACCCAGGTTCGATCCAGGCGCGAAACAGGCACGCGGTTGAACGCCACCCGCATATACTCGCGCATGGTTTGCACTTCCTGGTGATCCTTCCCCTTCAGCCATGGGAGGACCGTGTAGCGCGGGAAATAATCGGTCCAGCCTTCCAGCGTTTTAGGTACATCGATGCCGAGCTCGAATGCTTTTTCCATGATCGGCGACCCCGGATAAGGAGTGAAGATATTAGTCCAGAACTCGGCTCCTGGATATTTGCGGCAAATGTCCATTACCAGTGCGATGGACGCACGCCGTTCTGCTTCGCCCTCGCCCGGATACCCGAAAATCATATTGTATGATGGCCGGATTTTCGCCGCGGTGATCCGGTCGGCGGATTCATAAATCGTTTCCAGCTTCTGAAAATCTTTGTTCATCAGGTGCATCACTTTGGGCGAGCCGGCATCCGCGCCCATCGAGATCTGCGTCAATCCGGCGCGCCGCAGCAGTTTCAACTCCTCCACCGTAAACCGGACCACCAGATTCGTGGACGCCTGGATGCTCCATTCAAAACTCGCATTGCGGCGCAACAAGGCTTCTGCGATGCCCACGGTACGAGCGCGATCCACCATGAAATTGTCGTCGACGAACCATAGGAGGCTCAGCCGATAGCGATTCGCCAAATCGGTCGACTCTTCCGCGACCTGTTCCGGCGGGAGCCCGTTCCACTTGCGTCCATAGACGCCGGCGTTCGTGCAGTATCCGCAATTGTATGGGCACGCCAGGCTGGTCGTATAATTTGCCCAGCGGCGGCCGCACACGCGCTCATAGGCGTCGAAATCGGCCAGATGATAAGCCTTCGGCGGCATCTCCGTGAGTGGCTTCAGGGCACGTGGCTTGTTGAAAATCAGCCGGCCGTCTTCCTTGTACCCTACGCCGGCTATACCCTCAAGAGACTCACGTGCTTCGATGCGCTGCACCACTTCTAGGAACGACTCTTCCCCTTGGCCGATGACGACCACATCGACGTATGCCGCGGCCAGCGTCTGATCCGGCAGCAGCGACGGGTGCCAGCCGCCGAGCACCACCGGCAGGTCCGGGTACAGCCGTTTGGCCTCGCGCCCCACCTCGACTACTTCCTTGATCATCGGTCCCGTGACTAGCGAAATGGCGAGGCACAAGGCCTCGTCCAATTCTTCGATGACGCGCCTTTTGAAATTTGGTGTGATGGTCGAATCGATCAGCCGGATCTCATAACCCGCGCGAAGCAGCGGTGTCGCCACCGCCAGAATACCGAGCGGGGCAGTCGCTTCGGTGCTGGAGAATGCCGGAAAAAAGAAAACGATTTTCTTCGAGCGAGTTTTCACGTAGGATTGAACTCCGGGCAGCAGTTATTCCACATTCATTCTGATACAAGCATCGATACAGATGATAGAATCCCTGTTACCAGCCTCTTGGCCCTCGTCGTTGCTTGAGGAGACTTTCCATCCGCTCGGCTTTCCGGTCCGAATCGCAACCAATTCCAAGGCGATCCTCGACTTGGCGCGCCGCGAATGGGGCGAGTGGATTCCTGCCTTTCATGAACAACCGGTAACCGTTCGTTTTGAAGTGACGGACGCCCGAGGTACGCTTCCTCCACCGGCGCAGTTTCGTGGTCATCGCCACCTGTTCGCCTTGACAGCGGATTCTGCAAATTTCGCCATCTGCGATACGCGCGCCGGCGTCGGCGCGGCGTGGCTGACGACCCCGGCGGTCGACGACATCGGATACTTTCATTACCACTTTCTCGATGCGATGGTCCATCTAGTTCTCGAGTCTATGTATCTCACCCCGATTCACGCCACCTGCGTCGCTCGCGAAGGGCGAGGCATCCTTCTCTGCGGCGACTCCGGAGCCGGGAAAAGCACCCTGGCTTACGCCTGCTCGCGCCGCGGATGGACCTATGTCAGCGATGACGCGAGTTACCTGGTGCGCCGGCGAGCGTCAGATCGCCTGGTGATCGGCAATGCGCATCGCATCCGCCTGCGGCCCGATGCTGCGCTCCTCTTCCCCGAGCTCTCAGTGCACACTCCCGCGTTGCGGGGCAATGGGAAGATGTCGCTCGAGCTGTGGACCCGCCAACTCAAATCGATTACCGCGAGCCTTGCGGCGCAAGTCGATCGGATGGTCTTTCTGGCGCGAAAACCCGAGGGAGAAGCGCGCTGGAAGCCGCTGCCAAAGCCCGAAGCGCGGGCGTGGTGCGAGAGCGTCTTCTTCCATTGGGACCCAGAGATTGAGGTGGAACAGTCCGCAACGCTTTCTGCGTTGCTCGACACCTGCGAACTGCGGACGCTCGAATATTCCAACTTTCAGGACGCAGTAGACTTCCTGGAAGGATGATACGCCCTGCAATACGAGCGGCTTTGGATGCGTTGTCCTTTGACGGCCGTCCATTCTCGCTCGCTGGTCTGGATCGGGCAGCGCTGGATTTTCTCGATCGCGCGCAACTGACGCAGCTCCTGGGCCAGTTCGATCTGCCGGAGGAAGCCCGTGCGCATGTAGACGGAGTCCTGGCGCGCAACACGATTCGAGTGGAGCGGGTCGCCGAGGCTTATCAGGAATTGTCGAACGCGTTCGATCATGTCGTCCTGAAGGGTTTCACGCACGTTCCCGAATTCGTGCCTGAGCCCCAATTAAGAGTCCAGTACGATTTGGATCTGTACGTACCCGAGAACCAGCGAGACAAATCGCTCGATGCGCTGCTCGCCTTGGGCTACGAACCGATCGCAGAACTCGAGGGTCTGGCGATGGATCATCTTCCGACCATGATCCGCAAGACGGGCTGGGAATGGCGCGGAGATTATTTTGATCCGGAGATCCCAGTTTCGGTCGAGGTTCATTTCCAGTTCTGGGATGCGTCCACCGAGCGGCTCTATCCGAAAGGGCTAGAGGGTTTCTGGAAGCGGCGGGAAGATCATCGACTTCATCGGGTGGATGCGCTTGGATACGCGGCGCTGCATCTGGTGCGTCACTTATTGCGAGGCAACCTGCGGCCGTTTCACGTATGGGAGGTCGCGCGGTTTCTGCACACGCAGCACGACGGAACATTCTGGCGGCAGTGGCGAGAATGGCATGCGCCTTCGTTGCGGCAATTGGAAGCGGTGGCATTCCTGCTAGCGCGCACCTGGTTCGCGTGTAATCTTCCCGCAGCGGCGGAAGAAGAAGTCGCGGCCCTTCCGGCAACGGTGGGGGATTGGTTGGAAATATACGGTTGGTCGCCGCTCGAAAGCATGTTCCATCCCAATAAGGACGAGCTGTGGCTGCACCTGAGCCTGGTCGAAACTCCGGCGGATCGGCTCAGCATTTTGCGGCGGCGGCTGCTGCCTGCCTCCTTGCCCGGTCCAGTGGACGCTGTCCATATTCCAGAAGAGGAGATGACTCTCCCGCGACGGATCACGAAGCAATCCCGCTACCTGGCGCACGCTTCGTCGCGAGCCTGGCTGCACACGCGGTTGCTTGTGCCCACGCTATGGGAAGGCGTCAAGTGGTGGTCGCGCACGCGTCACCACATCCAGCAATGACCCGGATCATCTCCTCGCGATAACGCGCGACGGAATAGTGACGCTCCCAATCCGCGCGCGCCCGAGCCGCGATCGGACCGAAATCGAGCCGTGTCACTTCCTGGATCTTGCGGGCGAGCGCGCGCGGCTCGCATTCCGGGACCAGAAATCCATTTTCGGAATCGCGAATGATTTCGGGAATGCCGCCGATGGCATAGGCGATCACCGGGATTCCGGCCGAAAAAGCTTCGAGGATGACGCGGGTGGTGGCTTCCGCGGAAGTCGACGGAACCACCAGCAGATCGAGATTGGCCAGCACCGAAGGAATATCGCGCCGCCAGCCTAGAAAGTCGACCGGCAGATTGAGCGCAAGGCGCTGCACTTCGGCCATGTATCCGGCCGGCGCAAACATGGGAGCGCCGCAAATCACGTAGTTCGCGTTAAAGCCCTGAAGCGCCAACAGCGCGGCGGCTCGCAGAAGATCGGTATGACCCTTCATCGGTGCAATTCGGCCGATGATGCCGATCCTCCATTTATGATCGCGCCAGAATTTCCAGGTGGCAAAAGGAATTTCGGCCACGCCGTTATACACGATATGCAAGCGGCCAGGCCCCACATAGGGCCTGAACTGGCGCGCGACGTATTCCGCGTCTGCGATCACGGTAGATCGGGCATATTCGGCGGCCATACTCGCGAGCGCGGACGCGTACCATTTTCCGAAATGATGCTGCGCGTGAAACACTACGGGGCGGCCGCGCGCACCCAGGGCAGCCGCGACCAATGGCCGTGGCGCGCTCGAATAGATCAAATCCGCGTCCTGCCGGGCGATCCAATTGCGGAGCCGCAATGTATCGCGCATGAAGCGCACGGAGTCGCCGGGAGTCTTACGGCCGTTCGCATACGGGCCAAGTTGGATCACTGCGGTCTCGGCTCCCGCCTCGCGGGCCGCATCGAATAAAGGGCCGGAACCGGGCGCGGCCACCGTAGCTTCCCATCCCCGCTCGCGAATGCCCGGGAGCAGATCGATCAAGCACTGCTGGCCGCCGCCCAGTTCACTGAACTGCTCGAGAAACAGAATCTTCACGTTACAGCGGAACCCGTTTGCGAACTGCCATCGCCAGCACCCAGAGATACACAGGCATCACCCTCCAGAATGTCAGCACGTCGGCCGATAGCATCTGCACCATTTGCGCGGTCCAGAAGCAGAAAATCCAAGTTCCGTAGAACGACTTCTCCGAGTCGCTCGAGCGAGCCGCTGTATACCCCGCCCGCAGAATGGCGAAGTTGAGCACCAGCAGAGCTCCTAATCCCACGATACCGGTTTCCACTAGAGCGCTCAGATACATGTTGTCGCTCACCACACGCTGGCCGATGAAATCGGAATACGGCAAGGTCTTGTAGCCCACGCCGAATATCGCGTGCCAGGGATTTTCCGCCAGAAATCCGATCAGCGTTTGCCAGGACTCGACGCGGCCCGTTAAGATGCGATCGGCGGAAGAGGAGAAGTTCGTGGCGGCGTAACTGATTCGACTCCAGTATGCTTCCGCGAAGCGTGGAAACACCTGATAGACGATCGCCAAGCCTGCGGCCAGCGCTCCGGCAACGATCCACACGAGGCGGCGGAAAGCGAGATGGGTACGCTCGAGCAGGAGCAGAGTGGTCAGCGCGACTCCGACTCCTAACACCGCGGCTCGCGAATAGGAAAAGATCAGCGCCGAGGCGAACACGACGCCTGCGCTCAGCAACAGCGGCCGATTCGCGACACGCCGCACCAGCGCGACCGCGATCATCACCAGGAAGAACGCACAGAAGTTCGCGAGGGTGCTGGCTTCGTAGAACAGGCCTTGGGCTCGCCGGTAGATGCCCGAGGCGAGCCAGACGTACTGGGCTTCGAAACCGGCGGGTGCGGGAAATTGAAAATAAAAGTCAAGACAAGCGAACGAGGCCGAGGCGAGTGCGACCCAGAATAGGAGTTGAAGCGAAATGCTGGTCGCGCGGCCAGGACCCGCGGACACATAGAAAAAGACGAAGATCGAAATACCAGCCAGTCCGACCCGCGCCAGGCTCTGGATGGCGACGTCTTCCCCCGAATAGATCGCGGCGCAGGCCACACTGATCGCCAGCACAGCCAGGAACGTCACCAGCGCCCCCTCGAGAAGACCCCGGTGAAATCTCCATTCGTTCAAACGCACCACGCCAACCCCCAGGCCGAGCGCCGCGAAGGCCAGGGACGGATGCGGTCCCGAATTTCCGAAATTCAAGGGAAGCGGCGGCGCCAGCAGCGCGGCCGCGAAGAATAGAATCAGCCACGCGTCCGCCGCATACAGAATCCACGCGAGCATCGGCGCCAGCACCAGGGCAGCCGCTAGGGCCCACTTCAACACTCCATGCGCGAGAGCGACTTCACACGCATAGGCAATGAGCAGTGCCGCAGCGCCCCAGCGGCGCCAATCCAGATTGTGCGCACCGGTCATTGTCCGCTCCCCCGCCGCCGCAGTCCAATGTCGGAGTCGAGCGCTATGCCAAGTGCTAACCGAGGAGGGCCGGCAGTTCTCCCGGTGCGAAGACAAGCCGGCTGGAAAGCCGGCTCGCCGACATGGATGTCGGCCCCGCCCGGCTCGAAGTTAAGCGAATCACTGGGACGGTCCACTAGTGCGCCTGCCTACTGGGGCCGGCTCGGCCGAAATGTCAGCGTGAGATAGGTGATCGACGCGGCGAGCGCAACGAGCAGCGCCAGCGCGACATTCAGGAAGACATTCGGAGAACTCGGCCGCTCCGGCACGACGCCGGGATCGATCACGTGCAAACGGTCTCCGCGCATGCCTACGGACGACCTGACGTTCCCCAGGCGGGTCGTCGCGTTGTTATACGCGGTTTGCGCGTTGTGCAGCCTTTGCTCCAAATCCTCGGAACGAGCCTCACGCGTTGAAAGTACTGCGGCCTTCGCGTCGATCTCGCGCCCGATTTCCGTATCCTGCTTTTCAAGACTCTCTATCCGCCCGCGAATTCCCGCAATGCGCGCGTCGCCGCCGCGATCCGAGAACTCGGCAAGCTCGGTTCTGGCGTCTGCCAGGGCCTGCCGCAACGTTTTTCGCAAGTCATTGAACGAGTCCAGCTCGGCACGCGACCCGTCCAACGGCTCACGCCTGCTGAGTTCAAGCCAAGCCGCTTGCTCGTGATCGAGCGCGGTGCGAGCCTCCTCAAGCTGCTTCTGCGCGCTGTTGAGTAGCTCCTGATCGCTTTCCCGGTTCGCCGCGCGGCTCAAATTCACGGTTTCCTCGGCCACAAATTGCGCCACGATCTGAGCCAGTTTGGGGTCAGACAAGGTCGCCGAAATTTCCAGGATCTTGGTGTCGCGCACTTTTGAGACCTTCAGCACGCGCCGCTTGATCGATTCGAGCGGAGCGCCGGCCTGTGCATCGCGCAAGTGGAATTTCTCGAGCGCCCGCGCGAACAGCGTATCGCTCGAGGCGAGCATTTCGTACGACCGCAACGATTCGAGGTAGGTTGGATTGACTGCCACCGAAACGCGCGGATCGTCGGACACCGGCGGATCGATCATGATGCTGGCCGTCGCCGTGTACTGCTTCGTCAGCAGCAGGCTGACAATCAAGACCAGAACCGCGGCGGATAAGCTCACCACCGAAATGAATCCGGCGCGGCTTCGCAGGTAGAGGAGATATTGGTGCGCGTCGAACGATTCCAGAGCGCTGTACAGCACCGGTTCTGAAGAGACCCTGTCGCCGTCCCTTAGCTTGAACACATCCAGATTATACGGGCTATTCGCGGCGGCCGCATAGGAAGATGTTAACGCCGCGATAGACTTGGCCGAATTGAGCGTCTAGTGTACGTATATGACCGTCCTGCTGCCCGTGGTGGCGGCACTTGTATCTTTGCTGATTCTGCCGGGTTGGTCCTTCTGGTTTGACGTGATTCCGAAGGTGGTCGTGGCGCTGTTGGGCGCGGCGCTGGCGTGTGTCCTGTTTCGCGATTGGCCGGCGTTTCGGCAGCCGCGTGTAAAGTGGTTCGGTGTTCTGGCTACCTTCCAGGCGGTGACGCTGCTGCTTGGTACCGTTTTTTCTACCCATCCTCAACTGTCCATTCTTGGCAGCACGTGGAGGCGAAGCGGGCTGTTCGCTGAACTTGCAGTCTTGCTTCTGGGCGCGGCCGCCGCGGCGCATTTCGCGAAGGATCGAACGCGGGTGCGGTTCTTTCTTCGCGTAACCGCGCTTGCGGCGATTCCTGCATCGATCTACGGCATCGTCCAGTATTTCGGCTTCGATCCCTGGATCCCGGCTTCGGGCTATCACTTTGGCGAGGGGTCCTTCATGATTGTCCGGCCGCCATCCACACTGGGTCACGCCGCGTACTTCGCGACCTATCTACTTTACGCCGCGTTTGCGGGAGTTGCGCTCGCGCTTTCCGAAACGAATCGGACTTGGAAGATCCTTGCGATCGCGATATCGAGTCTCGCGACGTGTGCCCTCGTGCTCACCGGAACTCGGGCGGCGTTGGCCGGACTCTTAACGGGCATTCTTTGGCTGGCGGTGCGACAACGCCTGAGCCGGACCTGGCTGACGGGCGCGGCCGCGATGCTGGTTCTGATCGGCGGATTCTATCTGGCTCCGGCCGGCGAGCGATTGCGGGCCCGCGTACATTGGTCAACCGAAGATCCGCTGGGCGGCGGACGTTTGTGGCTCTGGCGCGACACGCTGCACATGGCGGGCGCGCGCTGGCTACGGGGTTACGGCAACGAAACCTTTGCCCTGGAATTTCCGCGTTACCAATCCATCGAACTCGGCCGCGCTTATCCCGACTTTTATCAGGAATCGCCGCACAATATTTTTCTGGATGCGCTGGCGTCGCGAGGTGTCTTAGGACTCCTGGCGATGGCCGCCT